>JAHELW010000085.1 GCA_024643985.1 Myxococcales bacterium | reverse complement strand
ACACTGCAAAGAGGTGGGCGAGGCCGACCGAAGCGATCGTCTTTCGCCGTTCGTAGCCGAGGGCGCCCCCGTCGCCGAGAACGAGCGCTCGAGCGACGGCCGCGGCCTCCTCCGGAAGCACGCGACGCATGTGGGCGCGCACGCGGGCCCGGGAGCGGTCGATGCGGGCGGCGACGTCCGGTGCCGAGACCACGTGGAACGCGCTCTCGTCGCGGAGGTCGGCCCAGCAGGCCCGCCGCGGCAGCGAGAGCAGACTTCTCGGCGTTGGATTGCGAAGCTCGGTGCGCGGCCGAAGCTCGGCGTCGAGCCGGATTCTGCTCCGGGCGGGCGGGGCGCGCTCGATCGGAACGCGCGCGCTCAAGGTCTGCCCCGAAGGCGCGCGAAACGCCGAGCCCGCCAGGCGCGCACCGAGCAGCCTCAGTCGGAGCCGGGCGTCGGCGACCCCGTACTGCACGGCCTCGACCTCGGCGAGACCCGCGACGTCGCCCTGCACCGAGCAGGGTATCGACCCTTCCTGCGTGACTCCGAGCCCACAGGCGAGCGCGGCCAGACCGAGCCACGGATCCCAGAGCCTGGCGGAGAGGCCGCGTCCGTGGCGCGCGAGCGGCGATACCGCGAGGATCGCCCCGGCGATGAGCAGGGGCCCAGCCTGCGGTTGCCCGTGCGCGCCAACGAATAGCCCAATAAGCCAGCCACACGCGATCCACGGGAGCACCCGTCGGGCCGAGCAAGGACCGTGCCCGCACCAACCCACGATGACCCGCGGTCCCACGAGCCGCGGCGGGTGGCGGCCGCCGCCGGAGACGCCGCCGCCGCCGCCCGAAACCATGTAGACAGCGGCGCGACATCGGAGCATGTTCCGGCAAACGATGACGAAAAAATGGGTATACACGCTGGGCGAAATCGATCAGGCCGAGGCCGCGGTCGATGGTGACTGGGACAAGGTGCGCGGCCTACTCGGCGGCAAAGGAGCAAACCTCGGCGAGATGAATCGTCTCGGGGTGCCCGTGCCTCCGGGATTCACGATCACGACCGAGGCCTGCAACGCGTACCTCGAGGCGGGGCGCACGCTGCCGCCAGAGCTTTGGGATCAGGTACTCGCCGCGCTTCGCGCGATGGAAGAGGAGACGGGCAAGCGTTTCGGCGATCCGTCGAGCCCGCTGCTCGTGTCGTGCCGGTCCGGGGCGAAGTTCTCGATGCCCGGCATGATGGATACGGTGCTCGACATCGGCCTCAACGACGAGGTCACGGACGGCATGATCAAGCTCACCGGCGACGAGCGCTTCGCGTACGACTCCTATCGCCGCCTGATTCAGATGTTTGGGACGGTCGTGCTGGGCATTCGCGACGAGCCTTTTGAAGACACTCTTGCCATTTTTCGCGAAGAGCGCGGCGTGAAGAGCGACTCCGATCTCACCGGCGAAGACCTTCGGGACATCGTAGCGAAGTTCAAGGAGATCGTTCGGCGCCGAGCACGCATCGAGTTCCCATCGAGCGCCGAGGAGCAGCTCCGAATGGCCGTCGAGGCGGTGTTCTCGAGCTGGAACGGAAAGCGCGCGCGCGACTACCGGCAGGCCGCGAACATTGCGCACGATCTCGGCACCGGTGTGAACGTAGTCACGATGGTCTATGGCAACCTCGGGGACAACTCCGCGACCGGCGTCGCGATGTCACGCAACGCCACTACCGGCGAGAACGCGCTCGAGGGTGACTACCTGATGAACGCGCAGGGCGAGGACGTCGTTGCCGGGACCCGACCCACCAAGCCGCTCAACGAGCTCCGGGGGGAGATGCCCGCGATTTACGAGGAGTTCGAGAGCATCGCGCGGCGGCTCGAGAAGCACTACCGCGAGATGCAGGACATGGAGTTCACCGTCGAGCGCGGCAAGCTCTGGATCCTTCAAACCCGCACCGGCAAACGAACCGCCCAGGCTGCGGTCCGCATCGCCGTCGAGCTCGCCGAAGAAGGCCTCATCACGCGTGAAGAGGCCGTCCTCAGGCTCGACCCAGCGCAGATCGAGTTCTTCCTCCATCCGCAGTTCTCCGCGGCGGCGAAGGCGGGGACGAGCCCGCTCGCTCACGGCTTGAACGTGTCACCCGGGGCGGCAACCGGGCGGGTCGCCTTCGATCCCGATCTCGCCGAGCGCTGGGCGAAGGAAAACGGTCGCGAGGTGCTGCTCGTGAGGCCCGAGACCAAGCCGGACGACGTCCACGGGATGCTCGCCGCCGAGGGCATTCTCACCTCGAGCGGAGGTCGAACGAGTCACGCTGCCCTCGTCGCGCGGCAGTTCGGCAAGCCCGCGGTCGTGGGCGCGGCGGAGCTCAAGATCGACCTCGGCGCCCGAAGCATGACCGTCGGGGAGCTCGAAATCCGCGAGGGCGACTGGATTTCGATCGACGGCACGACCGGCGAGGTGTTCGAAGGAAAGCTCGACACGGTGGTGCCGGACATCACGGACCAATGGCTCGCGCGGTTGATGGACTGGGCGGACGAGTTCCGGCGCCTCGGCGTGAGGGCCAACGCCGACTACCCCGAGGACGCGGAGCGCGCGCGCAAGTACGGCGCCGAGGGCATCGGCCTCTGCCGGACCGAGCACATGTTCTTCGAGCCCGAGCGTCTCCCGATCGTTCAGCGGATGATCACCACGCGGTCACCGGGCGAGCGGAGGGAGGCGGTCGCTGCGCTCCTGCCGTTCCAGCGGAAGGATTTCGCAGGTCTCTTTCGCGCGATGGACGGCCTGCCGGTGATCATTCGGCTCATCGATCCGCCGCTCCACGAGTTCCTTCCCGCCTTCGAGGAGCTGACGCGCGAGCTGGCGGACCTCCAGATCCAAATCACGAGCGCCCGAACACTCGACGAGGTCGAAGAAATCACCGATAAGCTCTCGGAAACACGTTCGATGCTCGACAGGGTCGGGTCGCTGCGAGAGTCGAATCCCATGCTTGGGCTTCGCGGCGTTCGCCTCGGAATTCTGATTCCGGAGCTCACCCGCATGCAGGTGCGCGCGGTGATCGAGGCGGCTTGTGAGGTCAGCCAGGACGGCGTCAAGGCAATTCCCGAGATCATGATTCCGCTCACCAGCCACGTGAACGAGCTCGAGCGCCAACGAGGTGTGCTCGAAGCGGAGGCGAAAAAGGTGATGGAAGAGCAGGGGGTCGAGGTGAGCTACCAGTTCGGCACGATGATCGAGGTCCCGCGCGCCGCGCTGACGGCCGACCAGATCGCCGAGTATGCCGAGTTCCTTTCGTTCGGCACCAACGACCTCACCCAAACGACGTTTGCGATGAGCCGCGATGACGCGGAGTCGGGCTTCCTCGTCGAGTACATCGGACAGGGGATCTTGCCCACCAACCCCTTCGCCACGTTGGACGAGGACGGAGTTGCGAAGCTGATGGGGCTCGCGGTCGCCGGCGCGCGCAAGACCCGGCCCGACATCGAGACTGGAGTGTGCGGTGAGCACGGCGGAGACCCGGCATCGATCGCGATCTGCGATCGGCTGGGCCTCAACTACGTGAGCTGCTCGCCCTACCGGGTGCCCATTGCGCGGCTCTCTGCGGCACAGTCAGCGCTGCGTGCGCGTGATCTCAAGAGTAGAAGGCCACCGCCGCGAGCAGCGCAGCGTACGTGACCAGCAGGACGATGGCGTCCGGCTCGAGCTGACGAAGGCGGGTACGTTCGGATTCGCCGACGATCGCCGCAACCGCGATCGCCATCATCAAAATTGCGCCGACACCCGCGATCGCTTGTGCAGGCGCTACGGCAGCCAGGATCGGCCCCTCGGTGTAGGCGACGTCGGCGAAAAGCAGCACGCTCATGTTCGCGACGTTGCTGCCAAACAGGTTGCCGACCGCCATGTCGTAGGCACCGATTCGCAGCGATGCGATGGACGCCACGAGCTCGGGAAGCGAGGTCGTCACCGCGAGGAGCGCGGCGCCGAGGAACGACTGCTCGAGGCCCGTCTCGTGAGCGATCGCCTTCACCGCAAGCGTTGCGACGGGAGCGCTCAGAAAGATGAAGAGCACCGAACCCGCAAACCGGAACCAGAGCTTGCGGAGGGAGTACTGCGCAGCGACCTCGCTCCAGCCGGTTGGCTTCTGAATCGGGATTCGGCTGTGGTCTAGGCCCGGGCGAGCGAGCAGCGGCATGCGCCGAAACCACGCGATCGAAAGAATGTAGAGCACCATGATCAAAATCGGCGCAAAGCCGACCCATCCGATGCCGGCCTCCGACCCCGTCAGGATGCTCAGCGTTGCAATTGCGGTGAGCCCGATTGCCACGGACGCCACACGGGCGTGACCGAGCTCTACCGAAGGCCAGACCCGCCCTCGGTAGAGCAGGTCGACGATCGCGAGGATCGCCATGTTGGCCATGGACGAGCCCAGGAGATCGCCGACGGCCAGATCGGGCGCGTCCGCCTGAGCGGCCGTGATGTCCGTGACCAGCTCGGGAAGCGAGGTCGCAAACGCGAGCATCAGCGTGCCGACGAACAGCCTGCTCATGCGCATGCGTTCGGCAATCTGATCCGCGTATCCTGCAAGCGCAGAGCCGGCCTTGACCAGTACGGCCGCGCTCAGCAGAAAGACGATGATCGCCTGCCACAACCCCATCGGGCCCCCTCATAGCACGACCGGGGTGGTATAGTCTGCCGATCCGAATGGCCAGCCGATCCAATCTCTTGCGCCTGGTGATCCGGTGGATCGGTCCCGTCTTGCTGCTCTTGGTCATCTGGAGGCTCGACGACAAAGCAGCGCTCTGGAATGCGGTCAAGAATGCGAGCTGGCTGCTCCTAGCGTCCGCCGTCGTCCTCAACCTGCCCGTGATCCACCTCAAGGTGGTCCGCTGGCGTGACCTTCTCGTGGCGCGCGGCTACCGCTATCCGCTTGGAAGAACCTACGCTGCAGTCCTTTCTTCTCTGTATCTCGGAATGCTGACCCCAGGCCGTGTCGGAGACGCCCTTCGTATCCAGTACGTCCGCTGCGAGATCGAGACGCCCTACAGCGAGGGTCTCGCCGCGACCCTCATGGACCGCATCTCAGACCTCTACGTGCTCGCGACGGTGGCCGTGCTCGGCACCGTGCATTTCGCGTCGATCTTGAGGAGCGACCTCGCCTACGCGACCTGGCTTGCGGTCGCCGTCGCGGTCGCTGCGCCGCTCCTACTTCTCGCGAAAGGGCCCGCCGAAGCGTTTCGGCGCGTCCTCGGCCGCTTCACGGAGCGTTGGCACGCGAGTCTCGAGCAGCTCTTGACCGCGCTTCGAGCGCTGGTGCCAAGAGCGCTTTTCGCGGCCATTCCCCTCACGGTGGCGGCCTTTGCCATCAACTATCTTCAGGGCTGGATCGTCGCGCGGGCGATCGGCATCGAGCTCAGCTACGTCGACGTGGCCGCGCTCTTGTCCGCGACGAGCCTGCTCGGGTTGATGCCGATTTCGGTATCGGGCGTAGGCGTGCGGGAGCTTTTCCTCGCGCTCGTGTTCCCCGCTCTCGGCTTTTCGCCCGAGCAGGGGGTCGCATTCGGTCTACTGGTCTTCGCCTCGATCAACCTCGCGACCGTGGCTCTCGGCTTCACGGCTTGGCAGATCGCGCCGCCGCCGGTCGAGGCTTCGAAGGCGGCCGGGACAGCGGGTCGAGAAAGGTGAGCGACTTCGGATCGACCCGAGTCATTCGCCAAATCGCTTCGCGCTCGCTCTTCTTGTTCACCCGCGGATTCGCAAACTTCCAGACGACCTCGCGTCGCCGCGTCACCTCGAGCACGTAGCCGCGATCCGATTCGGTGATCAGCGTGTTGCCGTTCGGGAGGCGCTGATTGCTCCCCCGGGTCTGCGAAAAAAAGCTCGGCCCGGGAGCGTACTGCCAAACGATGCGCCGTGACTCCGGGTCGAGCTCGATGACCCGCGACCGGTCGACGCCATTGTCGAAGAGCAGGATGCGACCGTTCTCGAGGAACGTTGGATGGTGCTGGAAGGTGAGGTTCGTCGGCCCCCAAATCCAGACGACGCTCGCCGTTTCGGGATCGAGGATGGCGATGGCGTTGATGTTGCGCATCGAGACCAGGAGGTTTCCCTCGGCGAATGCGGGGTCGCGATCCGCGAACGAGCCGTCGAGGACCTCGACGTGGTTGGTGTGCAGCACGTCGAGCTGCCGTCCCTTGCGCACGCGGGCATGCGAAACGCTCGGAAGGAGAAACCCGTACGCGGATTGGTGCAAGGCATCCAAGACCGAGAGCTCTCGTCGAAGGTTCCCCTCCAACGAGTAGACCTGGATCAGGTCATCGAGCACAGGCGCCTTGGGGTGCATGTAGGGAAGCACTCGGGCGACACGCGACAGCACGTAGATCTCCTGGTCGTCCACCCAGAGGTCGTGGTGGAATCGCCCGCGAACCGCCCAGACGAGTCTCGAATGTTTGTCGTAGCGGGCAAGCTCCCGGTCCTTGACGATCACGATCACGTCGCCGTTGGGAAGGAGCTCGGAGTGCTGCCAGGCGCCGGGCCGAGAGGTCCGCCATCTGTGGACGAGCTCCCCGTCCATGTCGATCAGGTCCGCGCCCCTCGATTTCCGTGACGAGTAGAAGTTGTATCCGCGCTGCGTCTTGGCTTTACGGTGAAGCAGGACGCCGGACTTCTCGCTCTGCGGGTCGTATGTCCCGTCGACGTAGCCGAGCGCCTGAAGCTGCTCGATCGCGAGTGTGTGGGAGCGCGATTCGACCAGCTGGCGCCTTCGTTCGGGAGCGTGATACGACTCGTTCGATCTTGGCTTCTCGGCCGCTTCCTTTGCCCTGGCGGCCGATTTCGCCAAAGGCTCCGGCTGCTGTTCTGCCGGTTCCTGCGCTGGCTCGTCGCCGGCAGGCTCGGTTGGCTCCCCCTGCGGAGTGCAGGCGGCAAGCAGGGCGATCGCGAACGCGACCCCGCGCTGCTGCCACCCCCACCGGGCTGCCCCTGTCATTCTAAGCATCGCTCGCACCCACCTAGGTGAGATGCTTAGCCCAGTCGCGGCGAGCCGGCCAACGCTCCGTTCGGCGGGAACGCCTTCGCGCTCAAGGCCAATGAAGCGACACCGGGAGACCCACGCAGGCCGCGGCGACGGTGAGCGCGACACCGATCCAGTAGAGCCCGGAGCCGATGCGCTGGGACGCCGCGGTTCCAACCCCGAAAGGAACCGCCCACGCGATGTACAGAAACTTGATGCTCGAGTTCTTGCCGGGGAGCAGCCCCGCCGTGCCCTGCCAGTAGACGAAGAGCAGAAAGCCCCCCCAGAACGCGGCAGCCATGAAGAGGGTCGGGTCCAGCGGGTCGCGCCGCCGGATCGCTTCGCGGAGCGCGCGAATCGTGCCCGTGACGATACCCAGCGCCAGCAGGATGCTGAGCGGCAGCGCGACGACGAACAAGATGCGCTTCACCCAGAGCTTTTGTTCGACTCCGTGCTTCTTTCCCGAGAAATAGAGAAAATGGTCGCCCCAGAAGTCGGAATAGAGCTGGGTCCAGAAGCTGTTCCCTTTCGGGTTCGTCCCCGGCCCGATCGGCACGTCGGCGCGACTCGGCACGTCGAGAAGCTTTCCGAAGTAGAAGCTCGAGTAGTAGTGCACGTAGTCGAAGTCTTCTTTGAGGGGCTGATAGGGATCGACGTAGCGATGGTCGTAGGCGTCGAGCACCTCGCCGGTCTGCGCGTACCGGTACGCCCACCACCCTGCGGAAAGCGAGGCGGTGACGAGCGTCACCACCGCGAGCTTGGCTCCGAGCCTGCTGAATGCGGCCGCCTTGGAGGTCGCGGACACCCGGATCGCCGTGACTCCGTCTCGTAGGAGCGTACCGGCGTTCATCGCCCAAAAGAGGAGCATCGGGACGACCGCGAGTGGGCGACACGCTCCGGTGAGACCGGCGAGCACGGCAAGCGCGAGATGGCGTCGAAAGCGCATCGGCCCCCGGAGCCAGCGAATCGTGACGAAGAACGTCAGGCTCGCGAGGAACAGCAGCAGCACGTCCGGGTGCGCCATGACGGCGATCTTCGGATACCCCGGCATGGCGACGAGGAGCAGCGACGCCAAGAACCAAGCCCGGTGGCTGCTGACGATCATCGGCAGGATGCCGTAGATCCAGACGAGCAGCGCGCCGAGCACGTACCCGACATTCAAAGACTGAAGCCTCTCCAGGAGCTTCCAGCGGTCGTCCGGGCCGGGCAGCGGCTTGGCTCGCGGCTCGCCGTCCTCGTAGAAGCGCGAGAGGTCGACCCACGGCAGCACCGGCAGGTAGTAGAGCGGTGAGTTGTACGCCATCCGGCCGACTTCGAGGCCCGCGCTCCGAGCGCGCCACGCGTGATGGCGGGCGTCGTACTGGCCGCGCGTCGAAAACGTGTCGACGTTGTAGACGAGCACGGCGGCTTTGATCACCAAGAGGACCGCAATGACGATGTGTGAAGCCCGCCGCGTCCCCTCGTCGGCCGCCATGCTCGGGTCGGAGGGGCCCATCACTTCGGTCTCGCGAGCACCAGCTGCCAGGGGTACGCGCTCTCGTGCCGCTCCACGACGAGATACGGGTCGATCACGCGGCGGAAGCCTCGGCGGCCCCATAGGTTCACGTGCTCGGGATCGTTGCCGAAGCGCGCGATGTTCTTGCCGCGAGCGAAGTTGCTCAGCCGGAACCACGGCTCGTGCGGTACCGAGAGGATGACCCACTCGGGCTTTCGCGCGACGATCTGCCGAAGCGCCGCGGCCGGATCGTCGAGATGCTCGAGAACTTCTGCGCACACCACCACGTCGAACTCGCGGCCGAGAAAGGACAAGTCGTAGATGCTCCCCGGATGCGCTTCGATCTTTGGAAACTTCGCTCGAAGTCGCTCGACGTCTTCGGCGTCGAGGTCGACGCCCACGTACGAGTCGCCCGCGTGCCGCTCGGAGAGCTGACCCGCCACGAAGCCCTCGCCGCAGCCGATCTCGAGCACCGACCCGCAGGGCTGCGTCGCGTCGAACATCGCGCTCAGCTTGGCCATGAACCGCCGGATCAAAAGCCGCTGGAGCGGGTTTTGGCTCTTGTACTTGGCGGTGTGGAAGCTATCGAAGTAGCTGTCGGGGATCCCCATTTTCGCGGCCCTTTCTTAGGCCGCGCGACGAGGATACACAAGGCGGGCTCACGCCAAGCTGCAAGCGATCGTGCTATGCGTCACGATGCATGCGTATCGCAAGCGTGTCGGACATCCATCTAGAGTACAGATCAAACCGCGAGCTCTTCCTCAAGATGGCCGCTGAAATCGGCGCTCGCGGCGCAGACCTGGTTCTCGTCGTCGGCGACGTGTCCCACATCGACGAGCTGATCGTCCGCTCGATTCGAGTCCTGGCGCGGCAGGCGGAGCGCGTTGCGTACGTCCCGGGGAACCACGATCTCTGGGTCGACCGACCCGGGGAGGACGTGCAAAACGACTCTGGCTTCAATACCTGGAAGCGGCACGACCAGCATCTGAAGGCGATGATCGAGTCCGAAGGGGGGCACTACTTGCCAGCGGCGCCACTGCGTATGGGCGACATCGCGGTTGCCGGCTCGTGTGGTTGGTACGACTACTCGTTTCTCCAGCCCGAATTTCGCGGTCAGATTCCCGAGCTCGCCCTTCGCGAACAGACCATCGACGGCATGCAGTGGGGCGACCGCACGCGCACCGCCTTTCGCGACACCGAGGGACGCCTCATGAGCAATCCGGAAGTCGCCCGCCGCATGGAGGATGCCTTGCACGCTCAATTGAGCGCGCTCGAGCGCGATCCGTCCGTCGAGCGCGTCGTGTGCGCGACGCACCATCAGCAGTACGAGCAAACCGTTCGACGCGCCGGGACGCTTCCATGGGAGTTCTTCAACGCATTCATGGGCAGCTCTCGCATGGGCGAGCTCATCGACCAGCACTCGAAAGTCGAACACGTGATCTACGGCCATACCCACGCCTTGGGTGACCACCGCGTCGGCGCGCGCCGAGTCTTCGGAACGCCGCTAGGCTACCCGCGCGAGCACAAGGGGATTTCGGACGAAGAAGTCCTTCGAACACGAATCGGCTGGATCGAGCTATAATAGCTCGGGATGAGGCAGGCCGACCTACAAACCGCGATTCGCGATCCGGCTTCGGTCTTCGACGACCCCGAAGAAGTCATCAAAGCGACGGCACTCACCAGCGCGGAAAAGATCGCCATCCTCAAGAGCTGGGCCTACGACGCGAGGGAGCTCGAGGTAGCAGAGGAAGAAGGCATGGCCGGAGGCAGCCAGAGCGTCCTGAGTCAGGTGCTCGCCTCGCTGAGGCATCTCACGGGGCCCTTGGATCTCGAGCACCCCGCGCCAACGAAACACCATCCCTTGGACGATTGAGAAGGCCTACCGCAACCCCCACGCATGCGCTTCGCGACACGGAGCTCGCGCGCAATGCCTGCGCGGCGCGGTCCTCAATTCCCCTAGAAAGCTGCGTTTTCGACCGGCACGCTTGATGCACGTCTGCGGCGGTGATCGGCTTCGACGCATTGGTGAGCATCGAGGAAAAGGGGAGGTCGGCCGTGGATCTCGGTCACATCGACAAGGCTCAGAAGTGGCGGAGGCTGCTGTTTCAGGTTGCTTCCATCAGCATCGTATTCGTTTCGGGCTGTGGGTCGGACGCCTGCGTGCCTCTGGATGCTGCGGCTTTCTTGGCCTGTGACGACCCCAACGCGTGCCTCTCTGTGAGCGCAACCTGGTGCCTCAGAGACTGCGGCAACGAGGACGTCAATTTGAGTCTGCACCTGCCGGGAGGCGCGGATGTAGTGGGCGTGGGCGATGGAGAGAAGATCTTCGCCGACGGATGTACACATGGCCCCGACGAGCAAGCCAACACGACTGATCGTCCGTACGCCGAAAACATCACCTGCTCGGCGCCGCTCGAGTCCGGCCGCTACGTCGTGGAGGTCACCGAAAACTCGAAATACAACTCGCTCGTTCCCGGCGACATCAGGATCGATATCAACGTCGATGGCGGGACCTCGTGCCAAATCGTGAATATCGACGAGACCCGGCAGGCCGAGATTGAGTTGGACTACCCCTGAGTTGGAAAGGAGGGGATGATGCTTCGAATCAGAGCCTTGCTAACCGCCATGGCCGCGCTTCCGCTGATCGGACCAGGGTCCGGCTGCGCCGATAGCGTTCCATCCCCGCCTCTAGGCCTCGAGTGTGACGCGTTCGGAGCCGATGGCGCTACCTACGAGCTCAACGTCCTGAACAACTTCAGGTACAACGTCCTGGTTACGGCGCGACCCGAGGAGCGGGACGCCTGCTGGTCGTTGGGTCTTTCGGAAACGGACAGAGACGACTTCCCCAAGGGCTTCCAGCCCTCGGGCTCGTTCCGTCTCTGGTACCACGGGCGTGCGCCGGACACCGTTCCTTTGGAGATCGCGCTCCCGCTCGTCGAAGGAACCGCACCACCTGGGCCCGCGCAGTTCCTTGCCGCCTTCCGATGGGACGGGCTCACCCAAGGCTGGCGAATCGTTCTGCCCGAAGAGGTCATCGACAATCAGATGATTGTGCGAAGCACCGGGACGACTAGCGAGATCGAAGAGCAGTGGGCCTGGGGCCTCATTCAAATTGATGAAGTCGACTACGATGAATCACTGGCGCCGCTGCTCGACGACATCTACGGCGGCGACGAGTGGGCCCAGATCGTGGCCGAGCTCGAGGCCATCCAAGAGATGAGCGTCGACACGTTGTCGTTCGACTGTTCGGCTTTTCCCGCGATTAAGAGTGCCTTTGCCGGCCTGAAAGACGAAGTCGAGGTCCCCTTGTTGGCCTACGTGAACATGCTGAAAAACGACTGCGGCAGCTGCGACTTCAGGGACGAGATCTTCATTTCCGAATTCGCCGAGTACGTGCAACTCAGCGGCCAGGAATGGTTCTGGGAGCAGGTCGTGTTTGGCGACGCCCTCGCACAGCGAAAAACCAAGGGCATAGTCCAACTCTTCGGTGCGCTCCGGCTCCTCAATATTTGGGAACAGCTCAGCTCGCTCACTTGCGACTACGACTGCTTCTTCGACAGGGGCTACTCCGGCATGGGGAACGACCTCGCGATCTATTACGTCTCGCAGATGATCGTGGACCTAGTTCCATGGGCGCAGTCCCATTACGGTTGCGCCGAATGAGCTATCCCGCCCCTTGGAACCGGTGATGTCTCCAGCATCGCTCCAAATGCGAGCCCGAGGCGACATGCCTCCTGTGTAGCTTCGGAGCCGAGTGCTGCGCGCTCACGTGTGGGGATGACGGCTACTGTTTCTCGCCGGCCTGGTGCAAACCCGCCTTCGAGCCGTGCGACACGCATCGCGACTGCTGCGGGTTCAAGTGCGATCGTGACGTCGATGGCTTCAAGCGCTGCCTCGCAGTCGAGTGCTGCGACGACCTCTGCGTCCAGTCGCCGGACGAACGTTTCCGCTGCGGTGTTCCACCAGGCAACGGCGAGCCGCCCGACGGAAGGGTTTGCGTCCCGAATGGTGGCGACTGCTCTGCGGATGAAGAGTGCTGCGCCGATCTTCGCGGCATCCCACAGGGAGCCAATCGCCGCTGCGGCGTTCTCGTGCAATCGCGAACGCCGGGAAGCTTCGAGCGCGTGAGCTAGCGCCGCGCGACGAGCCGCACGACACTGGCCAATCCCGTGTGGTGGTAGCCGCGATTCGGTCAGAAGCCAGCGCACTGGCCGTCGCTGAACGTGATCGCGTTGCCGGCCGAGGCTTCCACCGGTGCCGGGTCATTGTCTGAGCAGGACAGACCTTCACCTGTATTGTTCTCGATCAGCACGCCACCGGTGTTCTTGGTGACGTCTGCATCGGTAAACCCAAAGCCGGAGGCACAAACCGCGCCCGCTGCTCCGGCATCTTCCGCATTGTTGTTGGTGATCGTCACGTCGTTGTTCTCGGTGATCGTAAGACGCATGTCACAGTTGCGATCGATGAGAACGGGTCCATCGTTGCCGGAAATGAGCACGTCTTCTAGGGAAAACGAGTTGTTGGTGAGATCCACCCAACCATTGAACTGAATCCTCACGTCACTGTGACCTGCACAAGAGGTCAGGTTATAACTGCAAACGACTTTCAGTTGCAAGGGAGAACTGCGCCGATGGAGTCGCTGTTCGTTCGGGAAGCGGCGCGAGCAAATGTGGCGTGCGCAGCTCTGGCCGCGGTTCCGCTACATCGAGACTTTGATGCTGGCGAGCATCGAGGATTTCTACCGACGCACGCTTTGCTACTTGCCGCGAAAAGACGGGTTTGAGCGGATGGCAGTGCTGTGGCAGGAGCCTGATACGATGCGGCAGGAAGAGCTCACGATCCATGGCGGGCGCCTGAAGTATCGACTTGCTGGCAGGGGCCCGCTCGTGCTGCTGATTCACGGGATGGCCGGCAGCGCAACGACTTGGAAGCAGGTCATGCCCGCACTGA
>JAHELW010000255.1 GCA_024643985.1 Myxococcales bacterium | reverse complement strand
CTTCACATCAGCCCGGACCTCGACACGGTGATGTACACCCTTGCCGGATTGGCTCCCGAAGAGCGCGGTTGGGGAATCGAGGGCGACACGTTTCACGTGCTCGCGGAGGCGGAACGACGCGGGGCCGATGCGTGGTTTCGATTGGGCGACCGCGACTTGATGACGCACCTCTTGCGGTCGCGGGCCCTTGCCGCAGGCGACTCGCTGACCAAGGCAACCGCGAAGCTCTGTGGCGGGCTCGAGGTGATGCGCCCGATCCTGCCCATGAGCGATTCTCCGCGCCCGACGACGATCGTGACGCGCAGTGGGGACGAGATGGCGTTTCAAGACTGGCTGGTGCGCGCACGGGCAGCCCCCGAGGTGCAACGGGTCGAGCATGGTGGGCCCGCCCAACCGACGAACCAGGTGATCGAGGCCTTGTGTTCGGCAGATCTGGTCGTGATTTGCCCATCGAACCCGTATGTGTCGATCGGTCCGATCCTCTCCCTCGAAGGCATCCGCCCGATCCTTCGCGAGAAGCCCACGGTGGCCGTAAGCCCCATCCTCGGCGGCCGTGCGGTCAAGGGGCCACTCTCTTCGATGATCGCGCAGCTCGAGGGCAAGCCCGCATCCGCTGAGCAAATCGCGACACACTACCAGGACCTTCTCGACGGATTCGTCGTTCATACCGGCGACGCGTTTTCCGCGACCTTCCCCGTGCTCGAAAGCAACATCCTGATCCAGACCCGCGAAGATCGAGTAGTCTTGGCTCGAGCGCTGCTCGATTTCGCAGGGAGCCTTCGATGAGCACTTGGGCATTGATTCCGATCAAAGGGTTCGACCAAGCGAAGTCGCGTCTCTCCGACGTGTTAGGGCCCGAGGAGCGAGCGAGGTTGGCTCGAGAGCTCTTCGAGCACGTCGTAAGCGTTCTTCGACAGTCCCCCGAGGTCGATGAAATCGCCGTCGTCAGTGATTCGGAGGCGACGCGTGCACACGCCGCACGATTGGGTCTTTTGGCGCTCACCGATCCACCCGGTACTCCCGGACTGGCACGCGTGGTGGATGAGGCGCTCAGCGACTTGGCAAACCGTGGAGCCGAAAAAGCAGTGGTCTGCATGAGCGACCTCCCCGACCTGACCCGTGAGGATATCGCAGACGTGGTGCGCGCCCTGAAGGAGACCGACGTTGTGCTCGTCCCCGACCGCCTCGGCGAAGGCACCAATGTCATCGCGCAAGCTCCACCCACCGTACTCCCAAGCTGCCTCGGCCACGAAGACAGCCTCCGGCGTCATCTACTCCGAGCCCAAGAGCTGGGGCTGAGCGTCAGCGTGCCGCTCAGCAGCGGCATCGCGTTCGACGTCGACGATGCCCTCGATCTGGAGCGTTTGCGCGAGCGGTGAGCACGGACTCTGAGGCGGCGCATTACCAATCACCGCGATCAGGCAACCTTAAACTCGATGAAACTGTCGGCCATGTCCGTCACCATGGTCTCCATCGAGCGCGGCTCCCAGTTCAATATTTGCGTCGCCCGCTCGTGGGAGAGGTCCATGCGTAGGTTGATCCAGGGCACCGCGAGCTTCGCGGTCTTGTCGAACATCGCCACCAAACGCAACACGAAGGCCGGCAATGCGCGCGTCGGTATCTTGTAGCCCTTGTCTTTGAGATGCGCATCCAGGGCCAATGCGATGTCGCGGAACCAGACGTGCTCGGTGGCCACAATGAAGCGCTTGCCGGCCGCCTGCGGCACGTCCATGGCGGCGATGTGAGCTGCCGCTACATCGCGTACGTCCGCCAGCGCGTAGCCGATGGGCGGGCAGCCTGGCGTGTCGCGCTTCATGAGCTTCCTCACGAGCTCGCCGGTGGTGCCGTAGTCGTCGTCGAGAATCGGGCCCAGTACAACGCCCGGATTGATCGCCACGAGCTCGAGCCTGCTGTCCCCGGACAGCGAGTCCATGAACTCCCAGGCCGCGCGCTCGGCGAAAGTCTTGGACTTCTCGTAGGCGCCGACCGTCTTCTCGGGGATGCTCCAGAATGACTCGTCGTAGACCTCCGAGCCGTCGCGCTTGTGGCCACAGATCATGGCCACCACCGAGGAGGTCATCACGACGCGCCTGACGCCTAGTTCCGAGGCGAGCCGGAGCACCCGGAGCACGCCTTCTCGGGCCGGGACGATCACGTCGTCCTCGTGTTTCGGCGGCCTGCGCGGAAACGGTGAGGCCACGTGCAGCACCGCATCGCAGCCCTCGATCGCCTCGCGCCAGCCTTCGTCGCTCATGAGCTCCGCGGTGTAGAAACTCAGCCGATCGTCGGCATCCACGTGCTTCTTGAAGGTCGCACGGAGCGATGCCTCTCGCGCCGGCCTCCTGAGCGTGCCGCGCACCGTGAAGCCTTTTTCTAGGAGCTGCAGGATGCAATGCATGGCGATGAAGCCGGAAGCACCCGTGACCAGAATGATTCTGTCGTTCTTATTCATCTAGGACACTCCGCGAAATTCCGGTGCTGAAGGAGCGAAAGCTCGGTCGCCAAGGCAGCGGCGCTAGTTGTGCGCGGCCAAGCGGCGCACGGCCGTCCCAAAAAGCCGAGTCGATAGCCAGCGTGGCATGAAGCGGATCATGAAGACGTTGAGCTTGTTGACGAAGCCGGGGACGACGGTCACGCGTTTGCCGAGCTTACGGAGACTGGTGGCGACCACGCTCGAGGCGTTGGCGAACAACAGGCCGCTCAGCGGACCGAGGGCACGGGCGTCGAGACCCGCGACGTTTTGAAACTCGGTGTAGGTGCCTCCCGGACAAAGGGCTTGCACGTCGACGCCGTAGGGGGCGAGCTCGGCGGCAAGGCCCTCGGCAAACAAGAGGTCGTAGCCTTTGGTGGCGTTGTAGTTGGCCATTCCGGGCGCTGCGCAGAACCCGTTCACCGACGAAACGAAGATCACGCCCCCGCGTCCACGCTCACGCATGCCCTGAGCGATTTCGTGGGTGAGGACGATGGGAGCATGACAATTTAGATTGATCATCGACTCCTGCACGCTCGGATCCATGTCCAAGAAGGGACCGGTCGTCCCAAAGCCTGCGCAGTTGACCAATAGCCCGATCTCGACATCGGCAAGCGCGGGTTGCAGCACTTGGACGATGTTGCGGGCGGTCAGATCGGCGGGGGCAACGCGTGCTTCGACGCGAAACATGTCCTCGATGCCAGACGCGAGCTCCTCCAAACGGTCGCGGCGGCGGGCGACCAGAACGACGTTCAGCCCGTACCCTGCCAACTGGCGTGCGAACTCGGCACCGATCCCGGAAGAAGCACCGGTGATCACCGCCCAAGGCCCGTAGTGCTCGGCAAATTTACTCATCGCCCGCAATCCTACCACACAGGCAATCAGGGCTAAGGT
>JAHELW010000254.1 GCA_024643985.1 Myxococcales bacterium | reverse complement strand
CCCGCTGCCGCGCGCTGGAAGGAGAGCCTGGGCTCGCCCGCACCGCGAGCGCCGCGCTCGCGGAGCTCGAACAGGGCTCGCCCGGGACCGCGGGCCTCATCGCCTTGGTGACGCTACGGCGCGGACACGACCTCCACTCGCAGGGGCTGCCGAGGGCTGCGATCACGACGCTCCTCGCCGGCGTCCCTCGCTTCGAAGGCCTCGATCACCTCGACCTGTCGGAAGTCCCCGAAGAGGGAACGCCGGCCGTCCTTCCGACACCGAGCTACGAGCCGCGTGTCGCGCTCGGGCACCCCGCACAGAACCTGCACTACGCATCGGCGATCGCCCGGTCGTCCGGTGCGCCACGTCTCGCGCGCTTCTTCGAAGGCCTGTCCGATGCGATGGGCCCGGTTCAGCCGAAGTTTGCGACGTTCGACGCCTCTCCTGATAACCTTTGAGCGATGCGTCATCGTAGCCACGGGGACGGTTCGTTTCGCGCAGATCAGCTCAAGCACTGCGGGCCCGACTGCGTGTTCGAAGCGGGCGTTCTCGTATTCCACCCAGAGAACATCGAGCTCGGCGCCAACGTGTACGTCGGACACCACGCGATTCTGAAAGGCTACTACAAGAACACCATGCGCATCGGAGACGAGACCTGGATCGGGCAGCAGGCTTTTCTGCACAGCGCAGGAGGAATCGAAATCGGCCGTCGCGTCGGAATCGGTCCCGGCGTCCGCATCATCACCTCGGCGCACGCAGAAGCCGGTCGAGACGTGCCCATCTTGAGCTCACCGATCGAGCTCGCGCCGGTCGTCATCGAAGACGGCTGCGACCTCGGCGTCGGCGCCATCGTGCTTCCGGGCGTCCGAATCGGCGAGGGCGCCCAGATCGGGGCCGGGGCGGTGGTGACGGAGGACGTGCCGCCCTACTCCGTAGCCGTGGGCGTACCAGCCAAAGTGATTCGGGAGCGACCGTGAGCAACCGACCCGAGCTGAGCGTCGTCGTCTTTGCGTTCAACGAGGAGGCAAACATCGCCCCGGTGCTGACGGAGCTGTCCGAATGGCTGAAACGCCACGAACCGGCCGCAGAGGTAGTCTTCGTCGACGACGGATCGTCGGATGGAACGTCGGCGGAAGCGGGGCGCGCGCTCGCGGGAACGCCCCATCAGCTCATGCGGCACGAGACGAACCGCGGCATCGGTGCGGCCCTCAAGACCGGCGTTCGCGCGGCACGAGGGCAATGGGTCACCTTTCTCCCCGCAGACGGGCAGATCGCCCCAGGCGCGATCGGTGCTTTGCGGCGCGCCGCCAGTAGCGAGCGCGCCGACGTCGTATTCAGCGTCTACGACCACCGAGACGACGGCCTTCACCGCAAAGTTCTTTCGGCGGGCGTGCGCGGCCTGATCCTCCTGGTCCACGGGGTTCGCATGCAAAGCGACGGCCCGTATCTCTTTCGCCGCTCACTCTTCGACCCCGACAAGCTCGTGCCCGACACCTTCTTCCTGAACTTCGAGTTTCCGATCCGGATGCTCAGCGCTCGCGTGCCCGCGGCGGTCGTGACCATCGAGTGCCGTCCTCGCCGCTCGGGACACTCGAAGTCGACTGGGCTCAAGCGGATTTTGGGCGTTGCCCAAGACCTCTTCGACCTTCGCGTTCGCAGGACGAAGGAATCCCTCGGACGAAGCGCCTAGCGCGACCGACCTGCAAGGCGGTCCCGAAGCGTGGACCGCGGCATTCCGAGCGAACGGGCAGCCGCCGAGAAGTTGCCGCCGTAGTGCTCGAGGGCCTCGCGTAGCTCGTCGGCGGACGGCTTCCGCGGCGCCGCGTCGGCGGTGCGACGAAGGGCGCGCTCGATGCAGGCGGGGTCGATCTCTCCCGCCGCGCAGTCGACGGCCGCGAGCTCGAGCACGTTGCGAAGCTCTCGCACGTTGCCGGGCCACCGGTGCCCGCGAAGCCGTGCCACCGCTTCGGTGCTGAGCTGACGCACCCCGATTTCGGATCCGATGCGCTCGAGGAAATGACGGCAGAGCGACTCGATATCCTCCGTTCTCGCTCTGAGCGGCGGCACGTCCAAGACGAAACGATGGATTCGATAGAAGAGGTCGGACCGAAACCGATTGGCCCGCGCCTCGGCTCGAAGGTCGTCGTGGGTCGCGCAGACCAATCGAACGTCGACGCGCCGAGCCGTCTCGCCGCCCACGCGGCGGACCTCCCAAGTCTCGAGCACGCGAAGCAGACGCGTTTGAAGGTCCAAGGGAAGCTCCGCGACCTCGTCGAGGAACAGGGTGCCCCCGTGAGCGCGCTCGAATGCGCCCCGGTGTGCGCGAAGCGCGCCGGTGAATGCACCTTTTTCATGGCCGAAGAGCTCGCTCTCGATGAGCTCCCGCGGGAGGCCTCCGCCGTTCAGCGCGACGAAAGGCCCGCCCGAGCGGCCGCCGCGCTCGTGCAGCGCGTTCGCGATGTGCTCCTTGCCGACGCCGGTCTCCCCAATGACGAGGACGGGCCAAGGCAGACGGGCGAGACGGTCGACTTCCGCCATGAGCGCAAGCATCGAGGGTGCGGCAGCCACGAACCCCGTCGGCTCGTCGGACCGAGGGCTTCGGCGGACAACGCGAAGGTCGGTGCGGCCGACGCGGAGAGTGGCCCCGGGACGAAGCTCGTGACGAGAGACCCGCACGCCGTCGACCCAGGTCCCGTTCGTGCTGCCGAGGTCTCGAACCACGACGCGCCGAGCGCCGGGCTCGATACGGCAGTGGTAGCGGCTCACGGCGCGATCGTGCAGCGTCACCGCGTTGTCCGTGGCGCCGCCGATCGAAAGAGGGACACCGTCGATCCGGAACGCCCGGGCGCTCGAGCCGGTCCCGCAGACCAACGAAAGCTCGAGCGCAGTGGCTTCGCGCTCTCGGAGCGCCTCGGTTTGATCGCGGTCGGCTGCCGGGCTCGTGCACCGCAGCCTCGTCACCTCGTAGCCCTCGCCGAGCGACCAGGGCCGATCGAGCGGCATAGGAGACCGGACGCGGAGCCCTGGCGACTGCTTCAGGTCGTAGACGTACGTCGCCTCCCCGGTCCATTGAATGAGGAGCGCGCGGGACGGCACCTCCTTCGCGTGCACGGTGATGTCGCACGCGGGATGGGAGCCTATCTCCATCGCCGGCGAAGCGGCTGGGAACGTACGAATCGGGCGGCCGGCCCGGCTCAGACGGAGCACCTCGGAATCGATCATACGGGAGATATCGGCCGTACGCTCAGGCAGTTGCGTGATGACAGACCGACCCTAAGCTCCGCGCGACGTGTCCGAAGCGCTTCGTGAAACCCCTCTCGCCGACGAGCACCGGGCTCTGGGGGCGCGACTCGTGCCCTTTGCGGGCTGGCGGATGCCTGTCCA
>JAHELW010000084.1 GCA_024643985.1 Myxococcales bacterium | reverse complement strand
CTACGACGACCGGCGGAAGAAGCTCGTGGCCGCGACCGGCCCGGAAGGAAAAGTGTTCGCGATCGATCGCGGTGGCAAAGCGGAGGAGCTCTTCAAGGCCGACGCTTCACACGTCATGGCGCTCGCTGCGGGAGCCAAGGGCGACCTTTTCATCGGCACGAGCGATGCGGCGCTGGTCATTCGAATCGCGCCCGACGGTAGCGCGACAGTCGTACACGACTTCCCCGGCAACGAGGTTACCGCAATCGACTTTCGGGACGGACGGCTCGCCGTGGTCGCGAACCAGTTCAAGACTGCCCCGGGCACCCAGTTCAAGGCCGGCGCGCAGAGGAAGGGTGGTAGTCCTCCCACGCGGCCGCGTCCGGGCGCCGGCCAGCTCTGGCGCATCGACCGGGACGGACGCGCAGAGATGCTTCTCAGCCGAAAAGACACCCACTTCACCTCGGCGCAATGGGGCCCGGAGGGTGGGATTTACGCAGGCGGCGGCCACGAGGGCCGGATCTACCGCGCCGAGCCGGACGGCAGCTACTCGATCTGGGTGGACGTCGAGGAGCGGCAAGTGCTCGCGCTCGACCTTCGCTCGAACAACCCCACGTTCGTCACCGGCGACGGGGCGGCGCTCTATCGGATCGAGACAGGCACTCCAAAGGACGCGGTTTGGACGAGCAAGGCGCTCGATGCGGGCTTCGTCTCGACTTGGGGTCGTGTGACGTGGCGGGGCAACGGTCGCTTCGCGCTCCAGACGCGATCGGGCAACACCCAGGAACCCGGCGACACGTGGAGCGCGTGGTCGAAGGATATCAAGCAACCTCGGCGCGTGCCGAGCCCGCCGGCTCGCTTCGTCCAGGTGCGCGTGAAGTTCCCGAGAGATCCCTCGGCCGAGCTCTTGGCCATCGAGCTGTTCTACCTGCCGCAAAACCAGCGCGCGCGAGTATCGAACGTCCGGGCCGCGAGGCCACCGCTCAAGCGCGGCGAGGCAGCCCGCCAGCCGCCGCCGCCAACGACGCTGCTCAACCTGAGCTGGAAAGTCGAGAATCCAGACCGCGATCCGCTTCGCTACAGGATCGCGTATCGCCAGGAGAGCCAGCCGGTGTGGCGCGACGTGTTCAGCGAAGACGTCGTGCTAACGGACGCGAAGTACACCTGGGACACCGATAGCATCCCCGATGGTTTCTACGTCGTGCGGGTCGAGGCCTCCGACGAAGAAGCAAATCCAGACGACCGCCTGCTTCGCGCGACCGCAGTCTCCGAGCCGTTCCGCGTCGATAACCATCCTCCACGAATCGAGGAGCTCGGCGTGCGCAAGGGGCGCGTTCGAGGCCGGGTGGTCGACTCGCTCGGGCCTATCGCACGCATTCAGATGTCCCTAGACGCGGGGCCGTGGCGGGACCTGTTCCCGACCGATTCCCTCCTCGACAGCGGGGACGAGCGATTCGAGCGGGCTCTCGGCGACCTCCCGGCTGGCACCCACATCGTCGCCATCCGCGCGTTCGACGCGGCCGGCAACCAGGCAAACCGCGAAATCACTGTGAAAACCAAGCGATGAGTGGGCGCGGCGCGGCGGCGGCCGACCTTTTCGGGCCGGGCGCCTAACGCACCCCGCAAACCTCTGATATTCTGTTCCCTTACTTTGATTCACTTGGTTGTCGATCTGGGGGAACTCGTGGTAGATACGCGCTCTCAAACGGGGAGACGTGGAGCCGGAATACCCCGGACCTAAGGAGAAAGAACGGATGAAAATCAGCAAACTAGCTTTAATCGCGCTGCTCGGTGGCGCACTGATGGCCTTTGGCTGCAGCAGCGACAGCAGCGAATCGGCTACTGGCGGCAGCGGCGGTAGCGGCGCGACCGGTGGCGACGGCGGTGCCGGCGGCATGGGCGGCGGCGCTGGCGGCACGGGCGGCGCACCACTCGCTTGCTTCGACGACGGCACGGCCTGCATGAACGGGGATATCGACCCGACCACGCCGTGCTGCACCCTCCCGGCTCCGCCGGATGTGGCGGACGCGTGCACGGGGGACGAGAGCCTCGAAAACCCTGCCTCCTGCACCGAGACGGGCACGGTCGTCACGCATACGCTTACGCAGTTCGAGATCCTCGGCGACTGTAACGCCGGTTACGACCTCGACAGCTGCGACGGCTCGAGCTGCGGCAAGGGCGGCCTGGCACCCGGTGAGGGTGAGGGCGGCGTCGACAACGCGCTCGCGGGTCTTGCACCGACGCTTGCCGGCGTTGGCGGTAACCTCGGAGGCGTCAACCAGGCCTTCAGCGACGCGGTCTGCGGCATGACCGACGCGGACGACATGGTCGAGGGTTGCGAGACCATGGTCACGCCGCTCGAGATCGGCTTTGCGGTCGACGCGAACCTCGAAGAGAACTGCGCTAACGTCGGCCTTCTTCTCGGCGGCGCGCTGGCTGGAAGCGTGATTGTCAACGTCAGCGAACCCGACGGGAACGGCAACGTCTGCGCCAGCGGCACCATCGGCAGCATTCCAGTGGAGATCGGCGGCACCGCGGGCTCCTTCGATAACGTCGTCGTCCAGATGACCATCTCGGAGGGTGGCTTCTCGAACGGCAAGCTCGGCGCCACGGTTGGCGCCGACACGGCCGTGGCCATCGCCGAGGCGCTTCTCGAGGGCGCGGGCGCGGTCGTTTCGCAGGTGTTCGACATCGCCGACGACCTCACGGGCGACAACAGCCAGGCGTGCAACGCGATTTCGACCACGTACACCATTGGCGGCGTCGTCGAAGCCCAGTAAAACACGGCTCTAGGCCGAACGAGACGAGGCCGGCGCCCCGAGGGGCGTCGGCCTTTTCTTTTGCCTGCGCGCCTCAGGTCTTGGTGTAGCGGCCGACCTTGAGCCGGTGCACCACGGCGAGCTTCTGCCGCTCCTTGTAGGCGCGGTGGCTGGCGTCCCCGGACTCGTTGCTTTCGTCGGTCTGCCGATCGAGCACCTGGAACTCGGTCTGCACGAAGATGGTGTGGCCGAGCTTGGTGGTCGCGGGCGGCGCGGCTTCCAGAACCTTGTCCGGCACGCGAACCGGCACGTCGGCGATGAAGTGCACGATCCGATAGCTCGGTGCCGTGAACCGATTGTCGATCGCCGAGAGCCCGTCCTCGACGTCGAGCGGAAGCTGAAGATTCGGAACCAGCTTTGCAAGGGCCGGCTGAGACTCGCAGTAGCTGTGGAAGCGAAGGAGCGTGTTGGTCGACTGGCCCGGGAGAACGAAGTTGAAGGGCACGAGGCTTCGCTGCACGTAGTTGAGGACCGGAAAGACATCGTCGGCGGACCGGGTGACGATCCGGAATCGCACCTTGTCGTAGATCTGCGAGGCGCTGACCTCCGGCTTTGAAAGGAGCTTCGTGTAGAGCGAATCCTTGTGTTTGCGGCCGCCGATGAACTCCAGAATCGGAAAGTCGTTGGCCAGCGCGCCGGCCATCACCCGATAAACCTTCTGCTCGACCCACTGAAACACCTCCTCGTCCGCGGTAGGGAGGAGGAAGAGCAGCTCGCGCGCCTCGAGGTGATGAACGATGTGCATGACCTTCAAAATGGCGCAAGCGCAGATCTGCCGGTGGCCCTTGGAGGAGGCGAGCATCAGGAGGCCGACGAGGTCCTTCTTGGCCACGGGTTTCGGGACCGGAAAATCGAAGTGCCGCTTGAGGTACTCGATTGCGGACTCCTTGACCTCGGTCACGCGCGCGAGGTCCGCGGGGTCGGCGGGATCGATTTCCTGGGCCCGAACGAAGGCCTCGGCCTCGCTTTCGTCTGCGAAATTCAGGCGATGCCAGTCCACGACGGACCCGCCACGCAGAAGCACGCGAATGCCTTCGAGGTCGGCGAGGGTGAAATGCGAGAGAGTTCGGAGCTCCGGCACAGGCACGATTAGGGGGACCGTTCCAGCAAGATCGTCCCTATGAAGATACCGAGACTCACCAGCAGAACCAGGGCGTTGAGCGTAAGACCCCCGTGGCATCCGCTCAGCGCGGACAGCCCCAGCCATGCTCCACCCCTTCTCGCAATCCGTCCCAGCATCTCGGGCGGCGCTTTGATACCAGCCGGTCGCCTCCGGCGCTAGTCGATTGAGCCGGGGCGTTGCTGGGCACGTAGATCTCGAATATCGTTAGCAAAACCAATGACCGACTCCATTTTCCCCGCCGGCACCGAACCGATTCTGCCCATCCTCCCGCTTCGAAACTCGGTCTTGTTTCCGGCAACCGTGGTCCCCGTCAACGTCGGACGGGCCCGCTCGGTCCGGCTGATCGAGGAGGCGTGTGGCCGAGAGCGCCCGGCGATCGGCGTCGTGACGCAGCACAAGCCCGAGGTCGAGGACCCGACGTTCGAACAGGTCTATCACACCGGGACCATCGCGCGCGTCCTCAAGGTCATCCGGCTCAACTCGGGGCAGTACAGCGTGGTTCTCCAAGGCGTGAGCCGCATGCGCATCGAAGAGCCGCTCGGGCGCCACCCCACGATGAGGGCCCGGGTACACCGGTACCACGAGGCCCCGGTCGTCGACGTCGAGGTCGAAGCGCTTGCGGCCCATCTTCGGGAATCCGCGCGGCAGCTCTTGAACGAGCTGCCCACCGCTTCGCGCGAATCGCTTCACATCCTCGACAACGTGCGAGAGCCGGGCGCGCTCGCCGACCTCATCGCATCGAACCTGCCGCTCGCGAACGACGCGAAGCAGGCGGTGCTCGAAACGCTCGACATTCGCGAGCGAGTGCGGCGCGTGCTCGAGCAGGTGAACCGGCAAAACGAGGTAATCCGGGTCAAAGACGAGATCTCGACCATGGTCGAAGAGGAGATGTCGAGCTCACAGCGCGAGTACCTGCTTCGGCAGCAAATCAAGGCGATACGGCGGGAGCTCGGCGAAACCGACGTGGACGAGGACGACATCGAGAACCTTCGCGAGCGGATCTCCCTCGCCCGCCTGCCGTCCGATGCCGAGGCCGCTGCCAAGCGGGAGCTTCGCCGCATGACCAACATGAACGCGGCCGGCAGCGAGTACCAGGTCGCGCGCACCTATGTGGAGTGGCTCGCCGATCTTCCCTGGTCAAAGAAGACGCAGGACCGCCTGGACGTGGCGCAAGCGCGCCAGGTGCTCGACGAGGATCACTACGGGCTCGAAAAGCCCAAGCGGCGCATCGTCGAGTACATCGCGATCCGCAAGCTTCGCCGCGACGGTCGCGCGCCGATCCTATGCTTCGTCGGCCCGCCGGGCGTGGGTAAGACGTCCCTCGCGCGCTCGATTGCGCGCGCGTCTGGCCGGGCGCTCGCGCGCGTATCCCTCGGAGGCGTCTCGGACGAAGCGGAGGTCCGGGGCCACCGACGAACGTACGTCGGCGCGCTGCCGGGCCGAATCATCTCCGCGTTGAAGAACGCGGGCAGCAAAAACCCAGTCATCATTCTCGACGAGATCGACAAGCTCGGCCGGGATCAGCGGGGCGATCCCGCCAGCGCGCTTCTCGAGGTGCTCGACCCCGAACAGAACAGCCAGTTCACCGACCACTATCTCGACGTGCCGTTCGACCTGAGCAAAGTGATGTTCATCGCGACGGCCAATCAGAAGAGCACCATTCCGAGCCCCCTTCTCGACCGGATGGAGGTCATCGAGCTCCCGGGCTACACGCCGCGGGAAAAGCGTTCGATCGCACGTGACTTCTTGATTCCGCGTCAGCTCAGCGAGCATGGGCTTTCGCCGGAACGGCTCGACTTCTCCGACGAGGCGATCGACGCGATGGTGGAGTCCTACACGAACGAGGCCGGAGTCCGAAAGCTCGAGCAGCAGGCCGCTGCGGTCTGCCGCGACATCGCGGTGCGTCTCGCCAATGGCGAAGACGTGTCGATCATGGCCGACCCCGAATTCATTCAGAGCGTGCTGGGCGCGCCCAAAGCGAAACCGCAGCAGCCGGAGCGGAGCGCACGAGCAGGCGTCGCAACCGGCGTTGCCTGGACGCCCGCCGGCGGCGACCTCCTCTTCGTGGAAGCGACGAAGATGCCGGGAAGCGGAAGGCTCCACCTCACCGGCAACATGGGCGACGTCCTGAAGGAGTCCGCCGCGGCGGCCTTCACTTTCGTGCGGGCACGGGCGAGAGACCTCGGGCTCTCGGAGGACTTCGTCAGCACCACGGACATCCACGTGCATCTCCCAGCGGGCGCCGTGCCAAAGGATGGAGCGGCCGCAGGCATTCCCCTGTTCGTTGCGCTTGCTTCACTGCTCACGCAGCTCAAGGTCCGTCCGGACGTCGCAATGAGCGGGGAGATCACCTTGCGCGGCAACGTCCTCAAGGTCTCGGGCATCAAAGAAAAGTGCCTCGCCGCACACCGCGCGGGCATTTCGCGAATCCTCTTACCGAAACGGAACGAAGCCGATCTCGACGATGTGCCAGAAGAGGTGCGCGAGAGCCTCGAGATCTGCCTCGTCTCGCGCGTCGACGAAGTCCTCAACCTCGTGACCGCCCTCGACCCGGCGAGCCCGCCCGTCGCCGCCGAATGAGCAGTGCGGAAACTCTTCCTCTTCCGCCTGAGCATCGTGTTCGCGGCCCTCGTGGCCGTCGCGCTTGCATTCGTGCCGCTCCTCGCGGTTCACGGGGCGGAAAGCGCGCTCGCGTTGGGCCTGCTCCTGCCCCCGTGGGTCGCCGCGACGGCAGCTAGCCATACGATCCGCCACCGTACGGGGCGGGGCCTCGACCTCGTCCTCCGTGCGGTCGGCGCAGCGCTGGTGATTTGGGCGGTACCGCTCGTACTGCTCGCGCTGAGCTCCCTCCGCGTGCGCCAGTGCGCGCCCGGCGAAGGGCTCGCGTTCATGGTGCTCGGCCCCGGCGTCGGATGCGCTCTCGCAGCGACGGTCGGCGTCTGGACCGGAGCGCTCACAGCGCGGCCGCGTCTTGCCCCCTGGCTCGCAGCCGCCATCCCCATCGGTGCGACGGTGCTCGGCCTCTGGACGTTCTACACCACCCCGGCCGTGCATCTATTCGGAGCGTTTGCCGGCTATTTTCCGGGCGCGATCTACGACGACTTGGTTCAGATCCCAACGCGTTACCTCACCTACCGGGCGTCGACCGTGCTGGCGATCCTCGCCCTCGGGCTCCTCTTCGATGCCCTTTGGGATCCGGCCGCCGGACGGCTCGAACCGCGCGGGCGTGCGCGGCGACGCTTGGGCGCAGTCCTCGCGTCGGCAGGGCTTTTCGCGATCGTCGGGGCCTCCTACTGGCACGGGGACGAGCTCGGGCACTGGATCAGCGAGGGATACCTCGTCGAGCAGCTCGGAAAGACCGAAAGAGGCCGGTACTGCGTCATGCACATCCCGCGAGAGACGAAGCCCGAGGATGCGCGCCGGCTGCTCGACGACTGCGACTTCCACGTCACGCGTACCCGTGCGCTTGCGGGTTTGTCCTCGAGCGAGCCGGTCACGGCCTACGTCTTTCGAAGCCAGCGTGAGAAGAAGGCGCTGATCGGGATCGGTCGCACGCTGATCTCCAAGCCATGGCGTCGCGAGGTGTATCTTCAAATGGCGCGCTGGCCGCACCCGATTCTCGGGCATGAAGTCGTTCACGCCGCCCTGAGTGAAGCCGGGCGCGGGCCGTTTGCCGTCGCCGCGGGGGGATTTGCAGGCCTCATGCCGAACCCGGGCATCATCGAGGGCGCCGCCGTCGCGCTTGCCTGGGACATTCGCGACGACCTCGACCCCGATCAGTGGTCGCGCATCATGATCGAACGCGGCGAGCTGCCATCCGCAGACGCGCTGATGACCGTGCGCTTCAGCGGCCTTCCCGCTCGGAGGGCCTACATGGCCGCGGGCTCACTGATTCGCTTCCTCATCGCCAAACGAGGCATGGACGGACTCTTGGAGGCGTATCGAACGGGGGAGGTCGAAGGCCTCGCCGAGCTCGAAGCGGAATGGCACCGGGTTCTCCGCGACGTCAGAGTCGACCCCCGCGAACGAGACATCGCCGAAGTCGCCCTCGCCCGGCCGAGCATCTTCAGGGCGGTATGCCCCCATGCGCTTGCGAAGCTTCGCCTGGACCTGGCCGGCGATGCGGCGGCCCGCGACGATGCCCGCATGCTGAGAACCTGCAGGGACATCCTCGACATCGATGAGAACGAGCCTCGAGCCCGGGCGGCGCTCGTCGGGGCGCTGGCCCGGTTGGGCGAGACGGAACGAGCGCTCGCCGAGCTCAACGCGCTCGAAGGCGCGATGTCCGCTCCAAAGCCGATCCTCGCCGCAGCCCTCGAAGCGTACGCCGACGCACGGTGGACGGCCGGCCGCATCGACGAAGCGGCCGAGCTCTATGGGGAGCTGCTTGCGCTCCCGCGAACCGACGGTCCGGCCCGCCAAAGCGAGGTCAAAAGACTCGCGCTCGCCGGTGACGCACAGCAGCGGGATCTCATCTACCAGCTGCTGATCGACAGGCCCTCGAGCCCCGTCGCGGTACACCTCTCACGGGCCATTGCGGACCTCCGCGACGACGGGCTCGGTCCATACCTCGAGGCGCGTCAGCTGCTCGGACAAAACGAGTTTGCTCTGGCGCTTCCCCTGCTCGAGGACGCCAAAGGCCGAGGGCTTCCAACCGCTCGCCTGACCCGCGAGCTGACACGACTCCTCGGCGTGGCGTACTTCGCGCTCGGGCGATTCGCGGATTCCGCGGCGGCGTGGAGAGATCGAAGCGCGGAGAGCCGCGCAGCAGCGGCGGAGGCTTGGCTCTGGCTCGAAAGGATCGAGCTCGCGGAAACCGGTCGGGTCAGTCCGAGGCTCGGAGGTCCATCGTCGGCTCCCCGAGCTGAGCCTTGATGTGCGCGGCGATGGAGCAGTCCGCGACGGCGATGGGATCCCCCTCGGCTTTCGCGGACTCGGACTTCGGCCCGATCTGACTGCGCACGGTGATCAGCTTGCCGCGATTCTCGGTGCGCGAGCGAAGCACGAGCCGATCCTCGCGCAGGTCCCAGAGAAACACGTCGACGGGATCCTCGAGGCGGCTCTTGCCCTGCACCACGAGGAGAAGGAAGTAGTCCGAGGGGACGCGGGCTCTCAAGGCGGGAAGCTCGCGATCGATCGCGCGACGAAGCTGCTCTTCGCGGACGGAAAGCCGCCGCATGTCGTTCGTGTCGTCGGACCTCGCGAGCCACTTCGCCGTGAGCACCTCGGGCACGTCGGACAGCTCGGAAAGCGGGGTGAGCTCGAGGCCGAGACATGCGCCGATGGCGTCCTCGCTCTCCGCCTCGATGGCGGCGGAAAGAGTCGCTTCGCTTCGAAGCTCGGGGGCTCGTACACGAAGGTATACGACCTCGTCCTCGTGAAGCGCCGAGAGCGGCACCTCCGCCTTTATGAGGCGGATGGCAGCGCCCGACTTCGCCGACAGCGCCTTTTCCCGTAGATCTGCATCTGTCGTTCGCAGCGAGTCGAGGACCGGGGCGACGCGTTCCGCATGGAGTGTGTAGATGCGCTCTCGGAGCGCGTCGGCGCGGACTTTCTGGCGCCAGAAGTAGGCTCCGACGATCAGGGCCGCCGCCAGAACGACGAAACCGATGCGTCGCCACGGGAGGCCCGGACGGTATCGGTTTTTCGGCGCGCCTTCGAACTCGGCAGGAGTGAGCTCGGAGGGCTCCATTCTAGGATCGCTCGCTATTCGGCCTGATTGACGGCAAAGCTCACGTTGCCGTAGCCCGCAGCCGCCGCCGAGAACATGACCTTCTTCACGACTCGAAAATCGATGTTGCGGTCAGCCTGAACGATGACTTGCCCGGCGAACGGCTCGGAGGGATGGATCGTCTCCCACTTGCGCTTTTCCGCTTCGAGCCCTTGGATGAGCGGCTCGATTCGATCGACCTGCGCCGATTGGCCTTGCGTCTGCGTGTCGGCGACGCGCGTGCCGTCGAGTGTGATCACCCGTTCGTCGACGGCGACGATCGGCGAGATTTCGATCTGCTCGGTGTTCTTGGCCTTGGGCATCGTGATCGTCGGCTGCTGCGCAACCAGCTCGCCGGACGCAGAGAACGACATCAAGAGGAAGATCACCAGCACGATCAGGAAGTCGATGAAGGGGATGAGAGGAATCTGATGATCGACCGCTTTGCGCGCGTGTCCGGAGACGCGGTTTCGCACGAACTTGAGCGGAATGTGATGGAGCAGTATCGGTTCTGGCCGTTGGATCGCCATGATTTCCCCCTATAGGAACGCTGCCCCGTCCGCCATGGACAAGTTCGTGAAGCCCGCCGCCGAGGCGACGTCCATCGCGCGAATGACGTCTTCGTAGCGGACCCCGTCCTCGGGCGCGACGATCATGTCGTCCCGATCGTCCCAGGCCTGTTTCCACTGGCCGAGCTTCGTCGAGAGCTCTTCCACGTCGAACTCCTTCTGATCGGCCACGGCCCGCTTTTTGATGTCGATGCTCTCCCCGGCGGACGACCCCAGCACGTAGCCGGAGTTCCGGACCTGGAGGATCAGCTTCACTTTTTCGTCCTCGGGAGGCGCATCCTCGGTCGACGCTTGGCCGGGGACCTGCTGATTGGCGTTCATCGCAGCCAGCTGATTCCAGACCGCGGTGGCCAAGAGGAACATGACGCAGCAAAGCAAGAGATCGATGAACGGAATCAGGGGGATCTCCTGATTGACCGACTTCTTTCCAGAGCTTTCTCCGCCGGAATCGATTGCAGCCATGGAACCGCCCCCCCGCTCTTACTCTGCGGGAATGTTTTGGAGGTCGACCTTGGAGCGGTTACCCACCACGAGGTTGAGGACCTGCACGGTGGCCGCGTTGATGTCGTCGATGATCTTCTGGGTCTTGCCGTTCAGGAGGCCCATCATCAGCAGCGCAAAGACGGCGGTGATCAGACCGAAGGCGGTGCAGTTCATCGCTTCCTCGATGCCCTTCGCGAGACCGGTCGCCTTGCTCGCGGCATCGGCCTTGGCCACCTCGCCGAACGCGGTGATCAGACCGACGACCGTACCGAAGAGACCGCAAAGCATGCCGACGTTGGCCAGCAGACCGAGGTAGGGTGTGCGCCGTTCGATCAGGGGCAGCTCCTTGAGCGCCGCTTCGTCCATGGCCGCCTGAACCTCGTCATCGGGTCGGTTCACCTTGAGGAGCCCCTGCTTCACGATGCGCGCGAGCGGGTTGTGCTCGGCGGAGCAGACCTTGATCGCGCCGGCGACGTCGCCCGCAGTGATGCACTTCTGCATCTTTGCGATGAACTCGTCCTTGTCGATCGACGCCTTGTAGAGATACATCGCGCGCTCGATCGTGAACCCGATTGCAAAGACGAGACAAACGAGGATCAGCCACATCGCCCATCCGCCTGCTTCAAAGTGGTATGCCAACTTGGCCATTTTTTCCTGCCTCCTGCGAACTTTACTTCGATGGTGTTATCCGGACCCCGAGTGAGTACGGTGCGATCCCCACCACCATCTTCTGACTAAACTCGCTGTTCCCCCCAGAACAGTAAGCAATTCCAAGGCTTGCTTACTACCTAGGGATGATAACGGTTGGATCCAGCAAGTCAATATCGTGCCCTTTTTCACCCCCTTAGAAACCCCAGCCCCCCCGAGCTTGGGTCCCCAAACCTTCCCAGGTTGAAAAAGCCGTAGTCGCGTTGACAACTTTGCGGGGCGTGCGGTAGCTTGCCCCTCGAAGTAGGGGTCGTCCCGACAGTCCCAATGATTTCAATGGATTCCAGGCCACTGGGTCCGGTTTTCGGCGGGGGGCCGGGGGGGCGAAAAATTGGGGAAATTCGCCGTCGCGGCGGCGAATCGTGGGGGAGCCACAAGCATGCTGCATGAAATCTGGGAGGCGCTTCAGGAAGGGTTTCCGTTTTCCTTCATCAACCTCGCGGTGTTGGCTTTCGGCGTCGGGGTGATCATCGACCGCGTCTGGTACATCCGGATGAACTACAGCGTCGATGCCACCGAGTTCATGAACCGGATTCGCAAGCTCGTTCAGGCGGGCAACATCGATCGGGCGATCCGGCAGTGCGAGGCGAAAGCGGTGCCGCTGCTCGAGGTCGTGAAGTCGGGTCTGACGCAGGTGAACCGCGGCGAGGAAGCAGTCATCGCTTCGATGGAAGAAAAGATGAGCGAGGTCATCCCGGCGCTCGAAAAACGCACGGGGTCGCTGTGGACGCTCGCCAACATTGCAACCCTGATCGGGCTCCTCGGCACCATCAGCGGTCTGATTCGCGCGTTCAAGGCCGTCGGCACCATCGCCGACCCGGCACAGAAGACCGCATTGCTCTCCGCGGGTATTGCCGAGGCGATGTGGAATACTTTCTTCGGTCTTCTGATCGCGGTGATCTTCATGATCGCCCACCTCGTGCTCCATGGGCTCACCAAGCGCCACAAGCACGAGATGGAGAAGGTCACGATGCAGCTCGAGAATCTTCTCACGCTGCGCCGGCAAGGCGGTTAGTCGGGCCGCGCCATGCCCGCACGGCTAACACCACGACAACGCGCCTACGTCCGAAAGCGGACGGTCGTTCCGGACCCCGATCCGTCCGAGCTCGCTGAAGAGCTCAACATCGTTCCTTTCTTGGATATCGTGGTCAACATCATCATGTTCCTACTGATGACGCTGACGACCGTGGCCTTTTTCTCGCAAGTCGAGGCGGCACTGCCGGAGTACCGCAAGGGCGGGATTGGAAAGCGAGGGGCCGACAACGAATCGCTCAATCTCAACGTCACCGTGACGCGAGCCGGCCTGATCGTCTCCGGCTCGGGCGGAAAGCTCGCCCGCGGGTGCACCACCACCGCGCCGGGCCGAGTGATCACCGTGCCGGCGGCCATGAACGGCGAGCACGACTGGAACGGACTGACGAACTGCGTCAAGCGGGTGAAGGAGCAGTTCTCCGACGAGACGCGCGTGACGCTCAGCGCGGATCCCGAAGTCCCCTACGAGGATCTGGTGGCGGCCATGGATGCGGTTCGAGGTGACGAGAGCGAGCTGTTCCCCGACGTCTTGCTCTCTGCGGGGATACGATAGATGCCGGACGAGCGCTCCCTAACTCCACGCGACTCTTTGGCGCCTCCAGTCTCGGAGCAGCCGGTCTCCATGTCACACGTCAATCGCGTCGTGCGAGCCAAGCTCCGCCGCAAGCCCGAGCCGGAGCACTTCGGTCTCAACATCTACCCGATGATGGACATGCTGACGATCCTCTTGGTCTACATGATGGCGATGTTCGCGACTTCGTCCGCAGCCGCCGTTCAGGAGAGCGACGAGCTTCGCATTCCCTACTCGACCTCGCAGGTCGAGGTGAGCGAGGCCCTCGGCGTACAGATCTCCCGAAGCGGCATCGTAGTGGACGGCAAGCCCGTGCTCGAGCTCCGGAACGGCATCGTCGACCCGAGCTTGAAGCAGGGAGGCAGCAGCGGCTTTCTCATCACGCCCCTCTACAAGACCCTCAGCGAGATCCGAGACATGAAGAAGCGCACCGCCGCGCGATTCGCAAACCAGCCCTTCGTCGGAGACGTCCAAATCATCGCCGACAAGCGCACGCCCTACCGCACGCTGAGCGAAGTGATCTACACGTTGGGACAAACCGAGTTCAAAAACCTCCGGTTCGTGGTGAACAAGAAGGCGAAATAGCCCCGCCGGGTGGCG
>JAHELW010000253.1 GCA_024643985.1 Myxococcales bacterium | reverse complement strand
CCGCGCCAAACCAAGCACTTTCGAGGCGTTCTGTCGAGCGGGCCGTGCCCGCTCCGGTCACGGGGGGTGACTCCGAGCGGGCCCAGGCCTACAAAGATTGGAGGAGCGATGACTGCCTTGCTGCGATTCATGGGTTTCACGGCGTCGATCGGCGCGGCCCTTTTCGCGTTCTCAGCAGCCGCCGACTACGACGGGCCGTCTGGGTATGGCGGCTCCGGGGACGTCGACGTGACACACAGCGGCTACCCGAGCGGCGGGCAGACGCCGGGCGGACAGTCGGCCGACTCGGCCGAAGCCCCGAGCTACGTGGTGATCGAGGTCGAGGATGGCGAAGCCGAGACCATCGAAGGGGAAACCGTGATCGTCGTTCAGGAGCCGGATCCCGTCGCCGCCAGCGACGAGGCGCCCCCGCCGCCACGTGAGGCGCCGGTCGTCGCCCCGACGGTGCGCTGCACCAACGGGATTTGGGTTGACGGATACTGGAGCTACGCCGATGGGCAGTACCTCTGGACCGAAGGGCACTGCGTAGTCGAACGCGTGAACTACGTTTTCGTGCATCCGCGCTGGGATTTCTACGCGAACGTGTGGTGGTTCGTGCCGGGTTACTACCGCCCGTGCGCCGTCTGGGTCGGCTTTGGCTACTATCGGCCCTGGCACTGGTTTCCGCCTTACTATCGCCCCTACTATCGTGGGTACCGCGCGGTGCCCGTCCGCAGGGGCGTGCCGTACCGACGCACGGTGGCGCATCCGGCGGCTCGACGGCCGACCGCGCGCGTCCCAAGCCACCGCGTCCCTACCGCGACGCGACGACCGCCCACTCGCACGGGCGCCGTGGGCAGGGTTCCCGCGAGCCGCACCGGCACCGTGAATCGTCGACCGATCAACCGGACCGGAACGGTGAGTCGGGCACCAGCCACGCGAACAGGACCCGTGAGCCGCTCACCGTCGGCGCGAACCGGCACCGTGAGTCGCGTGCCCGCGAGCCGCACGGGCACCGTGACCCGCCCATCGCCCAATCGCACCGGGACGGTAAGCCGCGCTCCGGCCGGCCGCACCGGCCCGATCGTTCGGACCACGCCGGCACGAGTCCGTACCACCGGCAGAAGCGGTTCGGCGCCGACGCGTACGGGAGTCGTCAATCGTCCGCCGTCGAGCACGCAGCGCGCGCCCGCGGTCGGTCGGTCGGGCGGCGCACCTACGATGACTCGAACCGTTCCGCGCTCGCCGTCGAGCAGCTCCGTGATCAGCCGGCCGCGCGCGAACCCACAGCCCACGCGTGGGGTCAACCGTGGATCGACGTCCTCCTCCAAGCGCACCGGCGTCTTTCGGCGCCCGAGCTCGAGCGGCGCCCGCGTCGGGGGCCTCGGCCGAAGCACCGGCGGCTCCTCGCGGTCCCCGACCGTTCGGCAGCCGAGCTTCAGTCGACCCAGCATGGGCCCTTCGAGGTCGGTTGGCTCGCGCCCGAGCCTCGGCGGCCGGTCCCACGGGGTGAGTCGGCCCTCGGGGGGCAATTTTGGCGGTGGTCGGAGCCTTCCGGCGGCTCGCGGACGGTACGGACGGTAGCCGAGGGCTAACCTCTTTGCCCTTGCGGGGGGGCGAGGTAACCTTACCTTGGGTTCATCTATCTAACCCCGTAGGGTGTCCGTGCGTCGCCGTTACCGAGAGCCAATCGCCGTTGCTTTTACGATCGCGCTAATCGCGTCGCTCTCGGTGCATCTTCCCGTCTACGACGTTCTCGGGAGCCTCGCGGACCGGCTCAAGGCGGAGGCCGATGAGGCGCGGAAGACCCGCACGTTCGATCCGGTGGAGGTCGACTTCGACGTCACCGATCCGGGCAAGTCTCAGCGCGCCCGCAAAAAGCCGCGCGAGCGTGCCAAGGAGCGCCAGCAGCGCGTCGCGAAGGCGGTGCAGCAGGCTCAGCCGCAGCTCCCCAGCACCCCTCGGCAAACGCCGGTTCCACCCACGCCTCCGGATTCGCCCCACGCCATTCAGCAGCACAGCGCCAACCCCGACGAGGCACCCGACGATCCGCGATTCATCGCCGACCAGAACAACAGGGTCGAGGAGCAAACGGTCGCACGCGTGCGGAGCATGATCCGCGACGATCAGACGCCCAGCCCGGGTCGGCAACAGAAGCCGTCGGACACGCTCGAGGAGTCCGGCAACTCGGCCGAGCAGTCCGTCGCCGAGATGCGCAACAAGGAGGGGAGCGACGCACGACGACCGACTCCGGATGAGGCCGAGCGACGACGCCCCGACAAGGCGATCGAGGCCGACCCGATCAAAGCCGAGCGGGTGTCGAGCAAATCTCCGGCCGGCAAGACCGCCGAAACCTCGGGCGACCGCGCGAGCCAGGAAGCAGCCGAGACGATCACCATCACGGATCCAGCCGGCACGTTCAGCATTCGCCGACCAGCCAAGTCGAGCCAAGGCGGCGGTGAACGGTCGAAGGGCCGCGGGCCCGGCCAGAAGATGGCGTGGTCACAGTTCGAAGCAGCGGTCGGCTCCGAAAAGCTCGAGCAGGATCGCCGCGCATACCTCGCGGAGCAGAAGTCGTCGCAGCGGGGCATTTCGCGCGAGAAAACATGGAACGAGTTTCGCGCTGCGATCGAGAACTACGTGCCGGGCGTGAAGCCCGGTGCGACGACGGCGCTCAACGCCGCCGCATCCCCGTTTGCGACGTACATCGCGGCGGTGCACCGGCGCATTCATCAGGAATTCGCGCACCGCTTCTTGAGGAGCCTGCCGATCGGGGGAAGCCCCTATCAGGACCCGACTCTGATGACGAAGCTCGAGATCGTGCTCAACCGCGATGGCTCGGTGCACCGAGTCGGCGTCGTGCGTTCTAGCGGTCTGCTTCCGTTTGATTTCGGCGCCTTCAACTCGGTCCTTCGCGCTCAGCCGTATCCGACTCCGCCGTCCTCGATCTTGAGCGGGGACGGGCGCGTGTACTTTCACTGGGGATTCTACAAGAACCAGCGGCAGTGCGGGACGTTCAACGCGGAGCCGTACATCCTGCCGAACCCGCGTGGCGTTCCAGGCCGTCGCGACGGCCTCACAGACGCTCCGGACTGGGATACCGTCGTTCCGCAGGGCGCGAAACCGACCTGGAACACGCGCGAGAAATCGAACGAAGAGCCCGAGCGCAAGAAGCCCCCGCAGAAGTCGCCGCCCGCGCAGCCGAGACAACAAGAGAAAAGCACTCCTCGCACGCCACCTGCGCCTGATGGCGCGGGCCTCGGATGACCGACGGCCGAGGCCTGACGGAGCGCATCAAGGCCGCGGGTCACGAAGCCGGGTTCGTGCGTGTGGGGGTGGCGGAGGCGAATCGGCTCGAGGAGGAGGCCGCTCGTCTCGATGCATGGCTGGAT
>JAHELW010000083.1 GCA_024643985.1 Myxococcales bacterium | reverse complement strand
ACGTCGCAGATCACACCGACGTCGTCGTGCGTCTCCTTGATCGCGCGCACCGCTTGGCAGACCAGATTGTCGGGGTTCGTGGCTTCTTTGCCGTCCGGCGTCTTCAGCTCCTGGGGCGTCACCGGGAAAATGGCGACCGCGGGGATACCGAGCGCCTTGGCCTCGCCGACCGCTTCGACGACTAGGTCGGTGCTGAGCCGCTCGACGCCCGGCATCGAGGGAACCGGCGTGCGGGCGCCGGCCCCTTGCTGCACGAACAGCGGCCAAATCAAGTCATCGGGCGTGACGTTCGACTCCCGCGTGAGCCGCCGCACCCACTCCTCGGCGCGATTGCGCCGCATCCGCGTCCCGGGAAACCCCATCTGCCCACGATAGCACGGGGACACGCTCCCCCCTCAAAACCCCAACACTTCCGCGCGTCTACGACCCACACCGCGAAAACCCGAAAAGCCCGAGTCCGCGCCCCGATGCGAGCCTCCCGCACCGGCGCTATATTCCGTCCGTGCGGTTGCGTTTCTTATTTCTGGCTTTGCCGTTCCTCGTCGCTGCCTGCTCGACCACGATGACCGGGCGGAAGCAGCTCACGCTCGTCAGCGAAGAGAAGATGGACGAGATGGGCGTTGCGGCGTTCGCGAGCCTGAAGAGAGAGGGGAAGCTCAGCCAGGACGGTGCGGTCAACCAATACGTGATCTGCGTCACGAAGGCGATCCTCGAGGTCGTCCCCCAGGAGTACCAGCCGGATGACGGCCGCTGGGAGGTGCTGGTCTTCGAAGACAGCACCCCGAATGCGTTTGCGCTCCCGGGCGGGAAGATCGGCGTGCACTCGGGCATGCTCGAGATCGCCACGACCCCAGGGCAGCTTGCGGCGGTGCTCGGGCACGAGGTGGCGCACGTGCTCCTCCGCCACGGAAACGAGCGGGTGTCGCAGTCGATTTTGGCGGACGCGACGGTGAACGCGGCATCGATCGCGGCCGGCGCTGCGGCCCCGGCCTATCAGGACATGATCGTCGGCGGCTTGGGTGTCGGCGCCCAGTTTGGCGTCCTGCTGCCGTTCAGCCGGAAGCACGAGAACGAAGCAGACCAAATCGGGCAAATCTTCATGGCGCAGGCGGGCTTCTATCCCGCAGAAGCGGTCACGCTGTGGCAGCAAATGGCGCATCAAGGCGGCGATGCTCCGAAGCAGTGGCAGTCGACGCATCCCTCGGACCAAACGCGAGTGCAGAGGCTTCGCGCGAACCTTCCGAGAGCCATGCAGGAGTACGAGGCGGCGAGGGCGGCCGGCAAAGACCCGCAGTGCGAGCCGCCGCCCGACGAATGGATCAACCCCGAGGCGCTGCCTTAGCCCGCGGCGTGCTTCCGAATGAATTTCGCGACCGCCTGACCGATCTCTTCCGGAGAGTCTTCCTGGATGAAGTGAAGGCCCTTGACGGTGATCTCTTCTTGGTTCGGTAAGCTTCGGGCGAATTCCCGCTGGGCTCCAATGAGAACGATCCCCGGGTCGGCGTTGATGAAGAGCTTCGGCAGCGAGTCCGATTCCTGGAGCCACTGAGCGTACGCGTCGGCGATGTCGTGCACGTCCTTCGGTTCGCCCGTGATTGGGATCTGACGTGGCCAGGTCAGAGTCGGTCGCCTCGACTCGCCCGGCTCGGTGTACGGCGCCCGGTAGCGATTCATTTCCTGGTCCGTCAAAGGCCGGATGACCGAGGAAGGCAGGATTCGCTCGATGAAGACGTTCTTTTCGAGAATGATCTCCTCGCCTGCGGGCGAACGGATCGCCTGAAAGATCTTTCGCGCGGGCTCCGCCCATTCCTCCCAGCCTTCGAGGGGCCGCACGATCGCCTCCATGTAGGCAATCCCTTTCACCTGCTCGGGATGTCGATGCGCCCAGTGAAACCCGAGGCCCGACCCCCAGTCGTGGATCACGAGAAAGACCGGCTCGTCGCCGACGACCGCGTCGAACCACGCGTCGAGGTAGCGGCGGTGATCGACGAACCTGTAGCCGGACGAGCTCTTCGCCGAATCGCCCATGCCGATGAGGTCCGGGGCCAGGCAGCGTGCGGCCGGTGCGACCTCGCGGATCACGTTGCGCCAAAGATAAGACGACGTCGGGTTGCCGTGCAGGAATACGGTGACCGGGCCCTCTCCCCCGGTGTCGACGTAGGACATCTCGCTGTCCTCGACGGCAACGCGTTTTCTCGGATGTGGATCTTCAGCAGAAATCGTGCTCATCGCGACATTCCCTCCGTGGTCGGGCGGAGGGGATGGTAAGGGAAAAGGCCCCGATGGTATATAGTCGGCCGGATGAAGGCAGACCGTAAATGGAGCGCGCCTCCAAGTGAGCTGCTGGTGCCTTTCGACGGGTCTTTCCGCGTTGCCGACGCGCCAACGAGGCCGCCCGGCCCGGTCGACAAGGCCGACCTGAAGAAACGACAGCGAGAGCACACCCGAACGATCTACGACCTCCAGCGGAAGCTCTACGCGGACGACCGTTTCGCCGCGCTGTTCGTGTTTCAGGCGTTGGACGCCGGTGGCAAGGACGGGACGATTCGAAACGTCTTCACGGGCGTGAATCCCGCAGGCTTTCAAGTGTCATCGTTCAAGGCCCCGTCGGATGAGGAGCTCGACCACGATTTTCTCTGGCGCATTGCGCGACGTCTCCCCGAGCGGGGCCGCATCGGCGTATTCAACCGGAGCCACTACGAGGAGGTGCTCGTCGTTCGCGTGCATCCCGAGTTCCTCGAGCGGCAGCGGCTTCCCCGGTACGAACTCGACGCCATTTGGGCGGAGCGCTACGAATCGATCCGAACCTTCGAAAAGCACCTCGCCGACAACGGAACGATCATCGTGAAGTTCTTCTTGAACGTCTCCCTCGCACAGCAGAAGCATCGGTTTCTTCGCCGCATCGACAAACCGAGCAAGAACTGGAAGTTCAATTCGGGCGATGTGAGGGAACGCAAGCGTTGGCCCGAGTACATGCGCGCGTTCGAGGATGCATTGAACGAGACGTCGCGTCCTTGGGCCCCCTGGTACGCGATCCCAGCCGACAGCAAGCCCTACATGCGGCTTCAGGTCGCACGCATCGTTCGAGAGACGCTCGAAAGCCTCGGCGTCGACTTCCCCGAGATCGACGACGAGGCGAGGGCCGCCTTGGCGAAGTGCCGGGCCGAGCTCGAGACGCAATGAGCGGTAGGGCGCCAGTGGTGCTCACGGTGGCCGGCTCGGACCCATCGGGCGGCGCGGGGCTTCAGGCGGACTTGAAGACCATTCACCAGCACGGGGGGTACGGCGCCGCGGTTCCAACCTTGATCACCGTGCAGAACACGCACGGAGTCGAGAACGCGGAGCTTCTTTCTCCTGACCTGGTGAGGACGCAGCTCGCGCATCTGCTCGGGGACCTCGCGCCGGCAGCTGCAAAGACGGGGGCCCTCGGGTCTCGCGAGATCGCACACGTCGTGGGGTCGGTCATGTCGCAGACCGGGTTCCCGTGGGTCGTCGATCCGGTGTGGCTTCCGAGCCGTGGACGGCCGCTCGCCAAAGGCGACATCGTCGAGGCCTATAAAGAGGCGGTGATCCCGCAGGCGACGCTCGTGACCCCAAACGCCAAGGAGGCGAGCCTGCTGGTCGAGCGTCCGGTTCACTCGGTCGAGGAGGCGATCGACGCCGCCGAGCGCATCTCCGCAATGGGGGCGAAGGCGGTGCTCGTGAAAGGCGGGCATCTCGAAGGCGCCGCGCTCGGGACCGACGTGTTGTTCTACGCGGGCCGGACGACCACCTTCGCCCCGGACGACTTGGTCGAGGGCCGCTTTCATGGCACGGGCTGCACGCTCTCGGCCGCAATCGCGTCGCGGATTGCGCGCGGCGAAGAGATTCCGACTGCGGTGCAAAGCGCCAAGGCATGGCTCACCCTGGCGCTGCGGCGGGCGTTCGCGGTTGGAAGAGGCGCGCTTCCCGTCAATCATCTCGTGCCGGTGGACGACAAAGCTTAGCTCGCGTCGAAGTTTCCGGGACGCTTTTGTTGCCCCGCCTTTTCCGAGGCTGCTACATGCCGAGCTGACTCTCGGATGGCGCGTCGTCGGAAGAAGAAGGGGGCTCCGCAGATCGAGCTGCCCATGGACAGCATCGAGGACGCCTCGCTCGTCGAAGAAGCCCAGCGGCGATATCTGAACTACGCGCTGAGCGTCATCACGTCGCGGGCTCTTCCGGACGTCCGCGACGGCCTGAAGCCGGTCCAGCGGCGCATCCTCTACACGATGTACAACGAGCTTCGCCTGAGGAGCGACGTCAAGCATCGGAAGTCGGCCGCCATCGTCGGCGACGTGATGGGCAAGTTCCATCCGCACGGCGATACGGCGATCTACGACGCCCTCGTCCGAATGGCGCAGCCCTTCACGATGCGGGAGCCGCTCGTCGACGGGCGCGGCAACTTCGGGTCGCCGGACGGCGATTCCGCGGCGGCGATGCGGTACACGGAAGCGCGTCTTCAAAAGCTGGCCGACGAGCTGCTCGTCGAGCTCGCGAAGAAGACGGTGGCCTTCCGGCCGAACTACGACGGCCGGCTGTTCGAGCCGGTCGTGCTGCCTGCGCGGTTTCCGAATCTGCTGGCGAATGGCTCGCAGGGCATTGCAGTTGGCATGGCAACCTCGATTCCACCTCACAATTTGAGCGAGGTGATCCAGGCGTGCGTCGCGCTGATCGACGGGGACATGACCACCAAGCAGCTGATGAAGTACGTGCGGGGGCCGGACTTCCCGACGGGAGGCGAGCTCATCAGCAGCAAGCAGGAGCTCGCAGCGGCGTACGAGACGGGTCAGGGCTCGCTCAAGCTTCGAGGCGAGTGGAAGACCGAGACGCCACGGGGCGGTCAGCCGCTCATCGTCATTCACTCGATTCCCTATTCGGTAGAGCGCCGCGCCGTCGTCGAGAAGATCGCCGAGGTGATCATCGCGAAGAAGCTCCCGGGGCTGACCGACGTGCGCGACGAGAGCACCGAGGACTGCAGGATCGTCTGCGAGATGAAGAAGGGCGCCGACCCGAATCTCATCATGGCCTACCTCTACAAGCACACGCCGCTTCAGACCAACGTGCAGGTCAATCTCACCTGCCTCGTGCCGACCCAGAACCCGGAGGTGGCGGCGCCCCAGCGGATTGGGCTCAAGCCGATCCTTCAGCACTTCCTCGATTTCCGGATGGAGGTGGTCACCAAGCGGCTCGAGTTCGAGCTCGACCAGCTCCTCAAGCGAATCCACATCCTCGAAGGCTTCGTGATCGTCTTCGACGCGCTCGACGAGGCCATTCGCATCATCCGGCGGTCGGAGGGCAAAGCCGACGCCGCCGAGAAGCTGATGAAGCGGTTCAAGCTCGACGAGCTTCAGGCCGACGCGATTCTCGAGCTCAAGCTCTACCGGCTTGCGAAGCTTCAGATTCTCGAGATTCGGAGCGAGCTCGAGCAGAAGCAAAAAGAGGCGCGCCGGGTGCAGCGGCTGCTGAAGAGCCCCTCCGCCCGGTGGAAGCTCATTCGCGCGGAGCTCCAGGAGCTCGCTTCCACCTACGCGGACCCGCGACGGACCCGGATCAGCGCCAAGCTCGACGAGCCAGAGTTCGACCCGGAGGCGTTCATCGTCGACGAGGACGCGATGGTGGTCGTCACCGAGCAGGGGTGGGTGAAGCGTCAGCAGCGCGTCAAAGACGTCGCTTCGACTCGGGTCCGAAAGGGGGACCGGGTTCTGGCGGTGCTTGCGGGGTCCACGAAGAGCACGGTGGCCTTCTTCAGCAGTCACGGTGTTTGCTACGTCACGCGCATCGTCGACGTTCCGGCGACGACCGGACACGGGACGCCGCTTCAGACGATGTTCAAGATGGCCGACGGCGAGCGAATCGTCGGCGCGATGGGCTTCGACCCGCGTTTTCTCGAGGTGCCTCCGCCGAGCGACGATGCGGAAGACCCGGAAGAGCCCTACGCCGTTGCAGTGACGCGCGGCGGGCTTGCGCTGCGCTTCTCGCTTCGAGGCCATCGGGAGCCTTCCACGCGCGCCGGGCGGAAATTCACCCGGCCGAAGCAGGGCGACGAGGTCATCTACGTTGCGCCGGTGTTCGCGGAGGAGTGCATCGCGTGTATCACCAAGCAGCGGCGGGCGCTGGTCTGCGAAGCGGATGATGTCTCGCTCCTCTCGGGCGCCGGCCGTGGCGTCATGCTGATCAAGCTCGGCAAAGACGACCATGTCGTCGGCGCGCGCGTGCTTGCCTACGAGGACGACGTGTTGATCGCGCAGCGAGAGGGCGGAAGCGAGTATCGCGTAACCCTTCGCAAGTACGACGTGGTGTCCCGCGGCGGAAAAGGCTTTCAGCTATTCACGCGCGGCGCAATCGAGTCCGAGGTGTACCAGGAGCCCGAGATCCCGATCTTTCCGGAGGACTAGTGGCGTACACCGCGAAAGACATCGACGTTCTCGAGGGCCTGGAGCCGGTTCGCAAGCGGCCGGCGATGTACATCGGCGGCACCGACAGTCACGGCTATCATCACCTTCTCTGGGAGATCGTAGACAACTCCGTGGACGAGGCGATCAACGGTCACGCCACTCGCATCGAGGTCGTGCTCGACGCCGATCACCGCGGCGCGACGGTGACCGACAACGGGCGCGGCATCCCGGTCGACACGCATCCGAAGTTCAAGAAGTCCGCGCTCGAGCTCATCCTGACGACGCTTCATGCCGGCGGGAAGTTCGAGGGCAAGAGCTACCAGGTGGCGGGCGGGCTGCACGGCGTGGGCTCCTCGGTGGTGAACGCGCTCTCGTCGGAAATGACCGCGACGGTCTGGCGCGGCGGCAAGACCTACTCGCAGAGCTACCAGCGTGGCAAGGCGAAGACGAAGCTGAAGCGAGGTGGCAAGACCAGCAAGCGCGGAACGTCGATTCACTTCCGCCCCGACCAGGAGATCTTCCCCAAACGCACCGCGTTCGACTCGTCTCGCGTCGCCGAGCGGCTCGAGGCTAAGACCTACCTTCATCGCGGTCTCAAGATCCTCTTCATCGACGAAAAGTCCGGGGACCGCCAAGAGTTCGAGCACCCGGGCGGCATCGTCGACTTTCTCGAAAAGCTCGTCGTCGAACGCGGCAAGCCAACCGTTCACAAGGACGCCTTCACGATCGAGCACGAGGAAGACCCGCGCTTCGAAGTCGCGCTTCGCTGGACCGAGTCGACGGACGAGATGATTCGCTCGTATGCGAACGGAATCCCGACGGGTTCCGGCGGTACGCACGAGAGCGGCTTCAAGCAGGGGCTCGCGAAAGCGATCCGCAACCACATGGACACGCACAAGCTGACGCCGAAGGGCGTGAAGATCAGCGCCGACGACATCCGCGAGGGGCTGGTCGCATTGGTGAGCGTGTACGTCGAGGAGCCGCAGTTCCAAGGCCAGACCAAAGACCGGCTCAACAACCCCGAGGTCACGGCGCAGATCGAAACGTCCGTCAGGACCGCGTTCGAGCAGTGGCTGCTGAACAACAAGACCTCGGCCGAGTCGATCGTCGCGCGCGTCATCATCTCGGCACGGGCACGGGCCGCAAGCCGCGCTGCAAGCCAGCAGGTTTCGCGAAAGACGGCGGTCAGCCATCGGCTGAATCTTCCGGGCAAGCTCGCAGACTGCTCGAGCACCAATCCCGACGACAGCGAGCTGTTTCTCGTGGAGGGCGACAGCGCCGGCGGCAACGCGAAACAGGGACGCGACCGCAAGACCCAAGCGATTCTTCCGCTCCGTGGCAAGGTGCTGAACGCGGAGCGTGCCTCCCAGGCGCAGATCCACGCGAACCGGGAGCTCCAAGACATCGTGAGCGCGCTCGGCTGCGGCATCGGCAAGGACTTCGACATCAGCAAGCTCCGCTACGGGCGAGTGTTCTTGCTGATGGATGCGGACAGCGACGGACATCACATCGCCACGCTGCTGCTGACGTTTTTCTATCGGCTGCTTCCCGGGCTGATCAGAGCCGGCCACATCTTTCTCGCTCAGCCGCCGCTCTACCGGATCGACATCGGCAAAGAAGTGCACTGGGCCCTCGACGACGATGAGCGAGATCGCATCATTTCGGAGGCGCCCAAGAATGCGAAGATCGAGATCAGCCGCTTCAAGGGGTTGGGGGAGATGACCGCCGAGGAGCTCAAAGAGACGACGCTCGACAAGACGCGGCGGCGGGCGCTTCGCGTCACCGTCGACGGCGAGCTCGAAGCCGACCGCATCTTCAGCGACCTCATGGGCAAGGATCCCTCCGCTCGATTCTCGTTCATCATGGAGCGGGCGCCGCAGGCCGAGGCGGTCGAGCTCGACGTCTGAGCGCGAAGCCAAGCCGGTTTTTTTGACCGGGCAGGGCCGTTCTGGTTCAACCGCTTCAGGAAGTACTTCGATAACTCGGGGAGTGGTGGATGACGTCGACGTGTCACGTGTGTGAAAGAAGCTTCGAAGCTCGCTTTCGCTATCAGGTTCGGGAGGAGAACGGGCAGTACATCTACGTTTGCTCCACCGCGTGTCAGCAACGGCTCCTGCTCGGCGCCGACGGGGTTCATGCGTGCGATACCTGTGGAGCCACCTTCGAGATCGAGTTTCCTTATCAGATGAGTGTGAGCGACGGCGGGCGGTACTACTTCTGCTCGACGCGGTGCCGCGAACGAGGGCAGGCGCGGCAAAGCCAAGTCGGCCTCCTGCGTGCGACGCCCAAACGAATCGCCGTGTTCAATCACAAAGGCGGTACGGGAAAGACGACTACCGCGATCAACCTCGCAGCCGGGCTCGCGGAGTCGGGCCGACAGGTGCTCCTCATCGACGCAGACGGGCAGGGGAACGTCGGCGCGTCCCTCGGAATCGCCGGGCAGCGCACCCTTTATCACGTGCTCGTGAATGGGGCGAAGGCCTCGGAGGTCGCGGTGCCGGTGCGCGAAGGTCTCGACGTATTGACCTCGAACGAGACCCTCGCAGCGGCCGAGCTGTTTCTGGCCGAGCGTCCGAACCGGGACCGCATCATGCGCGAGCGGCTCGGCGACGCTTGCCGCGAATACGACGTCGTGGTCATCGACTGCGCACCGGCGCTCTCCTTGATGAACCAGAACGCCATGGTCTACGCGGACAGTGTCGTCGTTCCAGTTGCCTGTGACTATCTTTCACTAGTCGGCGTCAAGCAGGTGCTGCGCACGATCCGCAACGTGCGCGAGCTGCTTCAGCACGACGTCCAGCTTCTCGGGGTGCTGCCCACCTTCTTCGACGTTCGCAATCGGATTTCGCGCGAGGCGATTCTGACGCTCCGGCAACACTTCGAGGGACGCTGCTACGATCCGATTCGCATCAATACGAAGCTCCGCGAGGCGCCGAGCGCGAAGCAAACGATCTTCGAGTATGCGCCGAAGTGCCATGGCGCCGAGGACTACATGCGGTTGGTGGAGCGGGTGACCGCGGTGGCCGCGAGCGGACGGCGAGCGCTCCGGCCGACGGCGCTTTCGGCGGTATCTTAGGGGGACCCATGAAGAGACGCGACGGAACGGGTGTGGATGGTGTTCTCGAAGAAGACGAGGTCAGCGCCGTCCTGCGCGACACCTTCTACGGCAAGGGAGCACGCAAACGGCGAGCCCGCCCGAAGAAGGCCAAGAAGAAGCCTGACCACTACGACGTGATCTGCATTTCCATGTACACGGAGGATCTCGCCCAGCTCGACGAGATGGTCGCCAAGCTCAAAAAGCGCGGCCACCGCAAGATCAGCCGGAGCGCCCTCATCCGGTTCGCCCTCGATCATGTGGATATTCGGGACTTCCCGCGAGCCTACTAGCGTGCCGTCACCGGGGCGCTATACTCGGCGCCAATTTTTAGGGTCCTTGGGAGGTTCCGGTGACAGAAAGCATCCTACGGGAAGCGCTCACCTTCGATGACGTGTTGCTCCTGCCGGGGTACGCCGATTTTCTGCCCGCCAACGCCGATGTCTCCACGCGCTTCACGCGGGAGCTCGAGCTTCGAATTCCGTTCGTCTCGAGCGCGATGGACACCGTCACCGAGTGGCGGACGGCGGTCACCATGGCGCGCGAGGGCGGCATCGGGATCCTCCACAAGAACATGAGCCCGGCGCATCAGGCCCTCGAGGTCACCAAGGTCAAGCGCGCGGAAACCGGGATGATCGTCGACCCTGTGACCGTCGGTCCCGGGGAGTCGCTTCACGACGCGCTCGAGCTCATGCGCCGTCACGAGATCTCGGGTCTCCCGGTCGTCGAGGGCGATCGGCCGGTCGGCATTCTCACGAGCCGCGACGTGCGCTTCGAGCAGAACCTCAATCAAAAGGTCGCGCAGCTCATGACGAAGGAGCTCGTGACGGTCCCGCCGGGGGTCGAGCAAAGTAGGGCGCGCGAGCTGCTGCACAAGCACCGCATCGAAAAGCTTCTGGTCGTCGGGGAGCAGGGCGAGCTCGTCGGTCTCATCACGATCAAGGACTTGCTTCAGGCCGATCGATATCCCGACGCAATCAAGGATTCGTTTGGCCGTCTGTGTGTCGGCGCTGCGCTCGGGCTCGGCCCCGAGCGGGACAAGCGCACCGAGGCTCTGGTCCAAGCCGGTGTCGACGTTCTGGTCATCGATACGGCACACGGACACACCAAGGGCGTGATCGACGCGGTGGCAGACACGAGGTCGGCTTATCCCAACGTCCAGATCGTCGCCGGCAATGTCGCCACGGCGGACGGAACCAAGGCTCTCATCGATGCGGGCGCGGACGCGGTGAAGGTCGGCATGGGTCCAGGGTCGATCTGCACGACTCGAGTCGTTGCCGGCATCGGAGTGCCGCAGGTGACAGCCGTGATGGACTGCGCACGAGTCGGGCGGGAGCACGATGTCCCGATCATCGCGGACGGTGGCGTGAAGTACTCGGGAGACGCCGTCAAAGCGATCGCCTCCGGTGCAAACAGCGTGATGATCGGCTCGCTTTTCGCTGGGACCGACGAAGCTCCAGGCGAGCTCGTGTTGTTTCAAGGCCGCACCTACAAGGCGTACCGCGGCATGGGCTCGCTCGGTGCCATGCGCCAAGGCTCTTCCGACCGCTATGCGCAGGCGGACGTGTCGGACGTGGGTAAGCTGGTGCCGGAGGGCATCGAAGGGCGCGTTCCGTATCGCGGCCCGCTTTCGAGCGTCGTCTACCAGCTCGTCGGCGGCCTGCGCGCGGGCATGGGCTACACGGGGTGCTCCTCGATCGCCAAGCTTCAGAAAGATGCGAAGTTCGTGCGAATCAGTAATGCGGGGCTGCAGGAGAGCCACGTCCACGACGTGATGGTCACGAAGGAAGCCCCGAACTACCGGATCAATCAGTAGCCGGGCGGAAGCGTCTTGCGGGAAGCCCGCACGACGCACGTGCTCGCGAGCGGGACCCGGTCGCTCCGCTCCCCCCACTCGCTGTGCCGCACATCGCGCGGGCTTCCCGCAAGACGCAGTCTCTATGAGGCCCCGTTTGAGTGCCTCGACCCGGTTGAGGGGTCGTGTTAGACGTGCGCCATGATCGTCGATGGGGTCTTGATTCTCGACTTTGGGTCGCAGTACACGCAGCTCATCGCGCGGCGAATTCGCGAGCAGCACGTCTATTGCGAGCTGCAGCCTTGTACCCTGTCACTGGCTGAGATTCGGGAGCTGGCGCCCCGCGCGGTGATTTTGAGCGGTGGTCCCGCGAGCGTGTTCGCCGCGGGCGCGCCGAGCGTCGATCCGGGGGTGTTCGACCTCGGGGTTCCGGTCCTCGGGATCTGCTACGGCATGCAGCTCACGAGCCATCTTCTCGGGGGCAAGGTCGAGCGCGCGGACGAGCGGGAATACGGGCCTGCGCGCCTCGAAGTGCTCAAGCCAGAGGGGCTTCTTCATGGTTTTCAAACGGGGACCCATCTCGACGTGTGGATGAGCCACGGCGACCGGGTTGAGAGCCTCCCCCCGGGCTTCGAGACCATCGCGCGCACCTCGAACAGCCCCTTTGCCGCCGTCGCCAACCTCGAGCGGAACATCTTCGGCGTGCAGTTTCACCCCGAGGTGGCGCACACGCCGCGGGGTGTAGAGATGCTCCGTGCCTTCCTATTCGAGGTCGCAGGCTGCAAGCCGAGCTGGACGCCGGGCTCGTTCGTCGAGCAGACGGTCGAATCGGTGCGCCGCCAGATCGGCGATCGTGCCGCCGTGTGCGGGCTGTCAGGCGGGGTGGACTCGTCGGTCGCGGCGATGTTGGTTTCGAAGGCGATTGGGGACCGGCTCACGTGCATTTTCGTCGATAACGGCCTGCTTCGAAAAGACGAAGCCGAAGCGGTCGTTCACACCTACCGCGATCAGTTTGGCCTCAGGCTGATCCACGTCGACGCCGCCGACGAGTTCCTCGATGCGCTTCACGGCGTGAGCGACCCGGAGGAGAAGCGAAAGATCATCGGCCGCGTGTTCATCGACGTCTTTCAACGAGAGGCGGAGAAGCTCGACGACGTCGGCTACCTCGTGCAGGGCACGCTGTATCCCGACGTGATCGAGAGCCTGTCTTTTTCCGGGCCAAGCGCCACCATCAAGAGTCATCACAACGTCGGCGGCTTGCCCGAGACGCTGCACCTCGAGCTGGTCGAGCCGCTTCGCCTGCTCTTCAAAGACGAGGTTCGCGAGGTGGGCGAGGCGATGGGCATGCCGCATGACTTGCTCTGGCGCCATCCGTTCCCTGGCCCAGGCCTCGCTGTCCGCTGCCCCGGCACGATCGAGCGGGAGAAGCTCGAGATTCTTCGCGAGGCGGATGCAATCTTCATCGAAGAGCTTCGAGCAGCGTATCTGTATGACAAGATCTGGCAGGCGTTTTGCGTCATCCTCCCCGTCCGCACGGTCGGCGTGATGGGCGACGAGCGAACCTACGACTACGTCATTGCCATTCGCGCGGTGGATTCGAGGGACGGCATGACCGCGGACTGGTCGCGCATCCCGCATGAGGTGCTCGCACGCATCTCGAGCCGCATCATCAACGAGGTCCGCGGCTGTAACAGGGTCTGCTACGATATCTCTTCGAAGCCGCCCTCGACCATCGAATGGGAATGAGAGCCACGGCGCTGCTTCTCGCGCTGCTTTCGTTTGGATGCGCGAAGCAAGGCACGGTCGCACCCGAGCCGGCCCGGTTGAAGGTCCTCGCCACGCCCCCCGACGCGTCGGTGTACATCGACGGACACTATTTCGGCCGCGCAACGGTCCTATCGCAGGAACCGAAAGCGCTCGTGCCCGGCATTCATCTGATGACGGTCCAAGCCGAAGACCACTTCCCCCACGACATGGAGCTCGACCTCCCCCCGGGAACCACGACGCTGACAATCGAGCTACGCCCGGTCCCCCCCTAGGGGACATTCTCCCCCCTCCCAACCCCGCTGATCTCAAACACTTACGACCCACAGCGCGAAAACCCGAATTCGCCCCGCATACGGGGCACGGAAAAAACACGACGCGGGCGCTCCGCGGAGCGGGAGCGCCTGCAAATGTGGCCCGTAAGATTGGAGATGTAGGCCACGCACGCCCTCCCTCGGGCTGCGCGCCAATCGCCGGTGGTAACTGTCGTGGCGATTGTCACTTGGCACGTCCGCTCCGACCCACGTCGCGTTTTTTCCGAGCCCCTAGGCA
>JAHELW010000252.1 GCA_024643985.1 Myxococcales bacterium | reverse complement strand
CTTTGATAGACGCTCAGCGATTGGCCGATGACGAGGAACAAGACCGCGGCGATCGACGCGGCGATCCACGACTTCTGACCCCAAACCTCGCCGCGGGCGTAGGTCGGCAACCACAGCGCAACGTAGATCAATACCAGATCGACGAGGCGCATCAGAGGGGCTAGCTCGGCATCGGATCCGCCGCCCCAACCTGTGGGCTTCTCATTCGTCATCGAGCCCGAATAGTATAGACGTAGCTGATCCGTTCCTTACTTCAACTGCAGGGGTCTCTGCAGTCCCGCGGTGTGGCCCAGCTCACCATTGCCGTATCGGCGAACGCTCACGGTCGCCGGAACAGGAGATAGTAGTTGTGGCGAAGCAGGTCGATCTCCTTTTCCAAGACGAAGCCCGCTTCCTCGATTTCGTCGACGACGGTCTGCTTGTCCGCTCGCACGTGGTTCAAGAGCACAGGGCTCGCGCCTTCTTTGCGCTTCATGTCGATCACCACGAACGCTCCGCCTCCTCGAAGCGACTCGAGCACCGAGCGCAAATACGACTCGGGGTACTCGATGTGGTGATAGGTGTCGCACATGAGGGCGAGATCCAGAGAGGCGGAAGGCAGGCCCGTTGCTCGCTCCTCTCCATGGACGACCACGACGTTGCCAAGCCCGGCTTCGTCGACTCGCCGTCGAATCCTCTCGAGAAACGACGGCACGATGTCGACCGCATGAACCGTGCCCCGATCGCCGACTCGTTCGGCCATCACGGTTGTCAACACACCGGTCCCCGCGCCGATGTCTGCGACCTCCATGCCCTCTCGAAGATTCAAGGCATCCACGATCTCTTCGCGGCGCTGAACGATCTCGCGAGTCTCCGCCTCGAGCAGGCGCACGTATCGCGCATTGCTCTCGGGCTCGAAGTAGTGATCGTTGATTCCCGGCTTGACGCTCGTCTCCTCCGCGGTGGGAGGGGCTGGAGGAGGCCCGGACGCCGCCGGGGGAGCCGACGCGCACCCGTGCAGCTGGGCGACCGTGAGAAAGGCCAGCCACGCGCCGGAGAGGGACACTCGCATCGAGCGCTAGCGCTTCGCGCCCTTCTGGTTCGGCGAGCCCGAGATGGACAGGGTCGCGAAGATCTCGTCGCAAAGGGGGCTGAGCGTCTCGATCTTCCCCGGCATCAGCTGGCAGGTCAGGCCGATCGCCTCGTCTCCGGTCGCCACGAGGACCTGGATGGTGTCGCTCTGGCCGACCGGAGTCGACCACCGGGCGGCGGTCTTGTGGGCCTTCATCTTGCGAATGCGAAAGGGGCCCTCGCTGAGGATCTCGGCAAAGCTCGCGAGCCGGAGCCGGGTGTCGTCGGCGAGCTCCTCCAGGTTGCCCTCGAAATCAACGGCCACGAGGCTCGCCTTCGTCCCCTCCGTGCCGCCCGGCTGGCCGACCGGGGCGCCCCACAGGATCAGGGTGTCCTCGTTGGGTGGCTCGATCTCGACCCACCCGTCGGGAATCCCGAAAGAAACCACCTTGCCCTTGGGCGTCTCGGCCGAAACGCGCGTCCATCCGCTTGGAACGGGCAACCCCGGCTCGGCTTCCGCCGCTGGCGCGGAATCGGCTGGGTTGGCGGCCTCCGGCTCCTCTTCGGCAGCGACTTCGCTCTCGGGCTCCTCCTGGGCTGGCTCCGCGGTCGCCTCCGTCTCGGCGACGTCGGCCTCAGCCGGGGCGGCTTCGGGCGCCTGCTCGCGCTTGCAGCCGCCGGTCAGCGTGAGCAACAAAATCGAAGTGAGAATCGGGTACTTTGTCGGCATAATCGTCTTTCCCATCAAGATTAGGCGATCGCGAAGCTAGCATGCCGGCGCCCGCCCAACCAAACGCGAGTTGGTCCCCCCCGACGGAATTGCGCATGGCTGGCGGAGAACCTCACCGTTCGCCGGAACGAGCGGGGCATTCAACTCTCGCTGCTCAACACCAAGGACACGCTCGAGGCTGACCCGGGACCCGCGGCGCCGTGAGAACCGTTTGGGGGGCGTCGCGTATGGGGTGTACGCTGATCGCAGGATGGGGGTAACTCGACTGCGCGCCGGCTGGGTGTCGGTCGCGATCGCGATCGCGGCGTGCGGCTCTCGGCAGCCGGTCCGCACCGCCATGGTCAGCAGCGATGGAGCAGATGTCGCGGCTGCGCCGGATTCGACCCCGATCGAATCGGAGCCTCCGAACGAAGAGGTCGGCGAGGCGAAGCCGCCCGTCGAGGCCAGCGACGAGGCGCCCGAAGATCTCTCGCGCCGCGACGTGAGGATGACCTCGTACGAAGATGCCATGGCGGCGCCGATCGAGCTCGGCGATGCAACACGCGACGGCGGAGAAGCACAGCTGACCGGCGAGGAAGTCGCGCGCGTCATGGACGGGCACCTCGACGAAATGTACGAGGCCTGCATTCGCAAAGAGCTCGAGCGCGGCAACGAGCTCGGCACGGTCACGGTCGACGTCGCGATTCGAGGCCGAGATGGAATGGTGCTCGGCGCCACGGTCGAGCCGGGACGCCGAAGGTTCAAGAAGTGCATCGTCGGTTACCTCGAGGACGTGCGCTTCCCCGCCTTTGCATCCCCTCGAATGGGTGCCCGCTATCGCTTTCACGCGGGGTGATCGGCCGTGAGCGGGACGCGCGCCCCGAAACGGTGAGCTACCTCACGGAGATTTGCGCCGAGACGCCTTGACGAATCACCCTTTCGGGTAACATCTTTAATCCATATGTGTCTATCCCCGCGCGCGCTCCTGCCGAGCCTCCTCGTGCTTTGCGCCTGCACCGGCAGTATCGGCAGCGGCGGGGACGGATTGTCCGACGGAAACGATCGTCCCTTCACGGGGCCGGGCGCAGAGGGCGCAGTCGGAGCCCAGGTGATGCACCGGCTGAACCGCACGGAATACGCGAACACCGTGCGCGACCTGCTCGGCACACGGCTCGATCCGGCGGCGAGCTTTCCGGCGGACGACGTGAGCCTCGGGTTCGACAACATCGCGCAGGTGCTCACGGTCTCTCCGCTCCAGTTCGAGCTCTACGAGCAAGCAGCCGAGGAGCTTGCGCTCGAGGCGCTTAACGGCGCTGCGCGCGACACGATCGTGTTCTGTGATGCCAGTCAGGCGGCTTGTCGTGACGACGTCTTTCGCGAGTTTGCTGCGCGGGCCTGGCGACGACCGGTGACCGATGCCGAGGTCGCGCGCCTCCAACAGCTAGTCGACATCGCCCTGAACGAAGGCGAGACCTCCGAGCAGGGGCTCGAGCTGGCGCTTCGCGGGATTCTCTTGTCCCCGCACTTCATCTATCGGCCCGAGCTCGACGACGATCCCACGTCCTCGGTGCCGCACCCGATCGACGACTACGAGCTCGCTTCGAGACTCTCTTATTTTCTCTGGAGCA
>JAHELW010000082.1 GCA_024643985.1 Myxococcales bacterium | reverse complement strand
ACCTCGACCCGGAGCTCGCTTGGGTCGGCGTGAAGGACTCCGGACGCGGCTGCAGCCTGTCGACGCTCGGCTACGCACAGCTCACGCGACCGAAGTCGTTCCACCTCCGCCACGAGCCCGGGTAGCCTGGCCATCCCCAAGCAGGTCGCTATAGTCCGGCGCGATGAAGCCGCCGGTACTCCGCTGCCGTCACGTCGTGAAGCGCTACGGGAAGTTCACGGCGCTCGAGGATCTGTCGCTCGAGGTCTACGAGGGGGAAATCTTCGCTCTTCTCGGCCCAAACGGCGCGGGCAAGTCGACGCTCATTCACTGCATCACCGGTCTCGCCAAGCAAAGCGAAGGAACGATCGAGGTTCTAGGCTTCGATACGACCGATGACTTCCGGACGACGCGACGCCTGGTCGGCCTGGTGCCGCAGGAGATCAACTACGACCCGTTCTTCACCCCAATCGAGAGCCTGATGATTCAGATGGGACTGATGGGCGTGAAACCGAATCGCCAACGAGCGGAAGGCCTGCTGAAAACCTTTGCGCTCGACGAAAAGCGGGATGCCTACACGCGGACGCTCTCGGGCGGCATGAAGCGCCGACTTCTGGTCGCCAAGGCGCTCGTCCACGAGCCGCGGCTTCTCTTCCTCGACGAGCCAACTGCCGGCGTCGACGTCGAGCTTCGACGGGAGCTCTGGCTGGAGGTCGAGGAGCTCCGTCAGGCGGGAACGACCATCGTGCTGACGACGCACTACATCGAGGAGGCGGAAAAGCTCGCGGATCGAATCGGCATTCTTCACAAGGGAGAGCTGCTGCTCGTCGAGAGCCGGGAAAGCCTGATGGAGCGGCACGGCGGACGCTCGCTCGAGGAAATTTACTTGGAGTTGATTCAGAAAGCGGACGGGAGACGGGCCGCGTGAGCTCAATCGCGCTCAAGACCTTGTTTCTCAAGGAGGTGCGACGCTTCAGCAAGGTTTGGCTGCAGACCGTGCTGAGCCCGCTGGTCACGACCAGCCTCTACTTCTTGGTGTTCGGCGTCGCACTCGGCTCGCGGCTCCGAGAGATTTCGGGCGTGCCGTACATTCAATTCGTCGTGCCTGGGCTGGTGATGATGACGATGGTGCGTGACGCGTTCCTCAACACGTCGTCGAGCCTGTTCCAGTCGAAGATCAACGGCACGATCACCGACATCCTCGTCGCGCCGATCGGCGCGTTCGAGATGCTCATCGCCTACGTGGGCGCTGCCATGCTGCGCGCGTTCATCGTGGGGTGCCTCGTTTACATCGTCGCTCTCTCTTTCACGTTCTTTTCACTGCATCATCTCGGCTGGACGCTCTTCTTCTCGGTATTCGTGACCGCCACCCTCGCTCTCCTCGGCATGGTGGCGGCGCTCTGGGCGCAGAAGTTCGACCACCTCGCGATCTTCCCAAACTTCGTGCTACTGCCGCTCGCGTTTCTCGGCGGCGTGTTTTACTCGATCGACCTGCTGCCAGAGCCGTGGCACACGGTGAGTCTCTTCAATCCGCTGCTCTACATGGTCAACGGCCTGCGGTTTGGGTTCCTAGGCGTGGCGGACGTGTCGCCAGAAGCAAGCGCGGGCGTCGTATTGGCTTCGTTTCTGGTCCTTCTCGGGGTCACTGGCACGCTGCTTCGAAGTGGTTATAGCTTGCGAAGCTAGTCGACACGGACCTGGCATGAGAAGCAGCAGCACGTATTTCGCGAACCCGGAAGCCCGGGCGTTTCTTCAGCGCCGAGTGGCGACGTTCGGCCTGATCGGCACCGTTTTGGGCACGACCGCGCTCGGCTTTCGCGTGGTCCTCGGCCTTCTGTTCGCGACGCTCCGCGAACAGGTCGTGCAGCCGAGCTTCTTGCTGCACGCCGCCGCGATCGTGCCGCTCTTGCTGGTGTGGGCGATCTGCCGCCGAGGCCAGCTCTCGGTGAACGCCATTCACGGGGTCGAAAACACGGGCATCTTCCTCGCCAGCCTCGGCTACATCGGGATGGGGCTCGACATCCGACCCGAGGTGGGCGCCGACACGATCACCGCCTTCATTCTCGCCTTGGTCATGTTTGCACGCAGCGTCTTCGTGCCGAGCACGGCGAGACGCACCACGATCCTCGGGATTCTAGTCGGCATCCCGCTGGTCGCCGCCATGTACTGGCACTACCTCAGCGTGGATCTCAGCACGTGGCGGAGCTTCGGCTATCCGGCGGAGTCGGCAGAGCGCGTGGCCGCAGCGCAGTCGCTCATCACTTTGATGTGGTGGACCCTCACCGTGGGCCTCGCAGCGTTGGCCTCTCGCGTGATTCACCGGCTTCGCGAGGAGGTGCGCGACATCAAGAGCCTCGGCCAGTACAACATCGTGCGAAAGCTCGGAGAGGGCGCGATGGGTGTCGTGTACGAAGCAAATCACGGCATGCTCAAGCGCCCAACCGCCATCAAGCTCCTCAAGCCAGAGGTCGCCGATCCGGAAGCGCTCGACCGTTTTCGAAGAGAGGTCCAGCTCACGGCGAAGCTCACGCACCGGAACACGGTGACGATCTACGACTACGGACGGACGCCCGAGGGCAAGCTCTACTACGCCATGGAGCTCCTGAGCGGGGCAACGCTCACCCAGGTCGTCAACGCGAGCGGACCACAGCCAGTCGAGCGCGTCGTGCGAATCCTCCGCGACGCCGCCCTCGCCTTGAACGAAGCGCATCAAGAGGGGCTCATTCATCGCGACATCAAGCCGAGCAACGTCATGCTGGCCCGCCTAGGTGGAGTACCGGACGTGACGAAGGTGCTGGACTTCGGTCTGGTCAAGAACCTCGGCAAGATCGACGATCTCGAGCGGACGAACACGCTCTCGATCAAGGGAACGCCGCACTACCTCAGCCCCGAGGCGATTCAGGATCCGCAAGACATCGATGCGACGACTGACCTCTACGCGCTCGGCGCCGTCGGCTACTACCTCCTCACGGGATCCCACGTCTTCGAAGGAAAGACGATCATGGAGGTGTGTCTTCACCACCTGCACACGAAGCCGCTCCCTCTCGCGGAGGCCGCCGTTGACGACGTTCCCCCGGAGCTCGAAGCGCTCATCTTCGCGTGCCTCGAAAAGAAGCAAGCAGACCGGCCGAAGTCGGGACAAGAGCTCGCCGAGGCGCTCGAGAGCCTCGACGTGGCCCGGTGGACGCGCGGAGACGCCGAGGCCTGGTGGGACGTGTTTGGGCCCGAAATCGAAAAGGCCAAGAAGCCCATTCCTCCGGCGAGCGGAACCGAGCAAACCTTGGCCGTCGACCTGGAATCCCGATAGCTACATCGAGCGGTGATCGCGCCGCAGGGGATGGTCGGGCGGCACCTCGACCAAGATCAGCGTGAGCCCGTCTGGGTCGCAGACGCGAGCCTCGATGAGCCCCCAAGGCTTTTGCACGGCGCTCTCCAGGATGGGCACGCCGGCTTCGCGAAGCTCCTGCTCGGCGCGAGCCACGTCCCGCACTTGGAGCCAGAGCTCGGTCGACCCCGCGGGCGGATGCTCGTGCGAATCGGCGATCTCGAGATACCCGCCACCCAGGAAAAAGACGACCCCTCGCGTCGGGCCCGTGCCGAACTCCCGCATCGGGTGAAGGCCGAGCACGTCGCGGTAGAAGCGCAGACTTCGGTCGAAGTCGCGAGGATGGAGCATGAAGCGGCTCGACAGGATTTCCATGAAACCTGCTTGGGAGCTTACATTGTCTGAGGAGGCTCTCGGGGTATATTCGAAGGGTTCCGCTTTGCTTGGATCCAACGACATGAGGGTTCCCGTTGGCACGACCATCGCCTTGTGGCTGGCGGCCGCGGGCGTCGTGGGGTGCACCTCCGATCCATCTTCGGGTCATGCGGACGGCATCTTTGCCGAGCTCGGATCTCCGCTTCCTTCCGCGACGCCAGAGCAGGTCGCCGCATTCGAGCGAGGCCGCGACGTCGCTCTCCGCCGGTTCGCGCCCGAACAGGGCCTCGGGCCCGCGTTCAACGTGACCTTTTGCGGCGGCTGCCACGAGAAGCCGGTGTTCGGCGGCGGAGCGAGCCACTACCGGGACTTTCTGCTCGTGGGCGACGAGCTTGCACCAGGGGTCGTGGTCCAGCGCGGCAAGAACGGCGTGCAGCGACAGTTCTCGCTCGAGACGGGCCGCGAGCCCTCGGACCCGCTCACCAACCTAGCGGCCATACGAAATCCAATTCCCTTTTTTGGAGCCGGACTGCTCTCGGAGATCCCCGACGGGGAGATCCTCAGCCGCGCCGACCCCGAAGACGAAGACGGGGACGGCATCAGCGGACGCGTCAACTACGACGGGCTCGAGGTCGGCCGCTTTGGACGCAAGGCTCAGACCGCGCGGTTGGAGCTGTTCATTCGGGGCCCGATTTTCAATCACATGGGGATCACTTCGAATCCTCTTTCGGAAGAGCGGCGAGCGGCGCTCCCGACGTTGAAGGACGTCGCGGCAGTCGGCTCGCCGTCTGCGGGAGACGGCGTCGGCGCCGTGGTGGCGGCGCAGGCGGTGATTGCGGACGAGCCGACCGTAGACCTGGACGGCGTCGCCGATCCCGAGCTTTCCGAAGCGGAGCTGTTCGACCTCTTGTGCTTTGCACTGCTGCTGGCCGCCCCGGCGCCGGACGAACCAACGGAGCAGATCGAACGGGGCCGCGCGAGGTTCGAAGACGTCGGGTGCGACGGATGCCATGTTCCGTCTCTCTCCGGTCCACGCGGGTCGATTCCCGCATACAGCGACCTGCTCCTTCACGACATGGGCGACGCGCTTGCCGATGGGTTTCCGATGGGAGCGGCGACGGCCCGCGAGTTTCGCACGCAGCCGCTGTGGGGTGTTGCTGCCTCGGCCCCTTACCTGCACGACGGCCGCGCGTCGACTCTCGATGAAGCGATTCGGCTCCATGCCGGCGAAGCTCGAGCCGCGCGGGACGCCTACGCAGCGGTTGCCGAAACCGCGCAGGAGGATCTGCTTGCCTTCTTGGAATCGCTCGGCGGCCGGTCACAGCGAAGCGCAGGCCTTCTTCCGCCCAACGCCGGCGTGCCCGGCGAAGGTGAGTACGGCGCGCCGCTCCCGAACCTCGACTCGGACGCTCGTGCGCTCTTCGAGCAGGGGCGCGCCCTTTTCGATTTTGATTTCTCGTTCTCGGACGGCGTGGGACCGACCTTCAACGGGGACGCATGCCGGTCGTGCCACTTCGATCCAGTCATTGGCGGGGCGGGCCCAGGGGGTGTGGACGCCATGCGCCAGGGCATCCTGGTCGGAGGCGTGTTCGAAAGCCCGGCAGAGGGCACCGCCCTGCTCCGACATGCCACCATGCCGGCGCGACCCGAGCCCGACGCCGAAGCGACCTTTTTCGAGCGGCGCCAAACGCCTACGACTCTGGGCCTCGGCCTGCTCGAAAGGATTCCGCGCGATGTCATCGAAGCGCGCGCAGATCCAGGAGACTCGAACGACGACGGAATCGCCGGTCGCGCGCACGTTTTGAGCGACGGACGTCTGGGCAGGTTTGGCTGGAAAGCCGACATCCCGTCGGTTCGCGAGTTTGTGCGGGACGCGATGAGTGGTGAGCTCGGCATGACGCTCCCAGACGAGCCGGGCTTTTCCTTCGGCCGCACGGAAGACGAGGACGAGGTGCTCGACCCGGAGCTCGACTCGTCCACCATCGACGCGATTGCAGCGTTCATCGAAGGGCTCGCGCCCCCGCCGCGCACGCGTCTCGACGAAACGCTCGAGGACGAGGGCGCCGCGCTCTTCGAGCAAATCGGCTGCGCTTCATGCCACGTGCCCACGCAGCGCACGGCCGACGGCGTCGAGGTCAACGCCTACACGGACCTCCTGCTCCACGACGTCGCCCAGTCCGGCTGCGGAGGAATCGCCGAGGGGGCCGCCGGTATTCACGATTTTCGAACGCCGCCGCTCTGGGGCCTCTCGCGAACCGCTCCGTACTTCCACGACGGTCGCGCCTCGACCGTCACGGGCGCCATCGAGTCGCATGCCGGCGAGGCGCTCGGCGCGCGGACCCGCTTCGAGGCACTCGGTCCTTTGGAGCAGCAGGCCGTCCTCGCCTTCCTTTCGTCTCTGTAAAGGGCACGGAAGCGGACACCAAAACGCCTCAAATGCCCTATTTTCGGCTCAGTCGAAGCGTGGACCCGGCCCACCCCTTGACCCTGAGGGGGGTTGGGAGCAGAATGCTCAGACATGGTTCGGTACCCGACAGCTCTCGCCGCCTCGTCGCTGGACGCGCATCGCGATGTCCTCGTGGGCGGTGTTGTAGTCGTAGTCGGCCTCATTATTAGCCTCCTGCTAGTTACTCAGGCATAGGCGGGGACCAGGACCACCCACTCATCGACCCCTTTTGTTTCTGGCCCCCGCATCGAGATGCGGGGGCTTTTTTGTTGCAGCAGAGCCCATGAATCACCACTCACAGCGAAAAACTACACACTTCCGAACGGCCTCGGACATGCCGGAGCTCGTGCGCATTTCAGGCGCCCGGTCGTTTGACGGCCCGGCGCTTTTTTCGTGGTCCGGGCGCTGCTTGAAAGCCGCGTCGAATCCACTACTTGGAGCCAGCCAGCCATGAAGGACATCCTCGTCACACCCGCCAAGCCCACGCTCGAAGATCGCATCGGCAAAACGCTCTCCGGAGCCCAGATTCTCTGGGAAGCGCTGGTACGCGAGGGGGTCGAAGTCTGCTTCGGATACCCGGGCGGCGCGATCATGCCGGCCTACGACGCGATGATTCAGTATCCGATCCACCACGTGCTGACGCGCCACGAGCAGGGCGCCTCGCACATGGCGGACGGCTATGCGCGCGCCTCGGGGCAGGTCGGCGTATGCATTGCGACGTCCGGCCCGGGCGCAACCAACCTCGTCACGGGCCTCGCCACGGCGATGCTGGACTCGATCCCGCTGGTGGCCATCACCGGGCAGGTGCCGTCGCAGCTCATCGGCAGCGATGCGTTTCAGGAGACCGACATCACGGGCTGCACCATCCCGGTGACGAAACACAACTACCTGGTGACGAAGCCGGAGCAAGTCGTGCCGACGATCCGTGAAGCGTTCTACATCGCGCGGTCGGGCCGGCCTGGCCCCGTCGTCGTCGACATCACCAAAGACGCGCAGCAGCAAAGCTGTGTCTTCGAGTGGAGCGACGACGAAATCGTGCTTCCGGGCTATCGCCCCGATTACTCGCCGCTGCCGGAGCAGCTCGAGGAGGCGGTGCAGCTCATCAACGAGGCGAAGCGCCCGATCCTGTTCTCCGGTCACGGCATCATCAAGTCGCAGGCCACGGACACGCTCATGGAGCTCGTCGAAAAGACGAATATCCCGGTGGCGTGCACCCTACTCGGCCTCGGCGGCTTCCCTGCAACCCATCCACGAAACCTCGGCATGATGGGCATGCACGGCGAAACCTGGGTCAACAAGGCCATCCAAGACGCCGACCTGATCATCGCGGCCGGCATGCGATTCGACGACCGGGTTACCGGCAACCTCAAGACCTACGCGCAAAACGCAAAGAAGATCCACATCGAGCTCGATCCGGCGGAAATCAACAAGAACGTGCGCGTCGACGTGCCGATCGTCGGCGACGTGGGCTCCGTGTTGAGAGAGCTCACCCCGCACGTTGCGCAGAACGACCGCGCAGAGTGGCTCGGCTACATCGACGAGCTCAAAGGCGATTCCGCCGTCAGAGACATCCAGAATCTGCCCGACCTCGGCAAGCTCTACGCCGCCCACGTGATTCACGACATCTACCGCTTCACGAAGGGCAAAGCGCTCGTCGTGACCGACGTCGGCCAGCACCAGATGTGGGAGGCGCAGTACTACAAGCACGACTACGCGCGGAAGCTCCTGACGTCGGGCGGGCTCGGAACGATGGGTTTCGCGCTGCCAGCGGGTATCGGCGCCAAGTTCGCGGAGCCGAACGATTCGGTCTGGGTGATTTGCGGCGACGGCGGTTTCCAGATGACCCAAGCGGAGCTCTCCACCTGCGCCCAGGAGGGGATCAAGGTCAACGTCGCGATCATCAACAACGGCTTTCTCGGCATGGTGCGCCAGTGGCAGGAGTTCTTCTTCGGGGGCCGCTACGTGGCCACGCCGCTTCTGAGCCCCGACTTCGTGATGATCGCCGAGGCACACGGGCTGAAGGGCATTCGCGTCGAGAAGCGTTCCGAGGTCGAAGCAGCCGTACGGGATGCAGAGGCAACGGACGGCACGGTGGTCATCGATTTCCGCGTCGAACAGGAAGACGCCGTCTACCCGATGGTACCGGCTGGCGCGAACTTGCACGACATGATCGAGCGGCCGCACAAGCCCGGCGAACAAACCCACAACCCGATTTTCGAAACTGGAGAGGACGAATGACGTCCCAGACCGTCAAACGAACGTTCGCCGTGTTCGTCGAGGACAAGCCCGGCGTTCTCAATCGCGTCGCTTCGTTGTTTCGCCGCCGGAGCTTCAACATCGACTCGCTCAACGTGGGCGCCACGCACGAGCCCGGTGTCTCGCGCATGACGATCGTTTGCGACGCTGACGAGGACAAGGGAAAGCGGATCGAGGCCAATCTGTACAAGATGGTCAACGTGCTCTGGGTCGACGACATCACCCACAGGCAGACGATCGACCGCGTGCTCGCGCTGATCAAGGTCAACTGCGACCGCGAGCAGCGGGACGAAGTCTTGAAAATCTGCGACGTGTTCCGCGCGCGCGCTATCGACATGTCGCCCGACCGCGTGACGATCGAAATCACAGGGCCTCGAGACAAGGTGGAAGGCCTCGTCTCGGTTCTCAGACCGTTCGGCATTTTGGAGCTAGTGCAGACGGGCACCGTCGCGATGACGCGCGGGGTCGAAAAGCACGATCTCGCGCATCCCACGGTGCCCGCGTCTCGCAACGGTGCAGCCTAACCCCGATTGGAGAAGTAGAGAGACACATGACTCAGATTCGTTATGAAAAGGACGCCGACCTCTCGTTGATTCGAGGCAAGAAGGTGGCGATCATCGGCTACGGCTCCCAAGGCCACGCCCACTCGCTGAACCTCAAGGAGAGCGGCGTGGACGTGCGCGTCGGTTTGCAGGAAGGCAGCAAGAGCAAGGCAAAGGCCGAGGCTGCGGGGCTCAGCGTGAAGTCCGTCAGGGACGCTGCGAAGGAAGCAGACGTGATCATGATCCTCGCGCCGGACACCGCGCAGCCGGGCATCTATGAAGATCACATCGCGCCGAACCTCGAAGCCGGCAACATGCTGATGTTCGCTCACGGCTTCAACATTCGGTACGGTACGATCGAGCCGCCGAAGAACGTCGACGTCTCGATGGTCGCTCCGAAGAGCCCCGGACATCGCGTCCGCGAGACCTACCAGGAGGGCGGTGGCGTACCGGCGCTCCTGGCCGTTCACCAGGACGCAACGGGTCACGCCGATGCGCTTGCGATGGCCTATGCGGCGGGAATCGGCTGCGCTCGAGCCGGCGTATTGACGACGAGCTTCAAAGAGGAGACCGAAACCGATCTCTTCGGCGAGCAGGCCGTGCTCTGCGGCGGCTGCTCGGAGCTCGTCAAGGCAGGCTTCGAGACGCTCGTCGAAGCGGGCTATCAGCCGGAGCTCGCGTACTTCGAGTGCCTTCACGAGCTCAAGCTCATCGTCGATCTGATGTATCGCGGCGGCCTCAACTACATGCGCTACTCGGTCTCGAACACCGCCGAGTGGGGCGACTACGTGAGCGGCCCGCGGGTCATCGGCGACTCCAGCAAGCAGGCGATGAAGGAGATCCTGGCCGAGATTCAGGACGGGTCCTTTGCAAAGCGCTGGATCGACGAGAACAAGGACGGCCGGCCCGATTTCAACAGGATTCGCCGCGCCGAGCAGGAACAGCGGATCGAGCAGGTCGGCGCCAAGCTTCGGTCGATGATGCCTTTCGTCGACCCGGTGGAAATCAAACAGGGAGAGTAGAGAGGCGCCGCCGACTGCGGCGTCGGGAGAATCAGTCATGCAACCCGATCACGTACGGATCTTCGACACCACGCTCCGAGATGGAGAGCAATCACCTGGCGCGACGATGACCTCGTCCGAGAAGCTAGAGGTGGCGAAGACCCTATCGCGACTGGGTGTCGACGTCATCGAGGCCGGTTTCGCGGCCGCGTCTCCCGATGACCTGCGGGCCGTGAAGACCATCGCAGAGGCGGTTGGCGTGACGGGCGTCGAGGGGCGGCCCGTACCCGAGCCGCCGACGATTTGCAGCCTCGCGCGGGCGGACAAGTCCGACATCGACAAGGCCGCGGAAGCCATCACGCCAGCTACGCACGGCCGGATCCACACCTTCATCGCAACGTCGCCGATTCACCGCGAGCACAAGCTCCGGATGACCCGGGACCAGGTGCTCGAGAAGATCACGGAAATGGTTTCGTATGCGAAGAGCTTCACTTCCGACGTCGAGTTCAGCCCGGAAGACGCCGGGCGCACGGAAATGGACTTCCTCTACGAAGCGCTTCAGGCCGCAGTCGAGGCGGGGGCCACGACGCTCAACATTCCCGACACAGTCGGCTACACGATTCCCGCGGAGTTCGGCGAGCGCATCGCGATGATTCGGGAGAACGTGCGGGGAGTCGAGAACGCGGTCATCAGCGTGCACTGCCACAACGACCTCGGCCTCGCGGTCGCCAACAGCCTCTCTGCGGTGCAAAATGGCGCGCGGCAGGTAGAGGTCGCGGTCAACGGCATCGGCGAGCGAGCAGGAAACGCCTCACTCGAAGAGATCGTGATGGCGCTCTACGTGCGGGAGGACCTCTACGGCATCGGCACCCAGATCGACACCACACAGCTCACGCGCGCAAGCCGCTTGGTGAGCAAAGTCACGGGCATGATGGTTCAGCCGAACAAGGCCATCGTGGGAGCCAACGCGTTCGCGCACGAGGCAGGCATTCACCAGGACGGCATGCTCAAGCACGAAGAGACCTACGAGATCATGCGTCCGGAGACCGTTGGAGCAGGAAAGACCCAGCTCGTGCTCGGCAAACACTCCGGGCGCCATGCGTTTGCCAACCGGCTCGGCGAGCTCGGTTACCCGGTGTCCGGCGACGGCCTCGACAAGGCGTTTGCGCGCTTCAAGAAGCTCGCGGACAAGAAGAAGTACATCACCGATGCGGACCTGGTCGCGCTCGTGAGCGACGAGCTCTACCAGCCCACCGAGTACTGGAAGCTCGAGAAGATCCAGGTCGGATGCGGGACCGGCATGCCCACGGCCACCGTGCGTCTCACCGGGCCGGAAGGGCAGCTTCGGACGGAAGCCGAGGTGGGGACTGGCCCCGTCGACGCGGTGTACAAGGCGATTCAGGGGATCGTCGACGTTCCGTGTACTTTGCTGGAGTACACGGTGCACTCCGTCACCGAGGGCATCGACGCCCTCGGGGAAGTCAGCGTGCGGGTATCCCCGCACGACGACCAGGCGCAGCCCGACAAGATCAATCCACAGTATGAACACTCACGCGCACGCGTGTTTCACGGTCACGGCGCCCACACGGACGTCATCGTAGCGAGCGCGAAGGCCTACCTCGCGGCCATCAACCGCATTCTCGCAATCCAAGAAGCCAGGCGAGACAACGAAGCAGCTGGAAGCGCTGCGTAGACGAAGAACATGAAAGCAAAAACGCTGTTTCAAAAGGTATGGGACGACCACGTCGTGGTGCAGGAGCCGGAACGCCCGGCAGTCCTCTACATCGACCTGCACCTCATCCACGAAGTCACGTCGCCGCAGGCCTTCACGGGTCTTCGCGAGCGCGGGCTCGAGGTGCGCCGCCCCGACAAGACCGTCGCAACGATGGACCATTCGACGCCGACGCTGCCGAAGTCGCTGTGGGTCATCGATGACCAGGCAAAGGCACAGCTCGCGATGCTCGAGCGGAACTGCAAGGAGTTCGGCATCGAGCTCTATCCGCTCGGCGACAGTCGGAACGGCATCGTGCACGTGATTGGACCGGAGCGCGGTTTCACGCAGCCTGGCAAAACGATTGTGTGTGGCGATAGCCACACCTCGACGCACGGCGCGTTCGGTGCGCTCGCCTTTGGAATCGGGACGAGCGAGGTCGAGCACGTGCTCGCGACGCAGTGCCTCTTGCAGCGCAAGCCGAAGACGCTCGAGGTGCGGATCGAGGGCCAGCTCATGCCGGGTGTCACGGCCAAGGACATCATCCTCGCCCTGTGCGCGAAGATCGGCACCGGCGGCGCTACCGGCCATGTCATCGAATACACCGGGTCGGCGATCGAGAGCCTCGACATGGATGGGCGCATGACCGTCTGCAACATGAGCATCGAAGCGGGGGCCCGCGCAGGCATGATTGCGCCGGACGAGACGACGTTCGCATATCTCGAGGGCCGGGACTTCGCGCCCAAGGGTCCGGAATGGGACGCCGCCGTCGAACGATGGAAAGCGCTTCGCACGGACGAGGACGCAAGCTACGACCAGACCGTCGTGATCGATGCCAACAAGCTCGAGCCTATGATCACGTATGGGACCAACCCGGGGATGGGGATGCTGATCGGCCAGTCGACCCCGACCACGGACTCGTTCACGGACTCGTCCCAGAAGGCCGCCTTCGAAAAGGCCATGGGCTACATGGGCCTCGAGCCCGGCAAGCCGCTCCTCGGCCAAAAGGTCGACGTGGTTTTCATCGGTTCGTGCACGAACTCGCGCATCAGCGATCTTCGAATGGCCGCAGGCGTTTTCAGCGGCCGGAAGGTCGCCGATGGAGTGCGGACGCTCGTCGTTCCTGGCTCACACGACGTCAAGAAGCAGGCCGAAGCCGAAGGGCTCGACCAGATCTTCATCGAGGCGGGAGCCGAATGGCGTCAGCCCGGCTGCTCGATGTGCATTGCCATGAATGGCGACAACCTCGAGCCGGGTCAGTACGCGGTGAGCACCTCGAACCGCAACTTCGAGGGCCGGCAGGGCAAAGGCGGAAGGACGTTCTTGGCATCGCCGCTCACGGCAGCCGCCGCCGCGATCACGGGTGAGGTCACCGACCCGAGGAGCTTGCTTCTTTCTTGAAAGGCAGAGTCATGGCGAAGTTCACCACGCTGACATCTCACATGGTTCCACTCCCCGCGGAGAACGTGGATACCGACCAGATCATCCCGGCCCGATTTCTCAAGGTCACCGACAAGCACGGCCTGGGCGACAGCCTCTTTTGTGATTGGCGCTACTTGAAGGATGGGTCGCCCAATCCGGATTTCGTGTTGAACCGTCCCGAGTCGCAGGGGGCGCAGATCCTCATCGCGGGCGACAACTTCGGCAGCGGATCTTCGCGCGAGCATGCCCCGTGGGCGCTGGTCGGCTGGGGCTTTCGCGCGATGATCTCGACCGGCTTTGCCGACATTTTCAAGAGCAACTCCCTCAAAAACGGGCTTCTCCCGGTCGAGGTGAGCCCCGAGGCTCATCGAGCGCTGATGGAAGCAGCCCAGCGCAACCCGGCCACGGAGGTGACCATCGACCTGCCGACCCAGTCGGTCACCGGGCCCGGGTCGCTCGAGACGACGTTTCCGATCGATGGTTTTTCGAAGCATTGCCTTCTCGAAGGGATCGACCAGCTCGGTTATCTTCTCTCGTTCGACGAGCAGATCACTCGACATGAGCAGCAACGGACATAACGGCTCGCGACCGATCGTAGAGGTCTACGACACCACCCTGCGTGACGGCACGCAGATGGAGGGGATGAGTTTGTCCTGCGAAGACAAGCTTCGAATCGCGGAGC
>JAHELW010000251.1 GCA_024643985.1 Myxococcales bacterium | reverse complement strand
TGACCAGCGCCGCATCGCTCGTGCCGATGAAAAGGTCGCCCTTGGCTCCGGGGGCGAGGGCCATGACGTGTGAAGCGTCGGCCTTGAAGAGCTCCTCCGCTTTGCCACCGCGATCGATCGCGAACACTTTTCCTTCCGGGCCGGTCGCGGCCACGAGCTTCTTCCGCCGGTCGTCGTAGTGCAGTGCCCAAATGTGCTTCGCGCCCTCCGGCGTCGAGAAGGGCTTGCTTTCCCCCGTCTTCGGATCGATGCGAAAGATTTTCCCGTTTGGGAGCGTCCCTGCGTAGAGCGCGCCGTCCCGGCCGAACGCCAGGGAACAGACCAGCAGCTCTCCGGTTTTGGCAAACGCCTTGGCGCTCTTGCCGTCGACCCGGTACACGACGCCGCTCGTCCCGGTACCCAAGAACACGGCGCTGCCGCGACGCGCGACGCTGTATGCGAGCGGTACGTCGTCGAGCGGCACGCGTTCGGTCGCCGCGCCGGTCCGAACCGCGCCCTCCGAGTGGACGGCGGTTCCTAGAAGCTCCCCGCGGAAAAACGCATCGGCGTCGTCGAGCACGAAGCTCTTCGTGGTGACCGCAGCGACAGTCGTCGTGGTGGCGAGAGCGATGGCGGCTAGTGCCAGGGTCGAGGTCGTGTTGAGAGTTTTCATGGTTTCGCTAGTTGCCGAGCAGCCGATCGCGGGCGACCTCCCGAACGCGAAGCGCGAGCTTGGCGCCGCCTACCACGACCTGCTGCATGTTGATTTCGGTCCGTGACTGCGTGATGAACGGCCGGCTGTCCTCCGAGCTGCTGACCAGCTGTAGCGCGTTCAGCGCCGAAGGTGGAAGCGAATCGACCACGTGCCCCTCGAAGCGAAGCCCCCGCGTCGGCATCTGAAGCGCGACGACCAGCGACGTAGCCGGGTACCGGCGTTGAGTCTGAGCGATCAGGTCGCCGAGCGAGCCTGCCTTCGGCTGTTCGATCGGCACCTGGTTACCGGCGGCGACGGTCAGCCGAAGCGTCTTTCCAGCGGCTGCCTCCGGGATCCGGACCTTCACGGCTCGTATGGTGTCGGGCTTGTCGACGCGCCGGAGCCGCACGTAGAGCGTCACCTCTTCGCCCGGGTCGACCGCGTCGTAGGCCACCGACGCGTCAGCGACCTGGAAGACGTCACGGCTGAACTCGAGGTCGAGCTCGAGGTCCACCGAGGTGACGCGCGAAGTCTCGAACGCGTTTGCAAACGCGGCCTCCATCAGTGCGAACATGCGAAGCTGGGAAAGCGCGGCCGGGCTGGCTGCACCCAGAGGCGAAAAGCCCCGGTCTTCCAGGGAGACCGTGCCGTGTCCTTCGACGCCCACGCGGCTCCTCGCTCGGAAGATGACGTCGTCAGCGTCCGCCGCCGTGGATCGGATGGCGTTCGCGATCACCGCAAAGACGATGGACGGCGTGAGGACGCGGTGACTCGCGACCTCGACGTTCCATTCGGTCTTCTGGGCGCCCTCGGCGCCGTTGACCTTGACGCGCACGGGAATCCGAGCGGGCGCGATGGCCGTGTCGATGACGATCGCAGGCTGCCGGTCCTGAACGAGGGCTCCAAGCGGGCGGGCCGCTTCCGCGATCTTGAAGGAGCGCACCTCGCTGACCAGCACGTGGAGCACGCGTGCTGTCGCCGTCGGGAGCCCCGTGGCGCCCGCCTGCATCATCGGATGGCCGAACGCCAGCACCCGTCCCCCGGGTGCGAGGTGGGTCACCGTGCCAACGCCGACGATCGAAATGTCCCCCCGCGCGAGCTCCACGGCAATCGCGCCTCCCGCTTCGAACTGGCGCGGGCCCTCTGCGCCGCGACCGCCGGTGCTCGACTGCAGCGCGACGAGGCCGAGCGGCTCGAGCTCGTCTGCGAGCATGTGCGCCACCCTGTCGTCGAACCCGCCGAGCATGACGGGAGTCGTCGCCTGCTGGAGCCCAACCGGCGACCGAGTGGCGGCACGCTTCTTCCCGAGCGCGCGGAGGGTGGAAAAGGCGTCGACTTCCTGCTCGCCGCGAAACGGCGGAAGACCTGCAAAGCGAGCCTTCGAGGGCCGAGCGGGAGCGGACGCCGCGCGGGGCTCGGTCTTGAGCGGTCGCGCCCCCGGAAACATGTCGAGCCTCACCGGGCGTTTCAGCTCGGCGAGCATGTTTGAAATCGGCGTGACGCCGACGACCGGATCGGTGCCGTAGCTCCAGCCGTACGCGTAGGCTCCTGCCAGGCGGCCATCGAAGTAAATCGGGCTTCCGCTCATCCCGGCGACCCCCCGAGCTCGATCGAGGAGCGGGTGGGGCGTGCGAATCAGGATGAGGTCCTGGTCGGGCCGGAAGTTATGCAGAACGTCGATCAGCTCCGCGTCGAAGCGCTCAGGGGCGGTGCCGCGAAGCACCGAAAGGCCGTAGCCTTTCATACCCGGCCGGAGCTCGTCGACGTGGATGAAGCCGGGCGTGGATTGGCCGACCGCGACGCCAAGCAGCGAGAGACTCAAAGCGAAACACAACGAAGAAAGCAGCCGCTTCACGCCAAAGAAGCCTAGCAGGGCTACTCGGCGGGAGCCGGTGCAAGTTGGAGCGAGTCCAAAAGCGCTCGGAGCGCCTCGAACCGGAAGGGTTTGGCGAGCCGGGCTGCGACTGCAGGAGAGGCCTCGCGCGCGCTCCTATCGGGGACCGCGTCGTCCATGTCGTCCATCAGGATGACCAGCAGGTCGGGTTTTCGGGCACGCAGCCTCCGTGCGACTTCGAGGCCGTCCACCGCAGGCAGCCTCGATGATACGAGCGCGAGGTCGGCCGACCACTGCTCGATGACCGCGAGGGCGCCCTCCGCGGAGCTGGTCCCGACGACACGGTTGCCGTTGACGGTGAGCATTCGAGCGAGCGTCCACTGGAGGTCCGGGTCGCTCTCGACGAGGAGAACGGAACGCTGACTCGGCTTGCTCTGCGCGATCGTTCTCGCAGCGCTTTCGAGCATTTTTGCTTGATCCCCGGCTTCCATGCTTGCCCTTCGGCCGCTCCTCAGGCGTCCCAACGGCCAACGCCTCGCGCCCGCCGATTGTTCCAACCCTCCCGACCGCCATCCATCATAAGGGGGCGTCGGCGGCGTTGCAATCGACTCCGGCGAGCCGCCGTGGTTTGCCCGGGGAGCCCCGGAAAAACCGGGGCCTCAGGCCGTCGCGCGCGGGGCGCTCTGGGCGCTGTTCCCTCGGGACTGACCGGGTTGTACCGGATTTGACCCGTGGAACGTCTGGCCGCTCCGGGCGATCTCCTCGAGCACCGGCGCGGGCGAGAACCGCGGCCCGTGCTTCTTTTCGAGCTCGCGTAGCCTGCCGAGAACCTCTTTGGCTCCGACCTGGTCCACGAACCGGAACGGACCGCCGCGGAAGGGCGGGAAACCGAGCCCGA
>JAHELW010000081.1 GCA_024643985.1 Myxococcales bacterium | reverse complement strand
GTCCCGACCGACACGGCGATCCGCTGGATCGTCGACCACGAGCCCCTCGAACGGGGCTGGTACAGCGCGCCGGTGGGCTGGGCGGACGCCGCGGGCGACGGTGAGTTCGTAGTCGCGCTTCGTTCCGGCCTATTGCGCGATGACAAGGCTTGGGTTTACGCGGGGGCCGGCATCATGGCGGACTCGGATCCAGACGCCGAGTACGCCGAGACCGAGCTCAAGATGCTGGCGCTTTTAGGAGCGCTCCATGGAGACAGCCGCTGAGCGACAGACGGAGTGGGCGCGGCTCGTCATCGAGAGCCTCGTCCAGGCCGGGGTTCGCGACGCCGTGATCAGCCCGGGGTCGCGCTCGACTCCGTTCGTCATTGCTGCCCTTCAGCAGACGAAGCTTCGCTGCGCGAGCGCGCTGGACGAGAGATCCGGCGCTCACTACGCTTTGGGTCAGGCCCGAAGCACGCTCCGACCGACCCTGCTTCTCTGCACGTCTGGGAGCGCTCCGGCGAACTACTTCCCCGCGGTCGTCGAAGCGAGCGAGGCCGGGGTACCCCTGATCGTCTTGTCCGCCGACCGCCCGCCGGAGCTCCATCACTGCGGCGCAAATCAAACGACCGACCAGACCCAGCTTTACGGCCGGCACGTGCGTTTCTTCGCACAGCTCGGCGAGCCGCGCGATGACTTGCTGAGCCTTCGGTCGGTTCGGCGGCTCATGGCTCGAGCCATGACCGAAGCCACCGGCGTGAAACCCGGCCCGGTCCACGTGAACGCCCAGGCGCGCAAGCCCCTCGAGCCGGGCCCCATCCGCGAGGAGCTGCGCAGCCGGGTCGATGCCGTGCTCGCAGAGCCGCTCACGCGCGTGCACCGAGCCCGACCCGTCCCGCCGGCGCTCGTCGAGGACGTGCCCTCCATGGTCGTCGACGCGGTGGTCGAAGCGTTCGACGCGGCCTCGCAACCGATCATCCTATGCGGGCCCGCAGACGTACGGAGCGCAATGTTCGTCGACGCGCTCGAGCAGCTCTCGGCTCGGGCCGGCGCCCCCGTTCTTGCGGAGGCGACGAGCCAGTTCCGCTGCTGGTCCGGAACGGGAGCGCTCGGTGGCTTCGACACGTTTTGGCAAACCGACGCGGGCCGGGCGGCGTGTCGTCCAGATTTCGTCCTACAGCTCGGAGCGGCCCCGATTTCCAGCGGCTGGGAGCAGCTCGCCATGGGCGAGTCCATGCGTCGCATCGTGGTGCACCCTTGGGCCTGGGCGGACCCCACCTCGAGCGCAGAAGCGATCGTCGAGGCCGACATCGGCTCGTTCCTATCGGCGCTCAGCCAAGCGTCCTACTCGACTGCAAACCGAGATGCGGGGTTCGTCGATCGACTCGCGCGCGCGGAGGCGACCGTCTGGAGGGCCGCCGGCCAGATCCTCGACGAGGCGGGCGACGCCCTCACCGAGGGCGGTGTCGCCCGCACCCTGTTCGAGGCGCTCCCCGATCCAAGTGCCGTGGTTCTCGGAAACAGCCTGCCGGTGCGCGACGTGGAGACGTGGACCGAGCCGAGCCGGAAGCTTCTGCTCGTCCATTCGCAGCGGGGCGTGAGTGGTATCGACGGGGTCGTTTCAGGAGCTGCGGGAGTCGCCTCGGCGGTCGACGGCCCAACTACGCTTCTCGTGGGAGACGTCAGCTTTCTTCACGACCAGAACGGTCTCCAGCTCGCTTCCAAGGTCGACGGCCCGCTCGTCATCGTCGTAATCAACAACGGGGGAGGCCGCATTTTCGAGCAGCTTCCAATCGCGCGCCGAGGTGACGAAAGCTGGCTTCCCTTTTTCGTCACTCCGCACGACGCGGACCTCGCCAGCGCGGCGGCAACCTACGGATGTGCACACCGCTCCGTTCGCACGGTGGGCGAGCTCCGAGGCGCGCTCGAAGCCGCCTACGAAGCCGGGGGCTGTTCCGTCGTCGAGGCAACGGTCCCGCCGCACAGCGCGCGCGAGCAAACCGCGGAGCTCATTCGTCGCGTGGAACAGGCGCTCGGCCGCGGGGCGGTTTGATGTGGATGCTGCTTCACGGCTTCACCGGCTCGCCCGAGAGCTGGAGCGCGGCGCTCGAGCGGGCAGAGCTCGTTCCCGAGCCCCTCAGACCGATTCTCGCGGGGCACGGACCCGCCTGGCGCGACGTCGGGGTCGGCACTTTTTTGGAGGAGGTCAGGCGGCTTTCGGCCCTCGCGTCGTCGATGGACGCTCCCCGGTTCATCGCCGGCTACTCGCTCGGCGCTCGGCTGGCCCTCGGCATGCTCGCCGAGAATCCCGAGCTCTTCGAGGCGGCGCTCTTGATCGGCGTTCATCCCGGGCTCGACGGCGAGCAGGCGCGGCGGGAGCGGAGGGAGCTCGACGCGGCCAGGGCGCGGCTCCTCAGGGCCGACGGTCTCGAGGCATTCGTGTCGGCGTGGGAGCAGCAACCGCTTTTCGATAGCCAGCGTTTGCTCCCCGAGCATCTTCGAGCCGTCCAGCGCCGCGTCCGCTCGAGCCACGACGCAGAGGGCTTGGCCCGCTCCCTCGAGTCGCTCGGCCTAGGCGAGATGCCGAGCTACCGCGACGCGTTTCGCTCGATGCGCGTTCCCGTCACCCTCATGACGGGATCGCTCGACGCCAAGTTTCGCGACGTGGCGCTCGATCTCTCCGAGAGGCACGCGCACGTGCGCGCCCTCGTCGTGCAAGAAGCCGGACACAACCTGCTTCTCGAGTCGAGCGGCGAAGTCGCGGACGCCATGCGTGCAGTGGAGCGGGAGCGGCGAGCATGAGGGACGTCGCCGCCGGCTCGGTTCGCGCGTGGATCCTCGCAGCGCGTCCTGCGACACTCACAGCGGCCTTCGCGCCCGTCGCGGTGGGCACGGCATGTGCGTGGCGAGTCGACGCCTTTCGATGGGATGCCGCGCTCGCCGCGCTCGCCGGGGCATTCCTGATTCAAATCGCAACCAACTTCGCCAACGACATGTACGACTTCGAAAAAGGCGCGGACACCGAGGAGCGGCTCGGCCCCGTCCGCGCTGCGCAGGCCGGACTGCTGACCGCGCGACAGCTCAGGCGAGGCATCGCAGTGACGTTTGCCCTCGCGCTCGGCGTCGGCGTCTACCTCACGTGGCTTGCAGGGCCCGTCGTCGTCGCGATCGGGCTTTCGTCCATGGCGGCAGGCCTTGCCTATACCGGCGGCCCGTTTCCGTTGGCGTACAACGGTCTCGGAGACGTGTTCGTCATGGTGTTCTTCGGGTTCGTGGCAGTGTGCGGAACCACGTTCGTGCAGGCTCTCTACGTGCCGGACCTCGCTTGGGTTGCCGCGATTCCGATCGGTGCGCTCGCGACGGCGATTCTCGCGGTCAACAACGTGCGGGACTTCGAGGGGGATGAAAAAGCCAGGAAGCGCACGGTGGTGGTCCGATTCGGGAGGAAGGCCGGCGTCGTGGAATACGCCGTGCTGCTGATCCTCGCATACGTGGCACCGGTCGCGATGCTGTCCTTGCGTTTCGCGAGCCCGTGGGTGTGCCTTCCCCTTCTCACAGTGCCCTGGGGAGCGAGGCTTCTGCGCTCCGTGTCTGCAGACCGCGGCGCGGTTCTGAACCGGACTCTGGCGGGGACTGCCCAGCTGCTCTCGGTCTACGGTATCCTCTTTGCGCTCGGGATCGCGCTTTGACCGAGCTCCATGCCAGGCTCGACCTTCTCGACGGCGCGCTGCCCGCATCGCTGGTTGGCGCTTCCGCCGGGCTGTCGCGGCGCCGGTTTGCGCTTCTGACTCTCACGCGAGGCGACGGCACGGCTGGGATCGGCGAAGCCTCGCCGCTGCCGGGCTACTCTCCAGACTCGATCGACGAAGCCTGCGACGAGCTCCGTCGCCTGATCGACGAGCCGGTGCACGTCGACCCGCTCGGAACACCCTTCGAGCTCTTGAGCTCGGCGCTGGCTGGTCATTCGCTTCAGGCTCCGTCCGCTCGTTTCGCCCTTGAAACGGCGCTGCTCGACTGGCTCGGGCACACGCGCGGCGAGCCCGTCCATCGGATTCTCGCGGGGGAGGTCGATTGCGTTCCGATTCCCGTTGCAGACCTGGTGCTCGAGACCGACCCCGCGCGGTGGCCCGAGGCCGTGGACGCGATGCGCGCGACCGGAGCCGCCGATCTCAAGCTCAAGATCGGCCTCGACCTTTCCCGCGAGCTGGCCGCCTTGGCCACGGTGCGAAAGGCACACCCGAACATTCGCCTCCGGCTCGACGGCAACGGACGCGTGCCTCTCGACGTGCTGCGCCCTCACGTGTCTTCGCTCGAGGCGCTGGAGCTCGAGATTCTCGAAGAGCCGGTGCCGCGTCGAGACTGGCCAGATGCGCTCGAGCTTCCCCTTCCGTTTGCCCTCGACGAGACGCTGCGCGACCGAGAGTACGCCGAGCGGTTGCTGCAAAGCGGTAACGTCCGGGCGGCAGTGCTGAAGCCGACGGTTCTCGGGGGGTTTCGAGCCTCACTCGAGATCGCGGAGCTTGCCGGCTCTTTCGGCGCTGACTGCCTCGTTTCGCACACGTTCGACGGCCCGGTCGCGAGGGCGGCCGGCGCGGAGCTTGCGCTGGCCCTCCAAAGCGGGCTGGCGGCCGGCCTCGGCACGCATCCCGCGCTCGACGTGTGGCCGGCGCACCGCATCGACGCGGTGCGCGGCCGTTCGATCGCGACCCATGATTCGCCAGGACTCGGGCTTCATTTCGAAGAGGCTCCGGATGCGTGAGCTCAGCATCTTCGAAGCCGCACGTGAGGAGCCCGCCCGCGACTGCGTGATCTCGGGTGGCCGATCTTGGTCATTCGCGCAGATGGCGGAGCGCGCGGCCTCCGCCATCGGTGTGCTTCGCGAGCGCGGAATAGAATCTGGCCAACGCGTTGCCGTGACACCTGGCGCCGACCTCGACTCGGTGACTTGGCTGTACGCGCTGTTCGAGCTCGGTTGCCCCGCGGTCCTCGTGCATCCGCGCCTCACCGATCGTGAACGCGCGCGCCTTCTTCGAAGCGCGGAGGCCGCGCACCTGATTTCCGAGACGGTGATACCACCCGGCCCGACGAGCGAACCGCATGTCGACCCGGTACCCGGGGATCGCACCCTCGCGATCGTGTACACCTCGGGCTCGCGTGGGATTCCGCGCGGTGCGAGGCTGTCGCGGCGCGCATTCGTCGCGTCCGCTGCGGCTCACGCCGACAATCTCGGCTGGCGTTCCGACGACCGGTGGTTGCTTGGAATGCCGCCCGCGCACGTCGGCGGGCTTTCGATCCTGACTCGGTGTCTGAGCGCCCGTCGCTCGGTCGTGTTGAGCGAAGGCCCTTTCGATGCGCGAAAGACCGTCGAGACCTTGGCACGAGAGGCCGTGACGCTCTACAGCGTCGTTCCGACGATGCTTCGCCGCCTTCTCGAGGCAGAGGACCCGGTTTGGTCCGCGGGATCCACCCTTCGAGCCGTGCTCGTCGGGGGCGCGCCACTGTCGGAGACACTGCGGGCGCGTGCGCGGGCAAGGGGCATTCCCGTGTTGGCGACGTACGGCTGCACGGAGGCGTGCTCACAGGTGGCGACGCAGACGCTTTCGGAGATCGGCGAGCCCGGCTGTGGCTCGCCCCTTCGAGGCATCGAGGTCCGGATCAAAGGCGGCGAGATCCAGATCCGGGGCGACGTTTTGATGGATGGTTACCTCGGCGCGGACGAGCGCGACCTCCCATTCACCGAAGACGGATGGCTGCGCACCGGAGACAGCGGCAGGCTCAACGCGGCCGGGAAGCTGCTCGTCGAGGGACGGCTCGACGATCGCATCGTGACCGGCGGTGAAAACGTCGCACCACAGGAAGTCGAAGCCTGGCTCGAAGGGGTCCCGGGGGTGACGTCTGCCGGAGTCTTCGGAGTGCCGGACGAGGCCTGGGGCCAGAGCGTCACCGCTGCGATCGTCGTCGAGCATCCCGGCTTCGACTTCGACCTTCTCAGCGCCCGACTGCGGAACGAGCTTGCACCCCACAAGCGTCCGAAAGAAATCGCCGTGCTAGACGCGTTGCCTCTGAACCGGTCTGGCAAGCTCGATCGCGCCCAGCTGGCCGCCTGCTGCGAGGGAAAGCTTCGCCGGATTTAGCGGGCCGGCCTACGGGGATCTCTGTTAGGCTCCGCGCTCGAGGGGGACCAACATGGCAGATCAAATCAGCGCTTCGCACATCCTTCTGATGTACGCGGGCTCGGAACGCTCGAGCGCCACTCGCACCAAGGCCGAGGCCGAGAGCAAGATTGCCGAGCTCGCAGAGCAGCTGCGCGGCGGCGGCGACTTTGCAGCGCTCGCGCGCGAGCACTCCGACTGCGGCTCCGCGCAGGCGGGCGGAGACTTGGGCAGCTTCGGCCGCGGCCAGATGGTCAATGGCTTCGAGGACGCGGCTTTCGCGCTTGGTGTAGGCGACACGAGCGGCGTCGTCGAAACACCGTTCGGGTTTCACATCATCCGTCGAACCGGCTAGCGCCCGCCTGCTTGCCCCCGGAGGAACGTGCGAACGATTTCCGGGTAGCCGTCGCGAAACGTCGGATACGTGAACCGGTATCCGCTTCGACGAAGCCTCGCGTTCCTGCACCTCTTGTTCAGGCGCTCCGCATCGCCGTGAAGCGGGGCGCTCACACCGAGCACGTCCGCCATCCACTCGACCACGTCTGCCGTCGTCGCGGGTAGGTCGTCCGTGCCGAGGTAGAGCGCATTCGGCTCATCGAGGCGCATGAGATGATGGAGCACGCCCGCGCAGTCATCGACGTGAATTCGATTCGTCCAGCTAGGCGTCGCCACGGCCTCGCCGCTCCAGACCTTTCGAACCAGCCTGGTCCGACCGGGACCGTAAATCCCGGACAGCCGCACGTTGATGCCTCGCTCGGGCGCCGCGTCCACGACCTTTTCGGCTTCGAGCAGGATGCGACCGTTGAAGCCGGACGGCTCGGTCGCCGAGGCTTCATCGACCCACTCGCCACCAGCCTGTCCATAGACGGCCGTGCTCGAGGTGAATAGCACCCGCTTCATCGAAGATCCCGCGTCGCGCAGTCGTTGGAGCAGTTTCTCCAATGCTTCGACGTAGATCGCGCGATAGGCCTGCTCGTCGCGACGGTCGGCGCTTGCCGTGTAAAACACGTAGTCGAAGCGCGCCGGTGGCGCCGCGTCGCCGAGGTCGCGAAGATCGACGCGCCAAGGCTCGACGCCCGGCGCGAGCGCATCGACGCGCCTGCGCACGCCCCAGACCTTGCAGCTCTCCGCAAGCAGGCGGGCTGCAAGAGCGTTTCCTACGTCGCCGCATCCGGCGATGAGCACGTTTTCGGTCATTTCTCAGCCGCAGAGGCGGTTTCCGCCTTTGCTCTTTGCGGAATATGCGAAATCGTCGGCCCGCTTCAAGACGCTGGCCACGGTATCGCCGGGACGCGCAATGCTCAGCCCCGCACTCGCGGTCACGGGGTGCGACACGTCGAACTTCATTCCGACCTCCCGAATTGCCGCCACGAAGCGGTTTCCCGCGATTCGGCCCTCCTCTTGGTTCGTGTCCGCGAGAACGACGACGAATTCGTCACCGCCATACCGGCCTGCGACGTCGACTTCTCGGGTGGAACGCTGGAGCGCCTCCGCCACGCTCTGGAGCACCTGGTCGCCTTCTAGATGCCCGTGGGTGTCGTTCACCCGCTTGAACTGGTCGAGGTCGATCATCACGACCGCCATGGGACGGCCACGGTTGAGCCAGGCGAGGCCTTGCTCGATGTGGCTCAGGATGTGGCGCCGGTTCCAAAGCTTCGTCAGCGGATCCTGCCGCGATAGCTCGGCAAGCCGCTCGTTTGCGACGACGAGCTGGACTTCACGCTCGTTGATCTTCCGCACGAGGCTCGCGACGATCGCCGTCCCGAACACGAGCAGAAAGGTCACCAAGAGGGACTGCAAAAAGCCTTCGATGGCGTCGGGACGACGCGTTTGCATCCACGTCGGTCCGTCGGGAGCGTAGGGAAGGGCTCCGCGCACCTCGCCGATGACGGCGGCGGTGTACATCGATGCGCCGATGCTCGAGAGCAGGAGCCCCATTCTCGGCGTGACCACCAACGAATTCACCACGGCGGCCACGAAATAGAGCGCCACGATCACGGTGCGGGACGAGCCCACGCGCTGCACGATGAACGTCAGAAGCGCCATGTCGAGAACGCCCCCGAGAAACGGTCGCCACGCACCGCCGATGTCGCGCCAGATCAGAAACTGCTCGACCATCGCCACCCCCGCGTAGGCGATGAATACCCACCGATGCGCAGCCATGGCAGGATAGAGCATGGGGACGAGCCAGATCCCACAGGCCGCCAACAGGAAGCGAACCCATGCGGTTCCGAAGGCCAATTTGTCGGAGTTCATGGCGGGGACACCAGTCTAAGCATTTTACATTAACCCATCAGGATTATAACAGTTGTGCATTCGCGCCGCCGCCCCTAGAGGCGTGGGTCCGATTTTCGGGTCATAGCGCGAGTTCCTAAGATTGAGATTCAACGATCATGAGTGACGACGCGAGCACGCAGCTTCGGAAGCTTCTAGACCAACGCATCGCGTTCTTCGACGGCGCCATGGGAACGATGATCCAGCGCGCAGGTCTCGGGGAAGCCGATTTTCGAGGCGAGCGCTTCGTCGACCACCCTGGAAGCCTTCAGGGCAACAACGATCTCTTGGTTCTCACGCGGCCGGACGTGATTCGGGGGATTCACGAAGCGTATCTCGATGCGGGTGCCGACATCATCGAGACCAACACGTTCAATGCGAACGCCTTTTCTCAGGCCGACTACGAGCTTCAAGACGTCGTGTACGACCTCAACGTGGTGGCGGCACGACTCGCGAAAGAGGCCACCGCGGGCCGTGGCGACGGACCTCGCTTCGTCGCGGGCGCGATCGGCCCCCTCAACAAGACCCTGAGCCTCAGCCCGGACGTGAACGATCCGGGGTTTCGAGCCCTCACCTTCGACGAGGCGCGCGCAGCGTATGCGGAGCAGGTGCGAGGCTTAGTGGACGGCGGAAGCGACTTGCTCCTGGTCGAGACGATTTTCGACACCCTCAACGCGAAGGCCGCACTTTGTGGGATCGACGACGTCTTCGACGAAAAAGGCGTGCGCCTTCCGATCGTGCTTTCCGTGACGATCGTCGACAAGAGCGGGAGGACGCTGTCGGGACAAACCGTCGAGGCGTTCTACGTGTCGATCGAGCACGCCAACCCGCTCGCGGTCGGCATCAATTGCTCGCTCGGAGCCGCAGAGATGCGGCCGTTTCTCAAGGAGCTCGCCGACGTCGCGGATTGCTACGTGCATTGCTATCCGAACGCGGGCCTTCCGAATGCCTTCGGGGGATACGATCAAACGCCTGAAGAGATGGCAGAGCTTCTGCGCGGGTTTGCCGTCGACGGCATGGTCAACCTGATCGGCGGGTGCTGCGGCACGACGCCGGACCACATTCGGGCCGTCGCAGAGGCGGTTGCTGACGTTCGGCCGCGTCCGGAGCGGGCGCGAGGAGACGGTTTTCCCGTTTTCAGCGGGCTCGAGCCTCTGGTGATTCGGCCCGAGTCGAGCTTCATCGTCGTCGGCGAGCGAACCAACGTCACGGGGTCGGCCAAGTTTCGGCGCCTGATCACCGAGGGCGACTATCCTGAGGCGGTTTCGGTAGCTCTTCAGCAGGTTCGCAGCGGCGCCAACATCATCGACGTCAACATGGACGAGGGCATGCTCGATTCCGAGCTCGCCATGACGACCTTTCTCAACCTGATCGGCGCCGAGCCTGAAATCTCACGCGTGCCGATCATGATCGACAGCTCCAAGTGGAGCATCCTCGAAGCAGGCTTGAAGTGCGTGCAGGGCAAAGCGCTCGTCAACTCGATTAGCCTCAAAGAGGGCGAAGAGGACTTTCTCGCAAAAGCCCGGCTCGTGCGGCGATATGGCGCTGGCGCCGTCGTCATGGCGTTCGACGAGCAGGGCCAGGCGGAGACGATCGAGCGGAAGGTGGAGATCTGCGCGAGTGCGTACCGCCTTCTCGTCGAACACGCGGGCTTTGCGCCGACGGACATCGTCTTCGATCCCAACGTCTTCGCCGTCGCGACGGGCATCGAAGAGCACAACGAGTACGCCATCAACTTCATCGAGGCGACGAAGCAGATCAAAGAGCGGTGTCCTGGCGCGCTCGTCAGCGGCGGCGTGAGCAACCTGAGCTTCTCGTTTCGCGGGAACAATCGGGTCCGCGAAGCGATGCACTCCGCCTTTCTCTATCATGCGATTACGGCGGGCATGGACATGGGCATCGTCAACGCCGGACAGCTCGAGGTTTACGAAGAGATCCCGGAAGAGCTGCTCGAGCGCGTCGAAGACGTCTTGTTCAATCGACGGGCGGACGCGACGGAGCGTTTGGTTGCGCTCGCGGAAACCGTCAAAGGCAAGGGCAAGCGCCAGACGCACGATCTTTCCTGGCGAGAGGCGCCCGTCGAGAAGCGCTTGGAGCACGCGCTCGTCAACGGGGTGGTCGAGTTCGTGATCGAGGACACCGAAGAGGCCCGGCTCGCGTACGACCGTCCGCTCGACGTCATCGAGGGACCGCTGATGAGGGGCATGTCGGTCGTCGGCGATCTGTTCGGGGCCGGCAAGATGTTCTTGCCCCAGGTGGTCAAGAGCGCTCGCGTCATGAAGAAGGCGGTTGCGCATCTCGAACCCTTCATGGAGGACGAGAAGGTCGACAGCTCGGCGCAGGGCAAGGTGCTGCTCGCGACCGTCAAGGGCGACGTGCACGACATCGGAAAGAACATCGTCGGAGTGGTGCTTGGTTGCAACAACTACGAGGTCGTCGACCTCGGCGTGATGGTTCCTGCCGAGCAGATTCTCGACAAGGCGATCGAGGAGAAGTGCGACATCGTCGGCCTGAGCGGGCTCATCACGCCGTCGCTCGACGAAATGGTGTACGTCGCCTCGGAGATGCAGCGGCGCGAGCTCGACCAGCCTCTACTCATCGGCGGTGCGACGACCAGCCGGGCGCATACGGCCGTGAAGATCGCGCCGGCCTACCAGGGCAGCACGGTTCACGTGCTCGATGCGTCGCGCGTCGTCAACGTCGTCTCCAACCTGTTGAGCGAGGATCGTCGACCGGCCTTCGATGCGAAGAATCGCGACGAGCAGGAGAAGTCGCGCAAGCTCTTCGAGCACCGGCAGAATCGAGAGCTGATCTCCCTCGACATCGCGCGCGAAAACGGCGTTCAGATCGAATGGCGCGCGGAAGACGTCGCAGAGCCGGCGTTTCGAGGGCGGCGGGTCGTCGACGACGTGAGCCTCGAGGAGATCTCGCGCTACATCGACTGGACCTTCTTCTTTTCCGCTTGGGAGCTCAAGGGGAAGTTTCCAAAGATCCTCGAGCACGAGAAGCACGGCGAGGCGGCGCGAGAGCTCTACGAGCACGGCCGCGCGCTCCTCGATCGAATCATTCGCGAGAAGCTGTTGAGCCCGCGCGGCGTCTACGGTTTTTGGCCGGCCAACCGCGACGGTGACGACCTCGTCGTGTGGAGCAATGAGGCGCGAGACGAGGAGCGACTGCGCTTTCACATGCTTCGCCAGCAGGCCGTGAAGCCGAACGAGCAACCCTACTTCTGCCTCTCGGATTTCGTGGCCCCCGTCGGGGCAGGCGTTCCAGACTACATTGGCGCGTTCGCGGTGACGACCGGCATCGGTGCCGCTGAGCTTGCCGGGCGCTTCGAGCGCGATCACGACGACTACAACTCGATCATGGTGAAGGCGCTGGCCGACCGGTTGGCAGAGGCTTTCGCCGAGCTGCTTCATGAGCGGGCGCGCCGCGAGTGCGGCTACGAGCCCGAAGACGGCTTCGCCAAAGAGGAGCTGATCGCGGAAAAGTATCGCGGCATTCGGCCCGCCTTCGGCTATCCCGCGTGCCCGGACCACACCGAAAAGCAAGCCCTATGGAAGCTTCTCGACGCGGACGAGATCGGCATCTCGTTGACCGAGCACTTCGCGATGAATCCGGCCTCGAGCGTGAGTGGGATCTATCTCGGGCACCCGAAAGCCCGATACTTCGCAGTGGGTCCAATCGATCGCGATCAGGTCGAGGACTACGCCAAGAGGAAGGGCGTCAGCATCGCGGATGCCGAGCGCTGGCTTCAGCCGAACCTCGGATACGAGCGAGGAGGCTGATGCAGCGGCCCCGCCTCAAAGACATCCTACCGGTCACCGTCGAGGTGTTCGATCCCGAGGAAGTGACGACGAAGAGCCATCGCGAAGTCGACCCGCGCGGGGTAGGGCTTCGAACGGAGGACGTCGAGGCGATTTGGAGCGCGGTGGTGCGCTTCTACAAGACCGGGCTCCACCCGGCGATTGCGCTCTGCATTCGCCGCCGCGGCGAGATCATCCTCGACCGCGCAATCGGCCACATGCGCGGCAACAGCCCTCAAGATCCTGAAGGCACGGAGCTCGTAAAGGCCAGTCCGGACACTCTTTTCAACTTCTTTTCGGGGTCGAAGACGATCACGGCCATGCTGATTCACCTCCTCCAGCAGGAGGACCAGCTCCACGTGGACGAGCCCGTGGCCACGTTCATCCCCGAATTTGCAAAGCGGCGAAAGCACAGCATCACGATTCGCGACGTGCTGACCCACCGTGCCGGAATCCCGGCTACGCCCCAGGAAGTCATCGATCTCGACCTCCTCAGTCAGTCGGACGAAATCGTCCGGGCCTTCTGCGATTTGGAGCCCACCCATCGTCCCGGGAGCGTTCAGGCCTACCAGGCGATCACGAGCGGCTTCATTCTGGGCGAGCTCATACGGCGCGTGAGCGGGCAAGACATTCAGAGGTTCCTCACAGAGCGGATTCGCCGGCCGCTCAAGATGAAGCACTTCAAGTTCGGGGTGGACTCGCACCAGCTGGATCGCGTGGCCCTCGATGCCTTTACCGGACCCACGCCAACCTGGCCGTACAAGAATCTCGTCAAGATCGCCTTCGGGGCCTCGATGCGTGAGCTCGTCGACCTCGGCAACGACCCGAGGTTTCGAACGGCGGTCGTGCCGGCGGGGAACATCATCGCGACACCCGAAGAGATTTCGAGGTTCTTCGAGATGCTTCTCTGCGGGGGGAGCTACGAAGACGCCCGCATCTTCGACCAGAGGACCATTGCTCGCGCTACGGAGCCTCAAGTCACAGGCCAAGTAGACCGCGTCCTGATGATGCCCATCCCCTTGTCCATGGGTTTCATGCTCGGGCTTCGCTCGTTTGGCTTCTACGGACCGAAGACCGCCAATGCATTCGGGCACCTGGGCTTCACCAACGTGCTCGGTTGGGCGGATCCGGATCGTGACATCAGCGTCGCCTTCATGAACACCGGCAAACCCTTGCTTTCGGCGCGCATGCTCGCATGGCTCAACGTCACGAGGGTCATCGGGACACGAATTCCACGCGACCGAGCCTAGCGGGGCGGGTGCCTCCGTCGACGACGGCGGGCGTCTTCGCAGCGCAGACCGGCTTTGCCGCAAGGGCGCCTGTGCTACCCTCCGCGCGATGAAGTTCAGCGTGTCGATCGCGATGGCGCCGCCCGAGCATTACATCCCCGTCGCGCAGGAAGCGGAAAAGCTCGGGTATCATGCCGTGGTGCTCCCGGACTCGATCTTCTTTTCCGAAGAGGTGAGCAAACCCTATCCGTATACGCAGGACGGGAGCCGGATGTGGGACGGCGAAACTCCTTGGATCGAGCCGATCGTAGGAGCGGCCGCCATGGCC
>JAHELW010000250.1 GCA_024643985.1 Myxococcales bacterium | reverse complement strand
CTTGGCGGTGACGTCTTTTCGTAGCGCGCGGACGGTTTCGCGCGAGATGACCTTCGAGCCGATGGCAGCCTGAATGATCACTTCGTACTGCTGGCGCGGAACGATCTTCTTGAGCTTTGCTGCAAGCGCGCGGCCCAGGTAATAAGCCTTGTCCTTGTGCACCACGGCGCTCAGGGCATCGACTTTGTTGCCGTTCAGGAGCATGTCGAGCCGGACGAGGGGGTTTTCTCGGTACCCCGCGAGCTCGTAGTCCATCGAAGCATAGCCTCGGGTCGCGCTCTTGAGCTTGTCGAAGAAGTCGAAAAGCACCTCGGCAAGCGGCATCAGGTACGTGATGATCACGCGATCGGTCGAGGCATACTGAATGCCCTGCTGCTCGCCTCGGCGATCCTGGCATAGCTTGATGACGGCGCCCACGAACTCCGCGGGCACGTGAATCGAGACGTTGAAATAGGGCTCTTCGACGCGGACGCGCCCGTCCGGAATCTGGGACGGGTTGTCGATCTCCCGTGTCTCCTGATCGGTGTGGACACGGTAGACCACGCTCGGCGCGGTGGTGATGAGCCCGATGTCGTATTCACGCTCCAGCCGCTCCTGAATGATCTCCATGTGAAGAAGACCGAGGAAGCCGCACCGGAATCCAAACCCGAGCGCGTCCGAAGTCTCGGGCTCGAACATGAACGCCGCGTCGTTCAAGTTGAGCTTTTCGAGCGCGTCTCGGAGCTCGGTGTATTGGTCGCTGTCCGTCGGGAAGATCCCGCAGAACACCATGGGCTTCACTTCTTTGAAGCCGGCCAACGGCTCCGTCGCCTGCTTCTTGGCGAGCGTGATCGTGTCACCGACCTTGGCGTCCTGGAGCGACTTGATGCTGGCGGCCAGATATCCGACTTCACCTGGGCCGAGATGGTCGAGCTCCTGCTGAAACGGCGTGTACACCCCGAGCTCGGTCACCTCGTACTCGGCGCCCGTGGCCATGAGACGCACCTTGTCGCCCTTGCGCACGGTCCCGTCCTTGATGCGCACCATGCAGACCGCGCCCCGATAGCTGTCATACCAGCTGTCGAAGATCAGCGCGCGGAGCGTCCCCAGATCGTCCGCGGCGGGGGGCGGCACCCGTTTGACCACCGCTTCGAGGATTTCGCGCACTCCTTCGCCGGTCTTCGCGCTACAAGCGAGGACCTCGGAGCAATCGAGGCCCACGACCTCCTCGACCTCGCGCTTCACCCGCTCGACGTCGGCGCTCGGTAGGTCGACCTTGTTGAACACCGGAATGATCTCGAGGTCGTTTTCGACCGCGAGGTAGACGTTCGCCAGGGTTTGCGCCTCGACGCCTTGGGTCGCGTCGACCACCAAGAGCGCCCCGTCACACGCCGCGAGCGAGCGGGAGACCTCGTAGCTGAAGTCCACGTGGCCAGGCGTATCGATGAGGTTCAATTGATACGTTTCCCCGTCGTCCGCCTCGTACGGAAGCCGTACCCCTTGGGCCTTGATCGTGATCCCGCGCTCCTGCTCGAGCTCCATCCTGTCGAGCAGCTGAGATTTCTGCTCGCGCGCCGAGATCGCCCCGGTCACGTCCAAGAAGCGGTCCGCAAGCGTGCTCTTACCGTGATCGATGTGCGCGATGATGCAGAAGTTGCGGATGTGCTCGAGATCTTGCGCCAAAGTGCGACCGGTCTAGCCTCGCGCTTCGCCCCCAGCAACGTGGCGCAGCTAACCTTTTTTCTTCGCGGGCGCGGCCTCGAGCGTCATCTGCCCTGGAAGCTCGTCTTGATGCCGATCCAGCACCAGATCGATCCCTTCGCGGATGTATACGGCAACCGGCACTTTCGTACGCTCATGCAAGAGCTTGAGGCGTTCGTTTTGCTCGGGTGTGATGTAAACGGTCGTCGAGATCTTTTTGCGCGCCATTCGGACCTCAGAAAGTGGCATGAAGCTACATGGCACCATATATATTGTCAATCTGGCCTGCCGTGGACTTGCCGGAGGGGCGGGATCGGCCCTATTATTTAGGGGTCCACTCCCCCGGGGGAACCACAGAAGTGACCGCAAACATGAGCATTTTCGCGCATGGCTCTGCAGGGCTCGCCGTTTTGGTGTGCCTCGGTGCCTTCGGCTGCAGCAAAGGCGGCGCGGCGTCGACGACGCTTCCGAAGGGTTCCCTCAGCGGAATCGGAGAGTGCGGAGGGAATCGGGTCACCGCGACCGATGTTAACGAAGACGGGCGTGCCGATATTGAACACGTGAAACGCGGCGACCGTCTCTATTGCACGCGTGCCGATATGAACTTTGACGGCAAATTCGACGTAGAGCGCTTCTACGAGGAGGACGGGGTGGGCGTCGCGCAAGAGCGCTACGACTTCGACTTCGACGGAAAGCTCGACCAGCTTGCTTTCTACGAAAACGGGGAGCTCGTTCGGAAAGAGCTCGACACGAATTTTGATAACACGATTGATACCTGGCTATGGTGCAGCGCCGGATGGGTCGCAAAAGCGGAACGCGACAGCCAGCGCGACGGAAAGGTCGACGTCTGGGAGCGCTACGCCGAGGGCGTCATGACCGAAGCTGAATACGATGAGAACAACGACGGGCGCGTCGATCGATGGGACTCCTTCCGCAACGGAAAGCTCGTGCTGACACGATACGACGACAACCGCGATGGCAAGCCCGACCGCAGTCACGAGATGCCGCTTCAGAGCTTGGGCCCGGCGGACGACGTGCTGCGCTGTGAGAGCGCGACGCAGAACGAGGTCGCAGCGCTCCTGGGGAGGAGCCGACTATGAAACGATTCACACTTCTTCTCTGCTGTGCCGCGTGGGTCGGCTGCGGCTCGAAGGCACCGGAGCCGGTGACGAGCCCGGGTTCCGCCAACACCGATTCCACGAGCGGCGGCGAAGTCGTCGATGCAGGTCGCTGCATGCCGGACGGCCCGGGGTACGAGGTGACCGAGTACGACACCTCGGGAGACACGACCCCGGACGTGCGAAAGCTCTTCAAAACCATGGGCGAAGGGAGCCTGAAGCGCCTGGTTTTGGTCTGCCGTGAGGCCGATCTCAACGGGGATCGGCGAAAAGACGTGGTGCGGCTCTACAACGACGAGGGCCGCCCGATGCGTGAAGAGGCCGACCGCGATTTCGACGGACGAATCGACGAGGTCATCCACTTCACCAACGGCCGCATCGTCCGACGTGAGGTCGACACGAGCGGCGACGGCGTGATCGACACCAAGATCTTCTACGAGTCAGGCGTGCCCGTCCGCGCGGAGCGAGACATGAACAGGCGGAGCACCGTCGCCGCGTGGCAGCCCGATCGCTGGGAGTACTTCGCGGACGGCCGCACCGTGCGAGTCGGCACCGACATCGACGGCGACGGCAAAGTCGACCGCTGGGACCGCGACGAAGAACGTCTCCGCAACTCGGCCCTAGCCACCGAAAACGCCGCCAAGCA
>JAHELW010000249.1 GCA_024643985.1 Myxococcales bacterium | reverse complement strand
CGTTCGAGAACGCCTTGTTTGGAGCGGGCTGCGGAGAGATCCATCGAAGCGCCGTGTACGCGCCCCGGACCAAGGCATTCGACAAGACGATTGCGCTGCCGATGTTCTTTTCCCGGATGATCGGCCGACGCCCGTCTTCGAACGCCTTCATTTGCCGTCGAAGGCCCGCGTCGGGGATTTTCTCGAGCGTGGTGGTGTCGACGATCAGGGCGTGCCGTGTCGGTGCTGCGAAAACGTGCTCGTACGATTCCTGCAGGTACACCAAGTCCGAATCGTGCATCTCGGGCGGCATCGTCACGTGCACGAGTGGCCACATCGACACGTCGAACTCGAGGCCCACGTCGGCCGGCCGCGCACCTATCCCGGGGCGTTCCACCACCCTCTCAGCCTATCGAATACCGTGCCCGCAGGGCAACGAATTCCCACAAAACCAGCCAAGCGGCCGGCATTGGCTCAGCCGACGGCCGCTCGGTCGGCAAGGTCAGCGAGCCGGTACGCCGCGACCGGGACCACCTGCCCGTCCTCCTCGATGCCGCGAATGCACCATCGCGCCGCGTCGACGATGTCGGCAAAGGCACGGTTTGGGGCCGGCTGCGGAGACATCCACCGCAGAGCCGTGTACGCGCCACGGACGATCGCGCTCTGAATGATCACCGCGCTACCGATGTTCTTTGCCGCAGCCGCCTGACGCGTGCTGTCCTCGAATGCCTTGACCTTGCGACGAAGCGCAGCGTCCGGGACGCGGACGATCGTCGTGGTGTCGACGATCAGCGCGTGTCGCGTGGGAGCCGCGAAGACATGCTCGTAGCACTCCTGCATGTATGCGATGTCCGCCTCGGTCATCACGGGAGGCATCTGGATGATCGCCAGAGGCCACATCGACACGTCGAACCTCAGCCCGACCCCAACCGGTGGTCCCTTCAATCTCGGCCAGTCCCCCATACACACGATTATCGGCAATCGGTGCGGGGAAGCAAACAACGCGCAAGGCCCGTCACCCGGATGTCACACACTCGTCGAGGCGCTGATTTCAACTCGGCTTTCACTCGGCGAAATCGTCGGGCACCGGGATCTCCTCCGGGCTCGGCGGAGACGATCGGGGTGGCACGCGCTCGGGCGGGGCCGCTTCGACGGGCTCCACTGCAGGTGGTTGCTGCGGCGCCGGCTCGGCCGCTTCCGGCGGGACCCCCTGGGGTGGCGCAGCTTCCGGATCGGAGCCGAGCGATGCGTAGGTCCACAGTGCTACCGCGAGCAGGATCAGGACAGGTATGATCAGCGCCCACCAAGGGCTCCGCTCGGGCGGCGCTTTGGAGGGCATGCTGCTCAGTCGACACAGCTCACATTCGCCGTTCCGATCGAGTGGAAGCTCGTGCTTCTCGCAGACTCCGATCGATTCCACCATCTGCCGCTCAGCCTATCACGGGTTCCTGCCGTCGATCTGCTATTGAACGAGGACACACCTCGCCGCGCCTACGCTTCCCTGGTTGTTGTCTTCCCCGCACTCGAGGGCCAGTGAAAGACCGGCCGCCTCGTCGTCCACGGTCACGTAGAAGTCCCACGGCCCGAGGTCGCCCTCCGCCGGGATGAAATCCACCACGAGCGTCTCGCTCTGTCCGGGAAGCAGCGCGACCGTGGTCTGCTCGAATCCCAGCAGCGAGCCGTCGGGCGGGACTCCCTCGTAGAAGCCTACCGGCACGCCGGATTCGACTCCGAGCGAGCCGGTGTTTGCGATCTGCGCCTGAACGCCGATTGAGGTCGGACACGAGCTCGCGTTGATCGACAGACCCGCGACCGAGAGGTCCGGCGCGTTGAATACGCCCTCACCTTGGACGTTCTGCCTGTAGTTGTTCAGGCCTGCTCCGGACCAGCTGTCCTGCTCTCGAGCCGGAATCGCGCCCGAAGCTTCGACGTTGGTGACGTGGTAGGTGTGCTGGTTCCACACCCCACGGGTACGCACCCATTTGTCGTTCATGTCGCCGAAGGCGAGCAGGCCGTGCGTTCCGACCGCGCAACCGTCGCGAACGATCTGGTCGTCGTTAGCGGGCACGATGAACTCGGAGTTGCCATCGGCGTCCACGTCGACGATCAGCGGATACTCCGCGGCTGTTCGGGACGAGTTCTCTTTCTTCAAGAGCTCCGTCCCGTCTTCGCCCGACAAGATGTAGAGATGACATTCGTCGTTGTAGACGACTTCGGCTTTGCCATCGCCCTCGAAATCGAAAACGCTCGATCCCGTCACACTGGACGAGAGGTCTTGCACCTCGATCGACCAGAGAATTCCGTCCGTCCGTCCGGTCGCGCAGAGCTCCATCGGCACCGGGTCTCCGGCGCAGTCGAGATCGTAGACCGCGTAGTAGCCGCGGCCGGCTGCTGCGAACTCGGGTCTCCCGTCACCGTCGAAGTCTGCAACGGTCGGTGCTCCGCCCGTGCCTCCTCCGGGGATCGCGATCGGGCCGAAAACCAAGGCGCCATCCACTCCGCTCAGGACTCTCGCGTTGCCGCCGCTTATGCTGACGACGTCGGGGTTGCCGTCTCGCGTCATGTCCGCGACCGCGACGAACCCGTCGGGCGCTTCCGTATTCTCCCAGACGAGCGTGCCATCCGCCTCGTAGACGCGGTTGCCGCTCACGACGTCGAGCCTGCCGTCTCCGGTGAAGTCCGCCACGGCGGTGATGCACCATTCCCCATTGCAGCCGAGCCAGCCCTGGTCCTGCAGGGGGGTTCCGTCGTTGTCGAACCACTTGCCGCCGATCACGACTTCCGCCTCGGGATCCGCGTCTAGGTTGGCGAGTGCGGGATAGCCCTGCTTGGCGCCCAAGCTGACGTCCGCGGTCCACTTCTCCGCTCCGTCGTGCTCGATGACCACGAGTGTCCGATCGATCGTCATGAAGACGATCTCGAGCTCCGCGTCCGAGTCGAGGTTTCCGACCGCGGCCCCCGTTCCCCATCGAACGTTGTACGTGGAGTCGGGGATCATGAGATTCTCGCTTCCGTCCTCGCCGTTGAGCACGATCAGCATGTTGTTGCTGGTGCTTCGATACGCGACCGTGACTACTTCTGGAAAACCATCCGCGTCGACGTCGGCGATAGCAGGTGTCGATTGAACCTGACGATAGCGATCGTCGCCGCTCCAACCTTCCCAATGCCACTCCACGGTCGGCTCGAAGGTGACGGATTCGGGGCGGACCTCACACAGCGGGCCGGTCGGCTGCGGGAGGCATTGATCGAGCGTCGGCTCGCAGAAATGACCCTCGGGGCAGTCGAAGCTGTCGGTGCAGGCCGCTCCCGGTGTTGCGCACGCGCTGGCGAGACACACGTCCCCCGCATCGCAGCACACCAGGCCGTCACTTCCGCAGCGAATCCCAGAAGCGCACGACGGGGTGCATGCACCTTCGAAGCATTCGTCGCCGATGTCGCAGCAGACGGCCGGCGAGCCGCACAAGAGCGCCGACTCGCAG
>JAHELW010000080.1 GCA_024643985.1 Myxococcales bacterium | reverse complement strand
TATCTGCACTGCTTGCGAACGACTACCGCGGGTCGTTGGCGCTCTACAGGGAGCTGGTTCGGGTCGCCCCTCAGGAATCTGTGTTTTCAGACGTGGTCACGATCCTCGAGTCGAAGCTTCGGTGCTCAGCAAGTCATGAATCGAGCGGGCCTTCATGCCCCTAGTGAGACTGATCCTCGGGATGGCTAGCCTGTTCGCCTGCGTCGCGTGCGACCGCGCCGCCGGCTCGACGAAGCTCATCGACGTGACGATTTCCGTCCGAGCGGATCGAAGCGTTCCGTTGAGCGGCGTGCCGGTTCGGGTCGACGGCGACTTGGCGGGGCGGACGGATCGCGCCGGACTACTTCGAATCGAGCTCGCGAGCTCGCTTCGCCGCGAGGTGCGACTCGAGCCGATTTGTCCCGAGGGCTACAGGCAGCCCGACCGTCCCTCGGTCCTCCGACTCCTGAGCTACACGGGTGAAGATGCTCACTCGGGTCTCGAGCTCGAGTTGACCTGCCGTCCCGCACGGAGGCGTGCCGTCTTCATCGTCAGAGCGATTGGTGCACCGGGTATACCGATTCGTCTCGACGGCGACGTCGTCGAGCGCACCAATCGAGACGGAGTCGCGCACTTCTCGAGGTCTGCGCTTCCAGGTACGGAATACCTCGTCGAGCTCGACGCCGCGGAGCATCCCGAGCTCTTGCCGCGCCGCACTTCGCACCGTTTCGAGCTTCCCGACCGGGACGAGCTCTTCGTCGTCGAGCAGAAGTTCGAGCCGGGCAGGCCGCCGCGGAAAAGCCGAGTGCTTCCCCGGCCCCGAATCATCAGAATTGAGTAACCCCCGAAGCGAGACTATAACCCTCGCGATGGGTGAGCGGGTGGACGTCGTGGTCGTGGGGGCCGGGCTGGCTGGGCTTACCGCTGCGCGGAAGCTCCGAGCGGGAGGGGCTTCGGTGGCGGTGGTCGAGGCGCGAGATCGCGTCGGGGGCAGGACACTCACCGAGACGATTGGAAACGGAGCATTCGACCTCGGGGCGCAGTGGATTGGGCCCGAGCAGCAGCGTGTGCATGCGCTTTGCGACGAGCTCGGGCTGAAGACGACACCGAACCGCACCGAGGGGAAGAAGGTTCTGGAGGTCGAAGGCAAGGTGTCGAGCTACAAGCGCTCCATCGCGTCGATGTCGGTGCCGAACCTGATTCAGATGACCGGCGCGCTCAGCTACGTGAAGCGCGTGCGAAAGCGGGTCGAGCCGACTTCGCCGATGACCGCCGAGGGGGCCGAGACGCTCGACGGGGAGACGCTCGAGACGTGGAGGTCGCGGATCGTGAAGTCCGCGAAGATCAACTCGGTCATGGATGCCACGGTACGCTCGATTTTCGGCGCCGAGCCGCGCGACCTCTCGGCGCTCTACTTCTTGATGTACATCAACGCCGGCGGAGGGATTCTCAATCTCACCGAAGCGCGGGGCGGGGCGCAGCAGGACGGCATCGTAGGCGGCGCGCAGGCGATTTCGCTTGCGGTGGCGAAGGAGCTCGGGGACGCGGTGGTGCTTTCGACGCCGGTACGGAGGCTCGTGCAGAGCCGGGAGGGCGTCGATGCGGTCTCCGACGCGCGCACGGTCGGCGGCCGGTATGCGGTGGTGGCGGTGCCGCCGACGCTCGCCGGGCGCATCGAGTACCAGCCGCCGGTGTCGGTCGGACGCGATCAGCTCATGCAGCGCCATGCGATGGGAGCCGTGGTCAAGGTGCTCGTCACGTACGAGCATGCGTTTTGGCGCGAGGCAGGCTTTTCGGGAGAGGCCGTCAGCTCGGATGGACCGCTCAGCGTGGTGTACGACGCATCGTCACACGACGATCGGCAGCCGGCGCTGGTCGGGTTCGTCGCCGGAAGTCAAGCGCGGCAGTGGTCGTCGCAGCCTCTTGCCGATCGGCAGCGTCGCGTGACCGCTGCGCTGGCGCGCTACTTTGGCGAGAGCGCGCAGTCGTACACCGATTACCGCGAGCTCGACTGGGGCATGGAGGCGTGGTCGCGCGGCGGGCCGGCCGGAGGGCTGCCCCCCGGGGTGCTGACGCATTCGTTTGCGCACCTCCGAAAGCCGGAAGGGCGCATTCATTGGGCCGGCGCGGAGACGGCCACGGAGTGGATCGGCTACATGGAGGGCGCGCTTCAGTCCGGGGAGCGCGCGGCCGACGAGGTGCTCCGCCGGCTCTAGCCGCTCGGTGCGAGGCGCACGACGACGTCTTTCGAAGCCGGGGTGAAGCTCCCGTCGGCGTAGCGCTCGAGTGGGACGAGGACGTTGGCTTCGGGAAAATACGTGCCGATGCACCCGCGGGGGATCGGGTAGGGGACGACGGTGAAGCGCGGCGCGACGCGGAGCTTGCCGCCGTGGTCGTTCTCGAGGTCGACGAGATCGCCTCGGGACAGGCCGCCGTCTTTCATGTCCGCTTCGTTGATGAACACGACGCGGCGGCCGCCTTGGATGCCCCGGTAGCGATCGTCGTGACCGTAGACGGTGGTGTTGTACTGGTCGTGGGTGCGCATCGTCATCATGCGGAACGCGCCTTCCGGCAGGGACAAATCCGGCGCTTCGTTGATCGTGAACTTGGCCTTGCCGCCGTCCGTGTGGAACTTGCGCTCGCGGGCGCCGTTGTAGAGATGAAAGCCCCCCGGCTTGCGCACCCGTTTGTTGAAGTCTTCGAAGTGCGGGATGGTCTTGGCGATGAGATCGCGAATGCGGTCGTAGTCTTCGAGAAGCCAACACCAGCCCACGGGGGTTTCGGGGCCGAGGACTTTTTCGGCGAGCCAGGCGACGATGGCCGGCTCGCTGTAGAGCCCGGGGTGCGCCGGCTTGAGACGGCCGCGCGAGGAGTGGACCACGCCCATCGAGTTTTCGACGGTGACGAACTGCTCTCCGTACGCCTGGCTGTCGATTTCGGAGCGTGCGAGGCAGGGCAGGATGATCGACCACTTGTTGTGAAGGAGATGGCTCCGATTGAGCTTCGTGCTGACGTGCACGAGCATGTTGCAGCGTTCGAGCGCTTGGGCGGTGCGCTGCGTGTCGGGCGTAGCCTGGAGGAAGTTCCCGCCCATCGCGAAGAAGAGCTTGGCGCGCCCGTCGAGCATCGCTTGGATCGCTTCGACGGTGTTGAAGCCGTGCTCGCGCGGCGGATCGAACCCGAACACCTGTTGAATGCGATCGAGAAAGGCCTGCGACGGGCGATCGTGAATGCCCATCGTGCGGTCGCCCTGCACGTTGCTGTGGCCTCGCACCGGGCACGTGCCGGCGCCGGGAATGCCGATGCTCCCGCGCATCAAGAGGAAGTTCACGATCTCACGGACGTTTCCGACGCCGTTCTTGTGCTGGGTGAGGCCCATCGCCCAACACACGATGGTCTTTCGGCTGCGCGCGATGATTCTCACCGCTTCTTCGAGGTCCGTGCGGGAGACCCCGGCCGCCGCAGAAAGCGCGTCGACGTCTTGCGCCTGAAGGTGCGCCCGAAGCTCCGAAAATCCCTCGGTGTGCAGGCTGATGAAGTCTTCATCGAGGACGTTACCCGGCGCGCGCGCTTCTTCTTCGAGCAGCAGGCACATCAGCGCCTTCAGCAGGGCGACGTCGCCGTTGATCTGCACCTGCAGAAACAGGTCGGCGATCGGCGTGCCACCGAACAAGACCTGCTTCGGGCTCTTCGGATTCACGAACCCCATCAGGCCGGCTTCGGGAAGCGGGTTGATCGCGATGATCTTTGCGCCGTTGGCTTTTGCCGTCTGAAGCGCCGTCAGCATGCGCGGGTGATTGGTGCCCGGGTTCTGGCCCATCACGATGATGGTGTCCGCCTGGTGAATGTCTTCGAGCGTTACCGACCCCTTGCCAATGCCAACGGTTTGACCGAGCCCGACGCCGCTCGACTCGTGGCACATGTTGGAGCAGTCCGGCAGGTTGTTGGTGCCGTAGGCGCGCACGAAGAGCTGATAGAGAAACGCCGCCTCGTTGCTCGTTCGTCCGGAGGTGTAGAAGATCGCTTGATCGGGCGAAGCCAGCCCCCGGAGTGCGGCCGCCACGCGCGCAAATCCCTCGGCGTACGAGATCGGCTCGTAAAAGCGCGAGCCCGGCCGCAGCATGAGCGGCTCGGTGAAACGTCCCTGCTGGCCCAGCCAGTGGTCTGATTTCTGCGCGAGCTCGTCGATGCTGTAGCGCTGGAAGAAATGCCAATCGAGTCGTCTTCGCGTGGTTTCCCAGGCTGCTGCTTTCGCGCCGTTTTCGCAGAACTCGGTCATCGACGCGCGGTCGTCGGGATCCGGCCAGGCGCAGCCCGGACAGTCGAAGCCGTCCGTCTGGTTCATCTTGCCGAGGATGCGAAGCGCCGAAGGGATCGAATGGCCGTGGCGGTGCATGTGCACGAACGTCGATACGACCGAGCGCACGCCAGCGGCTTGGGTTTTGGGCTCGCTGACGCGAAGGTCGTCTTGGGTTTCGGGCGGCTCGGCGTTCGTCGGACCTCGTTCGCTCATTCGGCAGCTCCGACTTCGACGAAAGAACCGGCGCCGGCTTCGAGCGCGATTCGCTCGCCGCCCGCGTACACGTTGAAGCGGTTCTCTCGTGCGAAGCCGACCAGCGCGACGTTGAAACGCCGGGCGGTTTCGACGGCTAGGCTCGACGCCGCACCGATAGCCACCAGCATGGGAATGCCGGCGCGCACGGTCTTTTGCACGAGCTCGAAGCTTGCACGGCTGCTCACGACGACGAAGCAGCGCCGGGCCGGTGCAACCGGATCCGCGAGCCAGGCGCCAAACAGCTTGTCGAGCGCGTTGTGCCGGCCGACGTCCTCGCGATGAAGCAAGAGGCGGCCGGTTCGATCGAAGAGCGCCGCTCCGTGGGTGCCCCCGGTGTGGCGGAACCAAAGCTGGGAGACTTCCAAAGACTCGAGCGCAGCTCTGACGGCGTCCGGCTCGAAGAGGCTGGGCGTCGGGGGAACGCGCCGGCAGCCTGCGCTCGAGAGCGCTTCGACCGTGCGCTCCCCGCAGACGCCGCAAGCGCTGGTGACCGTCAGGCTCCGTTCGAGCAGCCGGGCAGGCACCACGACGTCTTGTCGAAGCGCCACCCGGACCACGTTGTCCGGTGTCTCCGAGCGCTTGCAGTGCCGGATGCTCACCAAGTCGGTGGCGCTCGAGATGACACCTTCTGCGTAGAGAAAGCCGGTCACGAGGTCGTGGTCGTGACCCGGCGTGCGCATGGTCATCGCGAGCGGGCTCTCTTCGCGCGCGTGCGCCGGCCCGTGCTCGAGAAGGATTTGGAGCGGCTCCTCGACCGCGATCAGGTCACGAGTGTGCTCCCGCCCCGCGCGAGTAACTCGCTCGACCTCGGTGGACGTGACGGGCCTGCGGGGCATGACCCGGCAAGCTTAATAGATCCCCGGGATGATTCGCCAGCGGACTCGTTCGCAGTAGCGTTCCCAGTCCGTCCCGTATTTTTTCGAGCAGAAGTTGTGGTCACGCCGTTCACGATGAATCAGCAGGATCGCGAAGTAGATCGGGTAGAAGTACGGCAAAAGCGAGTCGAAAAGGCAGGGAAGCGACCACGACAGAGCCATCAAGATGTCACCCACGTAGTTGAAGTGACGCGACCAACCCCAGAAACCCGACAGCAACAATTTCCCGCCTTGCGCCGTCTGGAGGTATTCGGCTTTCTTGCCCCAGATACGGACGTTGTCGGGGTCGCCGCGGAACTTGTGCTTTTGCAGGTTGACCGCCCGGAAGATGTAGAGCCCCAGCATGTTGATCGCGACGATGATCACCGCGCCCCACCACGGTAGGTGGTGCACGCGGTCGATCAGGTAGTGCGCCTGGAGCGAATAGGTCATCGGGACCCAGGCCAGATCTCCGAACGCCAGCATGAAGCCGAAGTTCTCGTGCTTGATGTCCATCGTCGTGAGGATTGCTTCCTCGTTCCAGAAGTAGTCCACGATGTAGAACATCTGAAATAGCCACACGAGGATCATCGACGTCGAGACGAAGCCGTATTTCTCGTACTGCACGAACGCGAAAGACGTGTTGATCAGCACCCACAGAATCAGCCCGGGGCGTGCCTCGCAGAAGATCTTGAGGTCCAACCCGTCGGGTCCTGGCGGCACCCGCGGGTTGTGCCCTGTTCCCATCCAGAAGTCGTGAATGAAGCGGCCGCTCAAGTGCCGCGCCTGCCCGTGCTGCTTGCCGTACGAATAGAGATAGATGCTGAAGATGAAGACGAAGATGGTCATCACGCTGATCAGCGCGCCGAACTCGTCGTAAAGCTCTCGTATCGAGAACACGCCCGACCAGTGAAGGATGGCGACCGCGATGAACGTTGCGATGAGCGAGAAGAACCCGTTCATCCGGTAGGGAAGGCGGCTCCCATCCGGCAGCTCGGTTCCGAGGACCTCGCGACCGGGGGCGTACCTTTGAAGCAACGCCTGGAACGCGAACCACACTCCGTAGATCAGGGCCGCCCGCCACGTCGGCACCATCGCTTCTGCGAAGCCTTTCCAATCGGCGTCTGGGCCTGGCAAGACCGCGCCGTCGTTGAAGCGAACGGCGAAAAAGAGATAGGCGGTGAAGAGCGGGAGGCCGACGATCATCGCCAGGTTTCCGGGCACGCCGCCGAACTCGAGCTTCTGCTTCTGCTCACTCATGCGCCGGACTTTAGTGCAAAAGGGCGAGGTGGGGAGAGAAGTCCCGAAATTACCCCCGGGGGCGTCCCCCAAACGGTCATGGAACGCGCTGCCAGCATCGGTATAGTACGCTTCGTATGCGGCTGCGGCGGAAGGTCTGCTTGTTGGGCGCGCCGGGGGTGGGGAAGACCAGTCTGGCGCGCCGCCTCGCGGAGGACGCGTACGACGAGGACTTCGAGTCGAACGTCGCGATGGGGATCTTCAAAGGTACGCTCGCGCTCGGGGATGTTTCGCTCGAGATGATGCTGTGGGATCCCGGCGGCGGCGAAGTGTGGGGTCAATATGATCGCTCCTTCATTTCGGGGGCTTCCGGGCTTGCGTTCGTCGTCGACGCCACGAAGCCACGGACTCTGGACCACCTACTCGAAGCGCAGGTCAAATGGCGCGGGTTCATCGGCTCTCGTCCGTCGATTCTCCTCGTCAACAAGGCCGACCTGACGTCCGAGTTCGCGCTCAACAAGGCCCAGTTGGATGAGGCCGCCCGGCTCGACTGGTACGTTGCGCACGCGAGCGCCAAGACCAGCTATAACGTCACGGAGGCATTCGAGCGCCTCGGCAAGATGATGCTCGAAGCACGAAAGGTTTCCGCATGAGCAGGTTCGAAGGCAAGACAGTCGTGATCACCGGTGCGAGCAGCGGCATCGGCGAGTCCTGCGCGCGGAAGTTCGTCGAGGAAGGCGCGCGCGTCGTTCTCGCGGCTCGAAGCAAAGAAGCCCTCGACAGGCTTTCCTCGGAGCTCGGGTCCGAGGTCACGCAGTCCGTTCCGACCGACATCGCGAACGTCGGAGAGTGCAAGCATCTCTTGCAAGAAGCCATCTCTCGCTTCGGCAGCATCGACGTGCTGGTGAACAATGCGGGCCGCAACTCGCGAGGTGAATTCGAAAACTTGCCTCTCGAAGAAGTCCTTCAAATCATCGCCGTAAATCTCCAGGCCCCGATGGTGCTGACCCGGCTGGCGCTTCCGACGATGCGTACACAAGGGTCAGGCACCGTCGTCAACATCGCCTCGCTCGCCGGGCGCTTTCCGCTCGACGACGAAGCGACGTATTCCGCCACGAAGTTTGCGCTGCGCATCTTTTCCTTTGCCGTGGCAGAGGAGCTTCGCGATACCGGCGTTCGCATGTGCGTCGTCTCCCCTGGTCCGGTGGACACCGGGTTCATCACCGATCCGAGCGTGATCGACTCCGTGCCCCCAATCGTCTTCGCGCAGCCGATGAGCACGGCCGACGAGATCGCCGACCTCGTCCTCGAATCCGCCGCGGACGGCGCCCGTGAGAGGACGAAACCCGCATTCAGCGGAAAGCTCGCCACGCTCGGCTATCTCGTCCCCTCGATGCGGCGCGTGCTGATGCCCGTCATGGAGCGCAAAGGCGTGCGCGTGAAGAAGAAGTACGTCGAGCGGGCGCGGCGCTGAAAGCGGGCCGGCGAGGTCGATCGTTGCGCGGTCCAGCTTGAATCGGAGTACCAGGTGCAGAGTCCCGACCGCGAGTAACTTCGATTATTCCCACTCAGTCCCACGCAGTTTGAAGGCAACGTGACGGCGAAGATCGGGCTCTAGAGGGCTGCCAAATCGAGTCACTTAGGACCAAGGGGTAGCGCGTGGACGCCAACCCCCCTGGGGGCACGAGTTCCCCCTTTTTACGCTCACGACTTTGGTGGCGGTGGGGCCCACAGAAACGTACGGCGCCCCTCAAAACCTACGCAGCCGCTGCGCCCCCATCATCCCAAATGCAAGAATTTCGGTCATGGTTTTGTAAAACCCACGCGAAACGGCCCGTTTCAGGTTGGCACGCAGACTGCACCCTTCGTCCTCGGTTTGGTGGCGCTCCCGTGGGGAGCGTCGCGACCGGGGAGGTCGTGATGCGTTACTTATTGGGTTTGGTTTTCTTGCTGGCGCTGGGCGCGCCGCTGTTCGTCGGCTGCGGTGATACCAACGTCACCGTCTATTGTGGCAGCGACGGATCGGGAGGCGCCAGCGGAGACGGTTTTCCGTGCACGGAGCAAGGAATCGTTGATGCCATCGCGGAGGGTGGTGGTCCACATACGTTCGCCTGCGCTGGCCCAACGACGGTGACCACCGAAGCTGCAATCGTCATTGACAACGATGTCATTCTCGATGGCGAGGGCAAACTGACAGTCGACGCCGGCGGCGAACACGCCGACTCAGCGGATGATCACCGTGTTTTCGAAGTGGCAGAAGGCGTGACGGCAGGGCTGCATCGAATCGCCGTGACCGGCGGGGGATTCCCGCCGCCGTACGAAGGAGAAAGGGGTATTGTCAACCTGGGTACACTGACGTTGTCTAACAGCTTGGTCTTTGGAAACCTCGGCGGCGGCATCTTCAATGCTGGAATCCTCACGATTCGGGATGTGAGCCTCTCGGACAATGGCACCACGCGGTCTGACGGCTTGGATGGAGGGGGCATTTTCAACGCCGGCACGATGACGGTGACAAATGCGGCCATTTCCGGCAACTCGGCGCTCGGCGGTGGTGGTGGCATCTTGAACACTGGGGACGGTACGGCGGATGTCGTTAACAGCACTATTTCGGGCAACTTTGCCTCAGCAGAGGGAGGCGGGATAAGCAACGAGGGCACACTGACGATGACGAACTGCACCGTGTCGGGGAACATCTCGGACGAGCAGCAAGGCAGCGCTATCGCTACTGTCGCTAATCGCAGCTCAATGCTGAGCAGCGTTCTGATAGACGGCGATTGTCAAGGTCCCACCACCTCCGACGGCTACAACATCGAATCCCCCGGCGACACCTGCGGCTTCGACCAAACCGGCGATCAGTCGGGTGTCACTGCACAGCAACTGAACCTCGGACCGCTGCAGGACAACGGCGGACCAACCGAGACCCGCGCACTGCTTCCCGGTAGCGTTGCGGTTGACGTAATTCCTGAAGCGGTGTGTGACGTGAACACCGACCAGCGCGGCGAACCACGACCAGAAACGGGCGGCACCATGTGTGACGTCGGCGCGTTTGAGGTGCAGCCGTAGCCACGCACCCGCTGCGCCCCCGCGCCTCAAAACGCAGGAGCTGCGCGCAGAATCGGCTCAGCAGGAAAGAATTACGTATAGCGACGCGCAGCCTCCCGACTCACGGTAACTAGGCTCCGCAAAGACGCGAGGCGTACCGGGGAGGTTATGATGCGTTACTTAGTGAGTTTGGTTTTCGTGCTCGCGCTGGGCCTGATAGGGTGTAGTGAGACGACGGGCACGGGCGGTAGTGGTGGCATCGCCGGAAGCGGCGGTGACGGAGGCGACGGCGGTACCGGGGGCGTGGTGCCACAGCCCGGAACGCTTCTCTCGGCTGAGGAGATCGATCCGTTTGGCCCAAACATGAAAGTGTGGCGTGTGCTCTATGCCTCGGAAGCCATCGACGGAATCCCGATCGAAGTATCGGGAATCGTCGCCGCTCCGAGTGAGCCGCCTGCGGACGGCTTGCGGGATGTGGTCGAATATGCCCACGGTTCCGCGGGACTCTTCGATGCCTGTGCTCCCTCGTCCACTGGTTTGCCGTGGGTCAACAACGTCCTGACGCCTACCCTCATCAACGCGGGTTACGTTTACGTCGCGACCGACTACGAAGGTCTCGGGACACCAGGCATTCATCCCTATAACGTCGGTGAAAGCGAAGCGAGAGGGGTCTTGGACATCGTGCGGGCCGCACAGCAGATCGAAGAAGCGAATGCGAGCAATCGGGTTGTTGTCTGGGGCCTCTCCCAGGGCGGACACGCCGCTCTTTTCTCGGGCGAGATTGCGACGGATTGGGCTCCAGAGATCGAAGTGTTGGGCATCGTCTCGGCCGCGCCCGGAAGTGAACTTGAGACCGTGTCCCGGGAAGGGCCAGCGAACCCAGACATCCGCGGCTTCATGTGGATGCTAACCGTTGCTTACGAGGCCACGTACCCCAGCCTGAGTCAGGAAGATCTGTATGACGCAGAGACTCTTGGCACGATCGCGGAGCTCGTCGATCAAGAGGCGTGCAGGGATCCATTCCTCGACGCGGCGCAGGACGTTGAGAACGCGGGCTTTGTGACGAACCCGGCTGACCTGCCTGCTTGGCTCGAGCGGCTTGTGGAGAACTCACCCGGATACGAGCGGACTGAGATTCCGATCCTGATGCTGCAGGGCTCGGCTGACCCAGTCATTCTGCAGTCGTGGACCGATATGCTCTTCGACCGCCTGTGCAACATAGGCAGCCAACCCGACTACCGCGTCTTTGAGGGATACAATCACGCTCAGTCTCTCACTTTGAACGTTCCTGCTGCGCTCGAATGGTCCGCAGCACGGTTTGCTGGTGAGGTGGCGACGGATACGTGCCCCGAATAGTCAGCCTCCCGGCGACTTCAAGTGCAACGTCGGCGCGTCTGAGGTGCAGCCGTAGCCACGCACCCGCTGCGCCCCCGCGCCCCAAACGCAGGAGCTGCACGCAGAATCGGCTCAGCAGGAAAGAATTACGTATAGCGACGCGCAGCCCCCCGACTCACGGTAACTAGGCTCCGCAAAGACGCGAGGCGTACCGGGGAGGTTGTGATGCGTTATTTGATTGGATTTCTGTATGTTTGTGCGTTGGGCGTCATGTCGTTGGTCGGGTGCAGTGAGACCGGCGGCGGCGTTGTCAGTAGTTGCGTAGACGTCGAGAACTTCACGTCGTGCAAAGTCGGAGACATCACCGGCTTGTGTTACGAGACCGACTGCCTACCAACGGACTGCTCCAACCTCGATGACGGGGCGGGTTGTGTGCCCGAACCTGACAGGTGTTGCGGTGTTTGCGAAGATGGTAGCTGCACCGACCGCGTGAGCGATTGCACCGGCTTCGTGGACTTGACGCAATGCGCATTCGCGGGCAATGACGGCTTTTGCATTGAGGACGAGTGCGTGCCGACTGATTGCGACGGTCTCGAAAATGGGACCGAGTGTCTGTTTGTGAACCCGCTTGGGGGGTTTCCTGGTTTTTGCGAAGCCGGGGAATGTAATCCTCAGCAGTGAGGGGTTGTCGCAGACGGCGGTGCGAGCCCTCGATGTGCGCCGCGGGTGCGTTTGAGGTGCAGCCGTAGCCGCGATGACAGCGTTTCACAGTCGCGATGAATAACCGCAATCACTCCCAGTCGAGCGGCGGTCCGCTGTTTCGCTGCGAGCCGAACCCCCCTTGCCCCTCTCGACCTCAGCGCGACGACGTTGCTTTGGGGATGGGGCGGCTTGGTGGAGGTCACCCCAGGAGGTGCAGGCGCTAAAACGCTGCGTAAACAACAGGCCGCGCGGCCTGTCGAAAGTGCCGTGTTTTTAGGGGTCGCCTGCGCTGCGAAGAGGGTTGGATTTGGGTTTTCGCGGTGTGGGTCGTAAGTGGTTGGAATTAGGGGAGTTGGGGAGGGGGAGAATGTCCCTCTTCTCTGGGGCCCCACGTGCGGACGTTGGGGAGCATTCGGTAGAGGAGCGAGTGGTAGGCGCCTCGGGGGAGGATGCGTCGCAGGAACGCGAACACCCGTGCGTCGAAGGTGGCGGGGACGCGGAGCGGAGGGCGTCGGCGGCGCATCGTTTTCAGCACTACCTTGGCAACCGATTCGGGCGTCGCCGGGGACATGCGCATCAGCCTGCCGATGAAGGGGCTCATGTTGACGTAGTGCTCGTGGTAGGGGTCGGCGAGCTCGTGCTCCGACCGGTCGCTCTGCGGGGTGTAGCGCACCCTTTGAAATCCGTCGGAATCGACGAAGCCGGGCTGCACCAAGCTCACGTGAATGCCCCAGGGCTTCACCTCGTACCAGAGCGCTTCGTGCGCGCCTTCGAGCGCGAACTTGGACGCGCTGTACGCGGCCATCGTCGGCATCGCCATCATCCCTCCGACGGAGCTGATCGTGATGACGCGGCCGGCCCCCTTTTCCCGCATGCCGGGTAAGACGAGCCGAATCATTTCCATCGGCGCCCGGAAGTTGACCGCCATTTGCGCGAGGCGCTCTTCTTCGACGACGTGCTCCACGACGGCTCGATAGGTCACCCCCGCGTTGTTGATCAGGACGTCGATGCCACCCCAGTCGCGCTCGGCCTCGTCGATGATCGCTTGGCGCTCTTCCGGCTTCGTGACGTCCAGCGCGCGAATCCGAACGTGCGGCAACTCCGAGACGACGTGTGCTTCGAAGCGCGGCAGAGAGCTCTTTTTTGCAGTGAGGATCACCCGGTAGCTCGTGCCGCACAGCGCGCGCGCCGTCGCTAGACCGATGCCGGTGCTGGCGCCCGTGATCAACACCGTCTTGTCGGCGTCCATTCGGATTTGAGTTTATAGTGGGGCGCACTTACACTGAAAGGGTCTTTTTGGGGTAGGGAGGGCGCTATGGCGTGGCTGATCGGTGTGCTGGTGTTCGCGGGCCTCTTGGTCGCTTGGTTTGCGAGCATGTACAACGGGCTCGTCAACCTCCGGAACCGCTTCAAGAACGCCTTTGCGCAGATCGACGTCCAGCTGAAGCGCCGCCACGACTTGATCCCGAACCTCGTCGAGACCGCGAAAGCCTTCATGGCTCACGAGCGAGAGACGCTCGAGGCGGTGATCACGGCCCGAAACTCCGCAGCCGGCGCGCTTCAGCGTGCCGCCGCCGACCCCGGCAACGCGAAGGCCATGCAGGGGCTCTCGAGCGCGGAGGCCGGTCTGAGCGGTGTGCTCGGGCGGTTGTTTGCGCTTGCCGAGGCGTATCCCGACCTCAAGTCCAACCAGAACATGATGCAGCTCTCCGAAGAGCTTTCGACGACCGAAAACAAAATCGCGTTTGCGCGCCAGGCCTACAACGACGCGGTCATGCGCTACAACAACAAGTGCGAGATGGTGCCGTCGAACATCGTTGCCAACATGTTCGGGTTTCAGCGCGCCGAGTTTTTCGAAGTCGAGCTCGAGGCCGAGCGCGAGCCCGTCAAAGTTCAGTTCTGAGCCATGGACTTCTTCGAGGAGCAGGTTCAGGCGCGCAAGCGTACGGTTCGCCTGACCGTCCTCTTCGTGCTTGCAGTCGTAGGAGTGACGGCCGCGGTGTACTTCCTGTCCCTCGGCCTCTACTCGGTCGTAGCGCGCGACGTCACGGGCCTCGTCTACGTCTCCGGACAGGTCGAACGGATCTACTCGATTCCGCTATCGTGGTGGAACCCCGGCGTATTCGTCTTTGCGTTCGCGAGCACGGCTCTCGTGGTCGGCCTGGGCGCGCTCTACAAGACCGCGCAGCTTCGAGACGGCGGCTCGGCCGTGGCGCTCGGGCTCGGCGGCCGAAAAATCGACCCGGACACGAGCAAGCTCGACGAACGGCGGCTGCTCAACATCGTCGAAGAGATGGCGATCGCATCGGGCATCCCCGCGCCGGAGGTGTTCGTTCTCGATCGCG
>JAHELW010000079.1 GCA_024643985.1 Myxococcales bacterium | reverse complement strand
GAAGCCGTGCCCGGGACTTTTCGCGACGCGCTCGACCAAAACCCGGAGGCGCTGGAAGCCGCACACGCCGCAATGCAGGCGGTCACGGACATTTTGAAGTCCGATTTCTTGTCCGTGCTAGACCTCGAAGCTCCGGACCGGGCGGCCGGCGACAACGACTGACCGATGCTCGCCAAGGTAAAAGCCGAGCTGCTCGAGCCCCGCGACGCCGCATCTCTGGCAGCGTTTCGTTTCCTGTTCGGCGCGATCTTGTGCGTGAGCAGCGTCCGCTTCCTCTGGAACGGCTGGGTGGAGCGCTTTTACGTTCAGCCGCAGTTCTTTTTCAAGTACTGGGGGTTCGAATGGGTTGACGTGCTTCCAGAGCCGTGGATGACCGCTGCCTATGTGGCGCTCGCGGTCCTTGCTGCATTCGTCGCGGTTGGCTTTCTCTACCGTTTTTCGATCGCAGCGTTCTTCTTGATTTTCACGTACGTCGAGCTGATCGACGTCACGAACTACTTGAACCACTACTACCTGGTCAGTCTGCTCGCCTTCTTGATGTGCTTCTTGCCCCTGCACAGAGCGTGCTCCGTCGACGCGCGGCTCTGGCCCGGGCGCCACGGGCCGACGGTGCCGGCATGGATGCTCTACCTCATGCGTTTCCAGGTGGGCGTGGTCTACTTCTACGCGGGCATCGCGAAGCTGCAGCCCGATTGGCTCTTGCACGCTCAGCCGCTCGGGATCTGGCTGGCCGCCCGCACGGAGACACCCCTCATCGGCGCGATGCTCACGTGGCCGGCGATGCCGCACATCATGAGCTGGGCGGGGTTTCTCAACGACACGCTGGTCGTACCGCTGTTGCTCTGGCGAAGGACTCGTCCCTACGCGTTCGCGATGGTCGTCGTCTTTCATCTCTGCACGCACTTGCTCTTCGTGATCGGCGTGTTTCCGTTTCTGATGGTGAGCGGGGCAACCTTGTTCTTCGATGCCGATTGGCCCCGTGCGCTTTGGGCGCGCATCGCAGCCCGGACGCCCCGCTCGGCGACGGCTAGCCCGAAGACCCCGACCGCTGCGCGACCCGTCGGTCGCTGGTCGAACCTCGCTGCGGCGCTCGTGGCCGCGTACTGCGTGTTCCAAGCGGTGATGCCGCTTCGAACCCATCTCTACCCCGGAGACGTGCTCTGGCACGAGCAGGGCATGCGGTACTCGTGGCGCGTGATGGTGCGCGAAAAGAACGGCAGCATTCGGTTCCGGGCGCGATGGCGGGGCGCCGAGCGAGAGTTGCAGGTCTCGCCGAGCGAATACCTGACCAGCCATCAGGAGCGCGAAATGTCAGGTCAGCCCGACTTGATTCTGCAGCTCGCCCAGCGGATCGGCGACGACCTCGAAGCGCGGGGCTACGAAGACGTGGAAATACGCGCGGATGCATGGGTCTCGCTCAACGGGCGCCGGGCGGCGCGCATGATCGACCCCGAGGCCGACCTTGCAAGCGAGCGAGACACTGTGCGGGTGATGGAGTGGATTGCGCCGGCTCCGGACACCGCTCCCCTTCCGGCCGACCCACGCAACCGCCGTGCCGTGGCGAGCTCCTCGCGGACCGGAAAGTGAGCGCACCGAAACCAAAGTGGCGAAGAACGTCGACGCGGCAGCTCGTCGCGTGGGCTGTCGTCCTTTGGCTCGTATCTTTTGGGGCAGCCGCCCAGGAGTCCGCCCCGGAACCGGAGCCGCCGCCCGAAACCGGCGACGCATTCGACGACGCCATCCTCGAAGAAGAGCTCGAGCGGCTCGACGACGAGGTCTATCAAGACGGGCCCGCGGAGCCCGCGCCCGACGACGCACCCGAGCCCGTCCAAGACGAGCCCACCGAACCCGCTGCCGACGTCGAAGGCGAGCGGCCGATGCCGACGCTTCGCGAGGTGACGGTGCGGTACACGCCAGAGGACGTCTTTCGGATGGGGGGCTCCGTGCAGACCTTGGATCAGAAGCAGCTCGAGACGCTTCAATACGACGACCCCAACGCCGTCCTGCTCCAGGTGCCGGGAGTCTACATCCGCCAAGAGGATGGCTTCGGGCTTCGTCCGAACATCGGCCTTCGCGGCACCAACCCGAACCGCAGCGCCAAAGTCACGCTCATGGAAGACGGTGTGCTCTTCGGGCCGGCGCCCTACTCCGCTCCGGCCGCCTACTACTTCCCGATGATGGGGCGCGTCAGCGGGGTCGAGGTCTTCAAAGGCCCCGCGTCGATCCTCTATGGGCCTCAAACGGTGGCTGGCGCGATCAACTACGTGAGCCGTCCGGTGCCCGAAGAGCCGCGCGGACAGATCGACCTCTCGTACGGGCGCTTTCAAACCTTTCGAGGCCACCTTCACTACGGGCGGCGAAACGATTGGGGCGGGTTCATCGTCGAAGGGATTCATCTCGGGACCCAGGGTTTCAAGGAGCTGGATGGTAGCTCCGGCCGCGGAAACACCGGCTTTCAACGCAGCGAGCTCGTGTTCAAGGGCTTCGTGAACAACGACCTCGCGTCGCACGCGTTCAATCGGCTGACCATCAAGGTCATCGGGTCGCGAGAGACCTCGAACGAAACCTATCTCGGCCTCACGGACGCGGACTTCCGCGCGAATCCGGACCGTCGATACACGGCGAGCCAGCTCGACAACATGCAGTGGTGGCGCGCCGCGATCGACCTCACGCACAACTTGGCCGTCGGTGAGCACATCCTTCTCGAGACGACCGCCTACCGACACGACTTCGATCGAACCTGGGAGCGCCTCAACCAGTTTCGGGACGGGACGCAGTTTCTCGACGTATTGACGCAGCCGACGACGCCACCACTCGACTCGTACTATCTCGTATTGACCGGCCAACAGGACTCACCGTCAGCAACCGGCGGAACCGACGCCCAGGACTTGATGGTCATCCGCAATCGGCGTCGATTCGTAGTGATGGGAATTCAGACCCGTCTTCGAGCCGACTTCGACACGGGGAAGCTCCATCACGAGATCGAATCCGGCGTTCGTTTTCACTACGACTCCGTGGATCGATTTCAGCCCGAGCAGGGCTACCGCATGGAGAACACGCAGCTCGTGTGGGACGGTCTCACGTCCAGTGACGACCCGGACCTTCTCATCGACGACAACAGAGGAGAAACGCAGGCGCTCGCGGGCTATTTGATGTACGGCCTCGAAGTCGCCGGCTTCGTCATCAACCCCGGCCTCCGGGTCGAATACATTCGGACTTTCTTCGAAGACGAAAAGAACGCGCCCGATCTCGGCCGGGTCCGCGAAGACCCCCAGCTCGTATTCCTGCCCGGCATCGGCCTTCAGTACACCATTGTCGAGGGATTCGCCGCTCTCGCAGGGGTGCACCGCGGCTTCAGCGCCGTGACGCCAGGCAACCGCACCCTCGCCGACCCCGAGCTCTCGATCAACTACGAAGCGGGTTTCCGCTACGTGACGAAGGACTCCGCTGGCTTTGGAGAAGTCATCGGCTTCTTCAACGACTACAGCAACATCACGAGTGAGTGCACGCTGTCCGCGGGCTGCAACCCCGACCTCGTCAACCAGCAGTTCAACAACGGCCGTGCATTCATTGGCGGCGTCGAGGTGTTGGGCGGCTACAACGCACCACTTCCACGGAACCTCACCATGCCTGTGCGCGTTTCCTACACGTACACGAAGGCAACCTACCGCAACACCTTCGAGTCCTCGGACCCGACCATTGGAGACGTCGAACGAGGAGATCCGATTCCCTATGTTCCAGCCCACGTTCTCAATGCGCAGCTCGGTTTCGAGAAAAGCTTCTGGGGCGCGTACTTGATCGGGAACTACTTCGGAAAGATGCGCGAGGGCGTGGTCGGTCTTCAGCCGCTGCCGGACACCGACGGCTATTTCGTCCTAGACGTCGTCGGGCGGGTGAGGTTCGAGCCCGTCGAGGCCTACCTCCGCCTACAGAACGTCACGAACACGCGCGCCATCGTGGCCAGACGACCCTTTGGGGCGCGACCCAACGCACCGCTCTCATTCCAAATCGGCGTTCAGGTGGGTTTCTAAGTATCTGAAAAGATTGGACTCTGAAGTGCTCGAACGACCCGGCACGCCCGGGTCGAAAGAGACTTGTTGAAGATGATTATCAATGTCAGAGTCCCCCCTGCGATGTGGGCGAGGCCTGCCAGCTATCTGATTCCTTCCGTGGTCGTGCACGGCGCGTTCTTCGTAGCGCTCGCGAGCGCGCCAACAGCCGTGGAGCCGAGCGCGATCGCGCGGGCGATCGAGTTCATCACGATTAGCGACGACGGAGGTGGACGACTCGGAAACGACGAGCAGGTCGGCGACGCGACGGCACCAACCGAGCCGCCGGAGCGGTTGTTCCGCAAGGTCGAGCCGAAGCGGGTACGCCGCAAGCCGGTCGTCAAAGCTCAGCGGCAACGGGCGAAGCCCGAGCCGGCGATCGCCGAGACGAGCGAGCCGGCAAAGTCGACGGCGACCGAAGGCGTCGAGGCAGGCGCCACCGACGCGACGAGTCATTCGATGATGTCGGGTTCCGCGGGGCACGACCCCAACGCGACGGCGTCTGGCGTCGGCAGTGGCGGCGAAGGCGTCGCTCGCCGAGCGGCGCTGCGCGCCTGGCTGAGTGAGGTCCAGCGCGAGGTCAACAAGATCGCGACGCGCAACTACCCGAGCTCCGCGGTGCGCATGAAGCTCGAGGGTAGACTCCGCCTCGGCGTCACGATCGGCGAGGACGGACGCATCGTAGCCGTCCGGGTGCTTTCGTCGTCCGGGCACAGTGTGCTCGACCAATCCGCCACCGCGTCGGTCACGTCGCTGCGGATCCCGGCCCCGCCCGAAGCGCTCCATTGGCGCGAGCGTGAAATCTCGCTCCCGATTCGCTATGCGCTTCAGTGAAGAGGGGCGCTTCTAGACCTCGTCGGTCATGCCGTCGCAGTCTTCGTCGGCCGGCGTGCCTCCAGGCGGCGTCGGCACCTCGCTAGACGGGATGACTTGGCCGACGCAGGCGCCCCAGGCGGTGCCTTCGAGGTTGCACGTCTCGAGGCCGCTCATACACGCGCCAACCCCAGCGGTTCCCGGCGGACCCTCGTAGCAGTCGCGCGTCGCACCGGGGCTGCACTCGGTTCCGACCGTTCCGCCGGCGCCGCCGGGGCCGCCGAACCCACCGATCCCGCCGCTTCCGGCAAAGCCACCCGCTCCAGAGTCGCCACCGTTGCCACCGTCGACGCCCGCAAGGCCCCCGCTCCCGCCGTCCCCATCTTGGCGACCGCCCCCGTCCTTGCAGCCGAGGCCGAAAAGACAGAGGCAAACCCAGACCAGACAAACGCCGCGCCGCATGCGAGCTCGACGTCAGGCGATGCGAAGCTCTTCGCGCGCCGGCTCGCCCTCGGACGGAGCGCGCTCTTGCTCTTCCCGCTCGCGAAGCACGACGTCCATCGGCTTCGGTCGCATGTCGTCGATGGAGTATGGCAGGGCGGTGATCCCGCGCTCCAGCCAAGTGTGCTTGCCAGCGAGCAGGTCCTGACCGACCCGCGTCGCTCGGGCGTCGTCGTTGCTCCAGAGCTCGTGAAACAGCGTGTCGATGTGGCGCCGCTGTTGCCGCGCAAAGAAGTCCGCGAGCGCGACGGCCTGCACCGCCTCCTCCGCGCCTTCGGTTTGAAGCTTGTGCGCGTGGCGAACGGTCGAGGCAAGGGCGAAAATCTCGAGGCCGATGTCGACGATGCGGAAGAGGAAACCTTGCCGTCGCTCGAGGCCGGGACCGAAGCGCACCATGCCGTGGAACGTGTTGCGTGCGAGACGCGCCGACGCCCGCGAGGCATAACGCAGGTGCTTGGCGAGCTTGCCGTAGCGCGAGAAGCTCGGCCATGGGCTCCAGCGAAGCCAACGGGTCGGATACCACCAGGCGTAGAACGCAAGGATCTTCGGTATCGCCGCGAGGCGCTTTCCGATGCTTGCCTTCGGGTCGATGAGGTCTCCGGCCACGTGCAGGTGCTTGTCGACGGCTTCACGTGCGATGAAGAGGTGCATGATCTCGCTAGAGCCTTCGAAGATCAGGTTGATTCGATTGTCGCGCATGGCGCGCTCGATGCCGATGCCCGGCTCGCCGCGATCGGCAAGCGAGCGCTCGGTCTCGTAGCCGCGTCCGCCCCGAATCTGGAGCGTTTCGTCGGCGAGACTCCAGTTCCGCACGCTGTTCCATTCCTTCGCAGCGGCCGCCTCGAGGCGAATGTCGGCGTCCTCGTGATCGGCAAGCTCACCGACGACGTACGTGATGGACTCCATCGCGAAGGCAGACGAGAGAATGTACGCGTTCTTGTGTGCGATGGCTTCGTGCTTGCCGATGGGCACGCCCCACTGCACGCGCGCGTTCGACCACTTGCGCACGACCTCGACGAAACGCTTGGCGGAACCCGAGGTCGCTGCGGGAAGGCTGAGGCGCCCGGTATTGAGCGTCACGAGCGCAATCTTCAAGCCGTCGCCATCGTTTCCTATCAGGTTTTCCCTCGGGATCTTCACGTTGTCGAAGCTCACGACACCGTTTGCGAGCGCGCGGAGCCCCATGAAGCGGCTCCGATGCTCGACTTTGACGCCGGGCCAATCCATCTCGACCACGAAGCAGTTGATGCGCTTCGTCTTCGGGTTGCGCGCCATGACGACGATGAGGTCTGCAAGCGTGACGTTGGTGCACCAGAGCTTCTGCCCGTTCAGCACGTAGTGCTCCCCGTCTTCCGAGAGCTCTGCGATCGTGCCGAGGCGTGCCGGGTCGGAGCCCGCCGTGAGCTCGGTCAATGCAAACGCGGAAATCGCGCCCTTTGCACAGCGCGGCAGGAACCGCTGCTTCTGGTCTTCCGTGCCGAAGAGCTTGATCGGCTGTGGAACGCCGATGGCCTGATGGGCAGACAAGAGCGCCGTGACGTTTCCATCGTAGCTCCCGAGAAGCTGCATGACGCGTACGTACTCCGGATGCGTCAAGCCGAGACCGCCGTACTTCTTTGGAATCTTGAGTCCGAACGCACCGAGCTCGGCGAGGCCGTTCAAGACCTCGGGCGGGTACTCGCCGGTCGCGTCGATCGCCGGTGAGTCGACTTTGTCGCGCAGAAAGGCTTCGATCTTCCGATAGAATTCCCAGAACTCGGGTCGGTCCGGCTCTTCGAGGGTCAAGCGCTCGAGCAGGTCCATGCGGAAGTCTCCCAAGAACACGTCTTTCATGAAGCTCTGCCCGCTCCAGGACTTCTCCCGCGACTCCTCGGCAACTCTCCTTGCTTCTGCTGCGTCTACCATCGTGGCCTCCCGATTTCGTACAGCCGCCGCCAGTGCGGGGCCGGAGGTGAAACATTGGCGAAAGCGGAACTTTTCTCAAGCCCAGACAGCCGTATGCTGCGCTCTCTCTGCCGTTGCGCTGTAACTTTGCGTTCCGAACGTTGGAATTAGGGGCAGGAGCGATCGATCAGTACTCGTCGCGGCGTCGCACCCAAGCTTGCGCGTAGGAAAGCGCGTCCTCGTTTCGGCCGAGCGGGGCTACGTCCATCATGTGATAGGCCGCGTTGAACATGTCGAGGCCCCGCGCGAAGGTCGAGTAGGTGTGATAGACGGTGCCGTCGCCGTCGCGATAAAACGCGCTGAGGCCGGGGCCTTCCGTGCTCGGGAACGAGCTCGGCGCATAGTTGTAGTAGACGTCGCCGCGATCCGCGTCCCTCTGCTCGAACGAAACGTCGTAGTCCCAGTTGAAATCGTTGTCGTGAGAAGAGACCCAGCTGAAGGTCCAGCCCATTCGGTCTCGATATGCCTGAAGCTTTTCGAGCGGCGCCCGTGACACTGCAATCAGGGTGATGTCGCGCTGCGCCAAATGAATGACGTTCCGATCGTACCCGTCCGCCCAAAACGAACAGCTCGGGCAGCCTGCGTCCCAATCGGGCCCGAACATGAAGTGGTAGACGAGGAGTTGGCGTCTGCCCTCGAACAGCTCGCCGAGAGTCTTGCGGCCGCCTACCGTGTCGAAGACGTACTCCTTTTCGACCTTCTCCCAGGGAAGCTCTCTGCGAGCTGCATTGAGCTCGTCGCGACGCTTGGTGAACTCCTTTTCGCGCTGGAGAAACGCCTTGCGCTGACGGATCCACTCCTCGTGATCGACGACTTGGTGCTTGGGCATGACCGCCTCCTCTAGCTGGATACGCTAAACGATCTCGGGGCGATGTTGAATGCCCGCGCCTTGGGAATCTAAAGCGCTCAGGCGGCGCGTGCAGGGAGGAGCTCGATCAGCGGCCCGTGTCGCAAGGTGTGGCGAATTCCTCGGTAGAGGCCGAGCGATTCGTAGACGGCTGCGGTGATCATCACGGTGCGCATCTGACCGGTCAACGAAAGCGGAAATCCATTGTGCACGTGCGCCGCCGCGAGCTTGAGCTCCGGGTTGGCCCAGCCGCCCGCGCCTCCCATGCCGAAGTGACCGAAGGCGCTCGGCACGTCCATCAGCAGCGCGTCCGCGCGGTGATAGCCGAGGCGCCAATGCAGAGGATAGAGCACGACACGATCGGGCCGCTTCATCTGTACCTCGGATGCTCGGCGAAGAATCTCTTCGTCGACGAGTCGCACGCCGTCGAGCTCACCGCCGAGTGAAAGCGCGGCGTACATCTTTCCGAGCGAGCGTGCCGTGCAGACGCCGTTCATGGCGGGCAGGCAGGCCTTCCAAAAGGCCGGGTGCGTGAACAGCTCCGTCATGTTGGCAGGCGTGAGCCCGCGGCGAATCAGGCTTCGAAGCGGACCTCGTGGCAGCCAGCTCGGAGCCCGATAACCGTCGGGTAGGGGCTCGGCGTCGTGGCGCCGAAGCGGCGGCAGGCCGACCAAGTCAGCGAGACGGTCGAGCTCGCCGTCCGCCCCGCCGACGCGGAGTCCGTCGAGGTCGAGCGGGTCGACGATGCGCTTCTGCACGAACTCGGGGAAGTCCATCCCCGAAACGCGATGCACGAGCTCGCCGACGAGCCACCCGAACGTCACGGCGTGGTAGCCATTGGCGGTGCCCGGATGGAAGTCCGGCTCCGTCTCGGCGAGTCGCTGGACGATTAGGTCCCAGTCGAGAATGTCGGTCAGCTGGTCGACCAACGGAACGGTTTTGTGAAGTCCTGCTTGGTGGGCGAGGACTTGCCGTACCGTGATCGTCTCCTTCCCGTTGCAACCGAACTCCGGCCAGTATTTCGCAACCGGAGCGTCGTAGTCGAGAAGCCCGTCGGACGCCAACATGTGAACCGCCGTCGCGGCAACTCCCTTGGTGCCGGAAAAGCAGATCGACATCGTGTCGCTCTTCCACTTCGAGCCGTCCCTGCGGGCGTCGCCAGCCCAAATGTCGACGACGCACTTCCCGTCGAGGTACACGGAAGCGGCTCCGCCGCCGCCAAACGCGACGACTTGTTTCCTCAGGACGTTTGCAACCGGCTCGAAGCGAGCCTCGTAGTTGCCGTGAATGATGACGTCTTCTGGTCTCAAAACGTGTTCCAAGAAAGCAATCCTTCTCGCGTCTGCCAACAAAACGACAGCAGGCGCAACACGTGTGCAGGCGTGCTGCTCCCACGAAAAGATGGGGTCGCAATCAGGCTCTGTAAACGAGGGAGAAGGGCTTTGGACGACGTTTCTCGCAACTCCATGAACTCGCTGCGGAATCGACTTGTCACGGCGTAAAGGATCGAAAGGTCTGCGTTTGACAGTAAGTAAACATCGCGGATGCGATAGATTCGCGCTCGCCGATGAGTGCGCATCCCGAGCTTCAACGCGTGACCTTCATGGCGACGCTCGTCGTTGCAGGCGAGGCGGTCTTCAGCCTGCCGTTTCACGTAGCGAGGTTCTTCAGACCGACGGTGCTGCAGGTCTTCGAGCTGACGAACACCGAGCTCGGCGCCGCACAGGCCGTCTACGGAGTCGTCGCGATGCTGGCATACTTCCCGGGCGGACCGCTTGCCGATCGGTTCTCGGCGCGCCGTTTGCTGACTGCCTCGCTGCTCGCTACGAGCGCCGGCGGCTGGTACTTCGCGACCTTTCCACCCTACCGGGCGCTCTCGGTTCTCTTCGGATTTTGGGGGCTGACGACGATTCTCTTGTTTTGGGCCGCGCTGATTCGGGCGACCCGAGAGTGGGGTGGAAGAGACAAGCAAGGACGCGCCTTCGGCATCCTCGACGGCGGCCGCGGGTTGTTTGCGGCCGTGCTCGCGGCAGGCGCCGTGTGGGTCTTTGGTGAAATGCTTCCGCACGATCCGTCGACCGCAACGGACGTAGAGCGAGCCGAAGCGCTTCGGCGCCTGATCTACCTCTACACGGCAGTGACCGCCGGCGCGGGGCTACTTTGTTGGTGGTTCGTACCCGAAAGCCACGGGGCGCCGCCCCGGCACGAGACGCTCTGGCGACACATTGGGAGCGTCGTACGCATTCGACGAGTCTGGCTTCAGGCCGTCATCGTCGTTTGCGCGTATGTCGGCTACAAGGGCGTGGACGACTACTCGCTCTTCGCGGTGCAGGCTTACGGCATGAACGAGGTCGACGGAGCACGGGTATCGACGATCAGCGCCTGGGTACGACCGTTTGCGGCCGTGGGCGCAGGTTGGCTCGGCGATCGGAAGAAGGCATCGTGGGTCTGCGCCCTCTCCTTCACGATGCTGATCGGCTCGTACGCATGGCTCGCCCTCGCATCGCCGGAGCCTTCGATGGTTTGGGTATTGTACGCCAACGTCTTTTTCACTTGTGTGGCCATCTTCGGGCTCCGCGGGGTCTACTTCGCGCTCTTCGAGGAGGCGAAGGTGCCGCTGGCGGCCACCGGGACAGCGGTCGGTCTCGTCTCAGTGATCGGCTATACGCCGGACATCTTCGTCAACCTCGTCGCTGGGTGGCTGCTCGACCGCTCGCCAGGCATCGAAGGGCACCAGCATTTCTTCACGTTCCTCGGTGGATCGGCCGTCGTCGGGCTCATCGCCGCGTTGGCGTTCGGCCGGGAAACGAATCGGGCTGACGGGCCGCGGAAGGCTGTCCGTTAGAGGCGCTTTTTTCGCCCTTTTTCGCGTGCCGGGCTCGGGTCTGCGGTAACATCATCTGAGATGTATCAGCTCTCGGTACCACCTCCCCACTATCCGTTTTTCGAGATCGTCCAAGGCTACCTCAGGGAGGCAGCCGCGCTCATCGGATTGCCGGATCACGTTCGCCTCATCCTCTCGGAGCCCAAAAACGAGCTCATCGTTCACTTCCCGGTGAGGATGGATGACGGTGACATGAAGCTCTTCAAAGGGTACCGGATTCAGCACAACAACGTGCTTGGCCCCTACAAGGGCGGCATCCGATACCACGAGGACGTCTCGCTCGACGAGCTGAAGGCCCTCGCATCGCAAATGACGTGGAAGTCCGCGCTCATGGGGATTCCGTTTGGCGGCGCCAAAGGCGGCATCAAGTTCAACCCTCGGGAGCACAGCGAGGACGAGCTCCGGCGCATCACCCGGAGGTTCACGCACGCACTGAGTAGCAACATCGGCCCCTCTCACGACATCCCTGCACCCGACGTCGGAACGAACGCCCAAACGATGGTGTGGATGATGGACACCTTCATGAATACCGGTGGAACCACCGAGAAGAGCGACCAGCGCGCCGTCGTCACCGGAAAGACGATCAACTGCGGCGGCTCCGAGGGCCGCGAGCGGGCGACGGGACAGGGCGTCGTTCACTGCATCAAGGAGTGGGCCAAGGAAAACCGCTTCGATCTCGAAGGGGCGACTGCCATCGTGCAAGGGTTTGGCAACGTCGGCTCCTACGCCGCTGCACTCCTCGCCAAGCTGGGCGTCTCAACGATCGCAACCGGCGATCACACCGGGTATCTTCGGAATGAAGAGGGCTTCAACGCGCACAAGCTCGGGGAATACGTCAAAGAACACGGGTCCATCGAGGGCTATCCGCGCGGCGAAAAGATATCGCGCAGCGAGTTCTTCTCGATGGCCGCCGACCTCTGCATCCCAGCCGCCCTCGAAAACCAAATCGGCGAAGAAGAGGGAAAGGCCCTGCAGGTTCGGCTGGTGGCCGAGGGGGCGAACGGCCCCATCAATCCAGACGGAGAAGACGTCCTTGCAGATCGGGGGATTCCGGTCATTCCCGACGTGCTCGCAAACTCGGGCGGCGTCACCGTGAGCTACTACGAATGGGTCCAGAACCGAAACAGCGAGCACTGGGACATCGAGCAAGTCGATGCGCGCCTTCTCCACACGATGCGTCGGGGCTATCAGCGCACGATGTACTACGCCGAGAAGCGTGGGGTGAATCCACGCATCGCGGCCTACGCGCTGGCCCTCGAAACCCTCGCGACCTCCTACGCGGAACGCGGGATCTTTCCCTGAGCGTGTCTGGCTAACAGACGGACGAGGAGTGGCCGTGCCGATTCTTGCGATTGATCTTGGCACGTCGAGTGTGAAGGCGGCCGTGGTCGGGCGCGATGGTGCGCTCTTCGGAACGGGGCGTAGTGCAGTGCGGACGATTCTCACGCCCGACGGGGGAGCGGAGCAGGACGCGGAGGAGGTCTGGCGCGCCGTCCTCGCGGCGGCCGACGAAGCGTTGGCGTCTTGTCCCGATCGCCGCGAGGTGCGTGGCGTTGCATGCGCCAGCCAATACTCCTCGATCGTTCCCGTCGACGAGAGCGTGCGGCCGGTCGGCAACATGGTCGTGTGGATGGACAAGCGCGGAGGGCCCCGGCGGCTTCGAACGATGCCGGGCGGTGAGCGCATGAAGCCGAATCCGTACCAGCTCGTTCGCTGGCTGCAGATCCATGGCATTCCTCCGCTCGAGTCGGGGAGTGATTCGCTTGCACACATGCGCTGGATCAAGCTCGCTCGACCCGACGTCTACGAGCGCACGGCGACGTTTCTCGAGCCGATGGACTACGTCGCGGGCAGGCTGTCGGGGCGGCGCGTGACTAACGCCTGCTCGAGCTTTCTGATGCTGCTCACCGACAACCGGAGGCCCGAGCCACGATATCACCCGACCCTCCTGAAGTGGTCCGGGCTCGATGCCGACAAGCTCCCCGAGCTCGTTCCAGTGGACGAGCCCATCGGCCCCCTTCTTCCCGCCGTCGCGGAGCGTCTCGGGATTAGCGGCGAGGCCGTGGTGTTTGCCCCTTTGAACGATACACAGGCAGGCGGAGTCGGAGCCTCGGCGTTTGCGGGCGCTCACACCGGGATTTCCATGGGTACCACCGGCGTCTGCATCACCCACGTCGATTTCAAGCGCACCGACATCCGGAACTCTCTCGTCAGCATGCCCTGCCCGATTCCCGGACGGTATTTCGTCATGGCGGAAGCCGGCATCGGCGGAGGTGCGCTCGAATACTTCCTCGAGCGTCTCGTCTTCGCCCGCGATGGGCTGGGCGACCACGGGCTCGCTGAGAAATTCGAGGCGCTCGAGCGCGCGATTGCACCGATAGACCCGGGCAGCGGCGGCGTTCTCTTTCTTCCGTGGCTGACGGGATCGCTGACGCCGGCGGAAGACGGAAAGGTCCGCGGTGGATTTCTGAACTTGTCGCTGCACACGACGCGCGATCATCTCGCGCGCGCCGTTCTCGAAGGCGTCGCCTTCAACCTGCGCTGGGTGCAGAGCCGCGTGGCTCGGTTCGCCAAACGGGATCCCGATCGCATCAAGTTCTACGGGGGCGGGGCGCTTTCGGCGGCGTGGTCTCAGATATTCGCGGACGTTCTGCAACGCCCGGTGGAGCAGCTGCGGGAACCCGAGTACGTGGTCAGCCGGGGCCTGGCGCTCCTCGGTTTTCACCGCTTGGGCGAGATCGGCGTGGACGACATCGAGCGCTGCGTGCCGGCTGCTGCCGTGTATGAGCCCAGACGAGAGGCGGCGGAGCGCTACGACGAGATGTTCACGCAGTTCGTGCGCGCGTTCCGAAAGAACCGCGATGTTTTCCACGCCCTGAACGTTGGGAGCGAGTCATGAGCAACACGATTGAAGACTTGATGAGAGGCCTCTACCCGTATGCGAAAAGTCATGGGGTGATTCGGTCCTTTCCCGAGCATGGACGCTCGACCGATTCGATCCTCGGGGAGCTTCGCGACATCGCGCGCGAGGAAGACGCAGCTTGGGAGACCGGGCGCTGCTCCG
>JAHELW010000078.1 GCA_024643985.1 Myxococcales bacterium | reverse complement strand
TGCTCCTTCACCATTCGCTCTCGCTGCTTTTCGAGCTCCATTTTCCGGAGCTTGATAGCACTCTTCGGCCGGTAAAGAGAGTCTGTTCGCACGCGGCTATGCTTGCGTTCAACGCCGGCACGCGTATGGTCGCTCCTCGCAGACGAGGAAAACCGATGGCTAAGACCAATCCAGGCAATTTTTTCGAGGATTTCGAAGTGGGTGCAGAGCTGGTGCACGCCGTTCCGCGGACGATCACCGAGGGCGAGGCCGCCATGTACATCGGGCTCACGGGCTCGCGGTACCCGCTTCACTGCTCTGCCGAGCTCGCTCGTTCGCTCGGCTACGAACGCGAGACGATCAACGACATGCTGACGTTTCACATCGTGTTTGGAAAGACCGTCAACGACGTGTCACTCAACGCGGTCGCAAACCTCGGCTACGCGGGTCTCCGATTCCTCCTCCCGGTGTACCCCGGCGATACGCTCCGCTCCGTCTCCAAGGTCGTCGGCAAGAAGGAAAACAGCAACGGCAAGACCGGCGTGGTCTGGGTCAAGACCGTCGGCACCAACCAGCGCGGCGAGACGGTTCTCGAGTTCTACCGCTGGGTGATGGTGAACAAACGGGACCCCGCGACTCCGACCGGAGCCGCCGATCGGCCGGAAATGCCCAAAGAGGTTTCGCCATCGGATCTGGTCGTTGCAAAGAGCTTGGACTTGAGCGGCTACGAGGAGTGGCCGTCCGGCGGGAGCGCGTACTTCGAGGACTACGAGCCCGGCGAAAAGATCGACCACGTCGACGGCATGACGATCGAGGAGTCCGAGCACGCGATCGCGACGCGCCTCTATCAGAACACGGCCAAGGTCCATTTCGACGCGGTGCAGACCAAAGAGACACGATTCGGTCGTCGTTTGATGTACGGCGGTCACGTGATCAGCATCGCGCGATCGCTTTCGTTCAATGGGATGGAGCGCGTGCTTGCGATTTTGGCGTGGAACGGCGGCGCGCACGCCAATCCAACGTTCGCTGGCGATACGATCTACGCCTACAGCGAAATCCTCGACAAAGCAGAGCTTCCGAGTCGCTCGGACTGCGGCGCGCTTCGCGTGCGATTGGTGGGGTTAAAGGACGTTCGGCCCACCGAGTCCGGATTCCCGCTCAAGGTCGACAAGGACGGCCGTGAGGTTTATCACAAGAATGTTGTACTAGACTTGGACTACTGGTTGCTCGTGCCCAAGCGGGCTCGTTGATCCAGTTGGATTGGGGGTTGCCCGTGGTGCGATGCGTGTTGGTTTGCTTGCTTGCGATCGTTTTCGTTTCCGGATGCGGCGGGGATGGCGACAACGGCGCGGGCGCCGGCGGCTTGGGTGGTGAAGGCGGCATGAGCGGCATGGGCGGCGTCGGCGGTGCGGGCGGCGCCGGCGGCAACCTCGCCTGCGACCAGGTGCCAGCGCTCGGCGGCGAGCTCGGCGGTTTGTGTCGCGGCCAGACGCTGGACTGCAACGGCAACCTCGACTGTCTCCCCGAAGAAACGATCCCCGTGGGTCCCGGCATCGTGAACCATCCAAACGGGCCCGACTACGCGTTCGACCTGATCGACGCGCCGGGCAACTACTGTATCGGCGCTCTGCCACCTTCCTTTCCCGACCCGCTCTGTGCGCAGGCGAACGTCGACGCGTGTTTCGACGTCTGCGGTGTATGCGTCGCGCGCTTCACCAACGCAGACGTTTGCCTCCGAGGTTGCCGCGCGGAGGCGGAGACCAACAGCACTTGCCGAGATGGGTACCAGTGCAACCTGATTCTCGAGGCCTGCGATACGGGGTGCGCCACGGACGACGAGTGCCGCGTGTTCGTCAACTCGAGCCAAGAGCTCGAGTACGACACCGAGTCGAACGCATTCTGCAATCCGGACACGTTTCGCTGCGAGCATCCCGGAACGCCTGGGGCAGAGGCGGGGCTCGCGTGCACCGACGACGAGGACTGCGAAGCCAACGGGATCTGTCTCGTCGAGGCGGACGGTTTCACCGCCGACGGGTATTGCTCGAAGGTCCGATGCGACCTCGACCCTTGCGCGGGCGACGGCATTTGCGCGACGCTTCTTCCGGGCCTGCCTCTTTGTGGCGAAAGCTGTCAGGTCGGCGACGGCGCCATCGAAGGGCAGCCGAGCACGTATCTCGACAACACCCAGGGGTGCCGAACGGGCTACACGTGCTTCTGGCTCGGCCTCGCACAGGACCCGCTCGGCGCATGTGTGCCTGGTGAGTTCAACCTACAAACGCAAAACAACATCGGTGAGGAGTGTGTCGAGTCGGGCGTTGAATGTTATTCGCCGTTCGGACAGGGCTCATGCCAAGAAGCGTTCGGCTGCACGGTGTTCGACTGCGCGGTGCCTGGAATGCCTTTGGACGTCTGCGGGGACAACGCCGAGTGCGTCGTCGAGATCGAGTCGGGCATCTCGCTCTGCCTCGAGGCGTGCTCGTCCGCCGAGGATTGCCTCGTCGGCTCGGCCTGCGGTGACCTCGACGGCGATCCGCTCACGCTCGATTCGGTCTGTTTCCCGAACTGCATCGACGACCTCGAGTGCCGAGCCGGCGAGATTTGCAGCCCAGCCGGTCAATGTACGGTCCAGTAGGGGCTTGCGGCGGCCAGCCGCTTCCTCTAGATGCGGCCTGAGGAGGAGAAATGTACCTGCCCATCGTCGATAGCGACCGACCTCGCAACCGCAAGAAGAGCTCGCGCCGCCGAGCGAAGCGCAAGGCGAAGAATCGTCGCCGCGTCAATCGCATGCACGGGCGCAAGCTCGGCCGCCGCGGCTGAGCTCACGCCCTCATGGATGCGAAGGTCATCTACGTCGTCAGCGACTCGACCGGCGAAACCGCCGAGCGGGTGACGCGTGCGACCCTCTTGCAGTTCCCGGAAGCGCAGGTCCGGCTCAAGATCGAGCGGCGCGTGCGCGACCGGCGCGGGCTGACCGCGATCCTCCAGCAAGCGGCGAGCGCCGAGGCGTTGGTCGTATTCACGCTCGTGCGTCCGGAGCTCCGCGAGCACTTCAACGAAGAGGCCGAACGCCTCGAAGTTCCGCACGTCGACGTGATCGGCTCGCTGCTCAGCCATATCGGCCGGCACCTGGACGAAGACCCGGTCAACATACCCTCGGCGGAAATGCCGCTATCGGCGGAGTACTTTCGGCGCGTCGAGGCGATCGAGTTCGCCGTCAAGAGCGACGACGGGAAGGAGCCGCGAAACCTCAACAAGGCGGACCTCGTGCTCTGTGGCGTCAGCCGCACGAGCAAGACGCCGCTCTCGACCTATCTCGCGGGGAGAGGCCTCAAGGTTGCGAACGTGCCGCTCGTCCTCGGCGTCGAGCCGCCGAAAGAGCTGCTCGAGCTTCCCGGCTTCCGGGTCATCGGGCTCACGATTGGAGTCGACCAGCTTCTCGACATTCGAAAGCATCGGCTGCAGCAGCTCGGGATGCCGCCCGATGCGAACTACGGGCTCCGCGACCACGTGAAGGCGGAGCTCGAGTACGCGCACCAGATCTTTCGCGACCACCCGGACTGGGTCGTCGTCGACGTCACCAACTGCGCCATCGAGGAGACCGCGACGATCATTCTCGAAGCGCTCAAGGACCGCGACGAGCTCAGGCGCCTGACGATTCGTCCGGAGAAGCCCGTCTGACCACGAACCCAGCGAGGCGCTTCCGACGGGCCGTCAGCGTTTGGGCGGCGAGTATTGGTGTGAGAGCGCGGCATAGAACTGGGCGAGAATGCCGTCCGCGACTCGAAGCCGGCGGCTGAGCTCGCGCGCGATGTTCATGATGAACAGGGCGTAGTCCTTCACGTCTCGGCGATAGAGAAGGTTTTCCACGTGGTCCGCCGTAACCGACAGGACGAGCGTGGGAGCGACCGCCCGAACGCTCGCCGATCGCGGCTGAACGTCGATGATCGACATCTCGCCAAACCAGTCCCCGGGGCCCAGCACTGCGACACGCACGTCGCCCCCGGACTCGCCCCTCTTGACGACTTCGAGCTCACCGGCGATGACGACGAACATCTGAGTCGACGTGTCGCCTTCCTCGACGACCATCTCGCCCGCCTCGACTCGGCTAGCGGGAATCGACGAGGCCACAACTTCGAGTGTCTCCTGGCTCAAACCTCCGAAGAGGCCGATGTCGGCGAGATGTCCCGCGTTCAGCTTGGGCGTGGGTGGTCGACTCATGCCATCAGCATACGTTACCGATTCATTTACGTCATGGAATCGAATTGGATAGATTGGCCGGCGACGCGCGATGCGAGGCTTTGCGCTACCGACGACCTTGGGTCCGTACGAGATCCTCCGGCGCCTAGCCGCAGGTGGGATGGCGGAGGTGTATCTCGCAAAAGCACGTGGCGACGCCGGCTTCGAGAAGCTCGTAGCGATCAAGCGGGTATACGCCGGGCACGGTCGGTCCGGTCAGCCGCCGGCGAGCCTCAGCGAGGAAGCCAAGCTGTCGGTTTCTCTTTGCCACCCGAACATCGTCCAGACGTTCGACCTCGGCAGGGCGGAGGGAGCGGAATTCATCGTCATGGAGCACGTCGAGGGCTACGACGCGCAGCAGGTGCTGGACGCCCTTCGCCTCACCGGGACCGAGCTTCCAGTCGATCTCGGAGCGTACGTCGTCGCCGAGGTGTGCCGCGGGCTCGACTATGCGCACAGCCGAGTCGACGCTGCCGGGCGCCGCGCCGGGATCGTGCACCGCGACGTCTCGCCGCAGAACGTGCTCTTGAGCTTCGGGGGCGAGGTCAAAATCACGGACTTTGGAATCGCAAAGACACGAGCGAGAGGGAGCGACCCCGAATCCAAGGTCATCAAGGGAAAATACTTCTACATGTCGCCCGAGCAGGCGTCGGCAAAGCCGCTCGACCATCGAAGTGACGTGTTTTCGGCCGGCGTCGTGCTCTGGGAGCTTCTGACCGGCCGCAGGCTCCACGAGGCGCCTGACGTGCGCACGCTTCTGCGTGCGGTTCGGCGGGCCGAGGTCCCTCCGCCCTCGTCGGTTCGCTCGTCCGTCCCGTCGGCCCTCGATCGGATCGTCGCGCGCGCGACGGCCCAAAGCCCGAGCGGCCGGTATCCAAGCGCCACCGCGATGGCCGACGACCTCGATGCGTTCCTCGCGAGCCGGCCCGACTTTCACGGCGTCCGGGGGCTCCGGACGCTGCTTGCCTCGCTGCCGGCGCCGCCCGCTTCTGACGGGCCGGGCCCGCTGTTCGACCTCCCACGGACGCGGGACCGTGTGGCAACGGTTTCGCGAGCCGCGCGCGTGACCCCGCCCGAGCCACCGCTTCGGCACGGCCTCGAGGAGGGGGAGCCGACGGTGCTCGGGTGGCAAAGCCCTTCGTTCGCTCGGCCGCTTCGCGTGTGGCCCTGGACGCTCAGCTGCGGCGTGCTGGCCGTCGGAGCGGCCGCCTGGGCGCTCTACGGCCCGTGAACCGTCAGGGGCGTCGGTCTTCGCCCAGCACGACGTTGTCGATCAGTCGGGTGTTCCCGAGGTGGGCGGCGGCGGCGATCAGCAACCGGGACGGCCCTGCCTCGGGCGGGCCGAGCGTCTCCGGGTCCACGGCTGCAACGTAGTCGACGCGATCGAATCGTGACCGGACGGGCTCCTCCGCGAGCAGACGGAGCGCCTCGGGGTCTCGCTCGCCGTTCGTCCACACATCGTGGGCCGCGCGAAGCCCAGCCACGATGGCTAGCGCACGCTCCCTCTCCGCTGCGCTCAAGTATCGGTTGCGTGAAGAGAGGGCCAGCCCGTCTTCCTCGCGGACGATGGGGCAGCCGACGACCTCGACCGGCATGTCGAGGTCGCGCGCGAGACGGGCGAGGGTCTTCCACTGCTGGTAGTCCTTGCGTCCGAACAGCGCCACGCTCGGGCCGGTGAGGTTGAAGAGCTTGGTGACCACCGTGGTGACGCCGTCGAAATGCGTCGGCCGAAATTTCCCCTCGAGCGGCTGCGTGACCTCGCCCACGACGACCGTCGTCTGAAAGGCCGGTGGGTACATGGACGCAGGCTCAGGCGAAAAGACCAGGTCGACGTTCCTTGCTCTACACTCTTCGAGATCGCGCTCGAACGTCCGCGGATAGCGGCCCAGGTCTTCGCCTTCGGCAAACTGAAGCGGGTTGACGAAGAGGGTCAGCGCGACGAAGTCGGCGCGGCGCTGGGCCTCGTCCACGAGCGAGAGGTGCCCGGCATGAAGGGCACCCATCGTCGGCACGAGACCGACTCGCTGGCCTTTCGCACGCGCGTCGTCGCAGGCCCGCCGGAAGCCGGCCGGCTCGCGAACGATGAGGGTCATCCCTTCGGGCCGTACGCGGTCCGGGCGCGCTGCACCAGGCTGAGCCCCGACTTCGGCGTCGTCTCGCTCTTTTTCACTTCGCCGAAGCCGTGCTCCTCGCTCGGGAAGGCGCCCGCGCGCACCTCGTCGCGATAGCGGCGCGCCGCCGCGACGCCCTCTTCGAAGAACTCCGCGTAATGCTTCACGAACCTCGGCTTGAGATCGGGCGTGAGCCCGAGAAGGTCGTAGCAGACCAGCACTTGACCGTCGCAGTGCGGCCCCGCTCCAATGCCGATCGTAGGAATCGCCACGGCCTCCGTGATCCGCTGCGCGAGATCGCTCGGAATTCCCTCGAGGACGAGTGCATACGCCCCGGCGTCTGCGACGGCGCGTGCATCGCGAAGCACGCGTTCCGCCGCCGCCTCGGTCTTGCCCTGCACCCGGAAGCCGCCCATTGCGTGGACGCTTTGCGGCGTGAGCCCGACGTGGGCCATCACGGGGATGCCCGCGTGCACGATTCGCTCGATCGTCGGTGCGGCGTCCACGCCGCCCTCGAGCTTCACGGCCTGCGCGCCGCCCTCGGAGAGAAAGCGGCCCGCGTTGCGAAGCGCCTCTTCCTCGCTCACCTGCCAGCTCAGAAACGGCATGTCGCCGACGACGTGCGCGCGCCTCGTCCCCCGAGCGACGGCGCGGCAGTGGTAGATCACCTCGTCGACCGTGACGGGAAGGGTGGAGGTTTGGCCTTGCACCACCATGCCAAGCGAGTCGCCAACGAGCAGAACGTCGATGCCAGCCTCGTCGAACAGCCGCGCAAACGTGGCGTCGTACGCGGTCACCATGGTGATCCGCTCGCCGTCACGCTTCATCTTGCCGAGGCGAGGCACCGTCACGGGCCGCTCCTCGGGGGCGTGTCGTCTTCCGGTCATTGGATTGCTTCGCTTTGGTCGCGGCCAGGTCGATTCCTGGTCCACGCCGCTACGCCCTAGAAATGTAGCACCGATTGCCGCGTCGTCATGGACGCGAAAAAAGGACGAAAAACGGGGGCTTAGGCCGAGGGATTCAAGAGAGCCGCGATCTTGTCGCGAAGCTCCGCGTCCTGGTCCGACAGAAGCGCCTCCGCGCGGGTCAGCATTCGGCGCGCCTCGTCGTCGAGCTCGAGCTGGTGGAGGAGCCGTCCCGCCTCGTAGTGGTACCGCGCGTGGCTCGCCCGATCGCTGCCGAGGCTCAGCGCGCGATAGAGGTCGGCCGCACGATCGACTCGACCCTCGGCTTCGTACAGCTCGGCCAGCGTGGTCGCGGTCGAGGGCGGATAGTCGAGCACCTGGCGACTCGTAAAGAACTCGATGACTTGCTCGAGAAACCTCAGAGCCTCTTTGGGTTTGTCGGCGTCGTACGAGGCGAGCCCGATCTCCTCCAAGAGCCGCCAGTCCGTCGCTGTGCTCTTGCTCAGCTCGAGCGAGGTCTGGAGCACCTCCAGCGCTTCGTCCGCATGCCCCTTGTCGCGAAGAAAGGCTCCCATCGCGAGATAGGGCCGATAGTCGTTTGGCAAGGCCTCGACCGCGGCTTCGAACCGCCGCGTCGCCTCCTCGAACTCGCCGGCCTCGTCCGCCAGGCGCGCGAGCGTGAGGTTGACCCCCAGCCTCGCCTCGTTGGCCTCGCCGCGGGGAAGCGCATCGAGGAATTGCCCGAGGGCTTCTTTGCCGCCCTCGGTGTCTCCGGTGAGGAGCCGCGCTCGCCCGACTTCGAGCCAGAGATAGAGCGGCGCTCCCGCCGACTCCACGAGCGACTCGAGCTGGCTGCGCGCTTCCTCGAAGCGTTCCTTGTGAAGCGCCAGAAGCGCCTCGATGAGCACGTCGCCGTGCGCTTCGTACTCCTCTGCCTGGACGTCTTCCCACTGCCCCATCAGCAGAGCGATGCGCTCCTCGTCGGTCATTTCCTGCGAGGTGGCCTGCTCGCGCGCATCGCTTGCTTCGAGCCCGTCGAGAAGGGCCCGGGCCTGCTCTCGCAAACCCTCGTCCGCTGCGACCTCGAGCGCCCCCGAAAGCTCCTGCGCGGCCAGCTCGATCGCACCCGCCTCGAGGTGCGCCTGGGCCTCTTCGATGCGCTGCCGCGCGATTCCGTCGGTGCACTGCCGCACCCTGTCCTCGAGGGCGGCGCGTTCGTCCTCGGCCGAAGCGGCAATCGCTTTTTCGTAGACGAGCTTGGCAGGGCCGAAGTCGCCTGCCTCGAACAGCGCATCGGCTTTTTCACGGAGGCTCTTCGCGTCTGGCGAAAAGAGTTTCTTGAAGAGGCTCATTACTGAAACTGCTTGGATCTGCGCTTGGCCGCCTGCTTCAGCGGGCTCGGAATACCACGGCTGCGGGATAGGGCGCGCAAGTCGTTTCGGCGCAGGTGCGCGAGGAAGGTCATCGAGAGCGCGAGCGGCGTCTTCGGGTTGTTGCAAAGGAACCGTTTGATCTCGTAGCTCCTCAGCCATTCCCGCTTTCGGCCGATGTAGCGAAGCACGTCCTCGGACACCTCGCGGCTCTGCGCGGCGTTCTTGGCCTCGTTCTCGCTCATCGTCGGTGACGAGATGGCGGCCATGGCCACGACTCGGTTCGGATCGCGGACGAGAATCGAGCGGGCGGCGGCGTTGCCGAGGAGCGCCATTCGAATCTTTTCCCCGGTGTTCATGTTCCGAATCTGATTGAGGAGCGGAACGAATTCCTCCTTGGTTTCCTCGGTGCCATCGACGTCGTCGCGATCGACCGCGTCTTCGTCTGCGTCCTGCGCGAGCGCTTTCGCAAAAGCCTGATCCGTGGGGAGCGGTTCCTCACTTGCTTCGGGGACCAGCTGCCCGAGGACCTCGCGCTTGAGCTCCTGGTACATCGGCACGCCGGGCAGATCCAAGTCGTGCCGCGCGGCGAGCTCGATCAAGCGATCGGCGGTCGACATGCGCGTGTTCCGGTTCTTGTAGAGCGCTTCGATGATCGGCGGAGCGCCGATCAAGCGCTGCTGGTTGATCGCGATGATCTCGGTGATCCGCTCGGGGCAGTGGCTCGAAATCTTGGCGATCGTCGCGTCAGCGACCGCATGGTTGGTCGCAAGACGGGCGAGGACCTCGTCGTTCTTCGGGAACCGAATCGCGAGCTCGTGCAGGACTGCCGCGGGGATGTCTTCGGTGCAGGCGGGGAGCAGCACGCCTTCGGGGAGCCCCGTCAACGTGTCGCCCGCGGCTTTCGACACGCCGGGGTCCGCGTCCGCGGTGAGCTGGGTGAGCAGGAGCACGAGGTCGCCGCCTTTGACCGGGACCATTCCGCGCGCTGCCATCATGCGGGCCGCCGCCGGCCCGTTTGGATCGGCAAATCTGCGAAGCCGCTCCGGGATGGCTTCGGTTGGAATGGGTAGCTCCGGTGTCTCGAGCATGGCGTCTGGTAGTTCTTCGAGTCTAGCCGCTATTTGCCCGTGAACTCAGGTTCTCGCTTTTCGAGGATCGCGGCGACACCCTCTTTCGCGTCCTCGGTCGCGAGGCTCGCCGCCTGAAGGCCCGCTTCCTCGAGGGCGGCTTCCCGGATTTCCCAGCGAAGGCCCCGGCGAATCGAGGCTTTCATCTGCTGGACCGCCCTCGGGGCTGCTCCGGCGATCTCCCGTGCAATCTGCATGGCGGTCGGCAGGACTTCGTGGGCCTGCTCCGCATGCGTCACGAGGCCGATGCGCAGCGCCTCGCTCCCGCGAACGAGTCGCCCCGTGAACAGCAGCTCCGACGCGTACGCCGCGCCGACCAGCCGCGGAAGCACGTAGCTGATGCCGAGTCCAGAATGAATGCCCAAGCGCGCGAAATTGACACCGTATTTGGCGTCGACGTTGGCGATGCGGATGTCCGCGAGCAGCGCGAGGCCGAATCCACCCCCGACGGTGTGGCCGTTCATGGCGGCGAGGACGGGGACCTCCACGTCGAGCACCTTCAGGAACGGCTCGTACATCGCAAACGACGCCTCTCGCGAAGGCTTGCCGAGATCGGTGCGCTGCATCGACGACCGAAGATCCGCTCCGGCGCTGAAGCATTTGCCCTTGCCGGTGATCACGAGCGCGCGAATGTCGGCGTCGCTCCGTGCCTCGTCGATGGCCACTGAAAACGCGTCCAGAAGCTCGGGAGTCATGGCGTTCCGTTCGCCCGGGCGATTCAACGTGATCAGCCCGATCCGGTCCTCCGCCTCGTACAAGACCGCTCGCTCGCCCATCGTCCCCGGACTCTAGCCGCAGCGGCACGCACGGCAACCGCGGAATCTTGGCCGATTTCTTGCCCACGCGGGGCTGAACGGGTTAGCGGGACCCTATGCAGGGAACCAAGGTCGTTCGCCCGTTTCCGTTCTTCCGCGCCGGCGCACGTGCGAGTCAGCCCCAGCTGGCGAGGCCGATCCTGGTCCTGGAAGACGTCTACAAGTTTTTCCGGCCGGACCAGCCTACGCTCCGCGGGGTCAACCTCTCCGTCGAGCGCGGGGAGTTTGCGTTCATCACCGGCCCGAGCGGGGCGGGGAAGAGCACGCTCCTCAAGCTGATCTACCGCGAGCTCCGGGTCGACGAGGGCAGGGTGTTGTTCTGCGGCCGAGACATCGGGCGGCTGACGGACAAATCGATTCCGTTTCTTCGTCGCAACCTCGGGATCGTGTTTCAGGACTTCCGAATCATCGACCATTGGACCGTGTACGAAAACGTGGCGGTCGCGCTGGAGATCCTCTCCATGCCGCAGCGGTTGGTTCGCTCGCGGGTCGCGGAAGCGCTCGAACGGGTGGGGCTCGCCGGGCGCGGAGTAGAGCGCACGAGCAATCTCTCCGGCGGGGAAAAGCAGCGTGTCGCGGTCGCCCGGGCCATCGTTCCGGAGCCGGCGCTCATCCTCGCGGACGAGCCGACCGGCAACCTCGACCCGCACCTCGCGATCGACATTCTGACTTTGTTCGAGGAGATCAACTCGACGGGGACGACCGTGCTGTTTGCAACGCACGACCACTCGTTGATCTCCAAGCGCGATCATCGACTGATCGCGATCGATGAAGGCCGAATGGTGGAGGCTCAGAAGGGCCTCAAACACTGGCCTGGCAGCGGCATTCACACGTTGGTGGGGTGAGCAGATGGACGTGAAGAGCGCAGTCACGCGAGCGAGGCGAGGGCTTCGCGAGGAGCGTCGGTTGTACATCGTGGCGGTGACGAGCTTGGCCGTTGCGTTTCTCTGTTTGGGTGCGACGCTGCTGGGGGTCACCAACCTCGACGCCGCTGCGACCCGGTGGGGCCAGAGCGGACGCATCACGCTGTTTCTGAAGGACGACGCGGACCCGCAGGACGTCGCGCAGCTCGAGGTCGTGCTCGAAGGGCTTGCCGACGTGAGCGAGGTCACGCACGTGACGCCCGAACAGGCGCGCGCATCGTTCGTCGAGGAAGCAGACGTGGGCGCGGACTTGAGCTCCCTTCCGTCCGAGGTGTTCCCGGCGTCGCTGGAGGTCACGCTCGTGCAGGGCGTGACGCGCGAACGGAGCGAGTCGATCGCGGCGCGGCTTTCGGAGTTCCGTGCGGTCAGCGACGTCGAAAGCTATCGGAGCTGGTTCCAAAAGCTCGATCACTTGCTGTGGGGGGCACGTATGTTGGCGGCCGGGCTTGCCCTGCTGGTCGTCTTCTGTGTCGTGGCAGTCATCGGCAACACGATTCGGCTCGCGGTCGCGCGGCGGCGTCAGGAAATCGAGGTGATGAAGCTTTGCGGCGCCACGAACGGCTTCGTTCGCGGCCCATTCGTCCTCGAGGGCATGTTTCAAGGGTTTGCTTCCGCGCTTCTCGCCGTGCTCGCGCTTCTTGGGGGCTACCTCACGCTCCACGAGTCGGTCGACGGAACGCTTGCCGCGCTGACGGGGAGCCGGGTGGTGTTTCTCAGCGCATGGACGCTCGTCGCGCTGCTGGCGGGCGGCGCCCTAATCGGCGCGATTGGAAGTGCCGTGTCGGTCCGGCGTTACCTTTCGGTGTGAGATGAAAATCAAAAGTAGATTCTGGGTTTGGATCGCGTGCGGGTTGCTGGCCGTGGCGACGGGGGCCGGAGCGGAGCAGGACCTCACGCTTTCCGGGCTCGTCGACGCGACGGCGGTGGAGGGCAAGATCGCGGAAAGCCTTGCCCGGGTCGAGCACGCACAGACGCGCCAGGCTCAAATCGACGCGGAGATCTCGGGGCTTTTGGCCCGGCGTGAGGAGGCCGAGGGCCGTCTGCACGAGCGGGCGCGGGCGCTCTACCGCGTCCGACGGGCCGGGATGCTTCCGGTCGCCGGTGGGTTTGATGCCCTGATGGCGCATCTGGCGCGGGTGCAGCGGCTTTCACGGATGGTGAAGAACGACCTCGACACCATGACGCACCTCGAGGAGCGGGGCGCCGCTCTACGAAGCGAGAAGAACGAGCTCGCCGAGGCGCTCGAAGAAGCGCAGGTCTTGCTACGCGCGCTCGAGGCGAAGAAACAAGAGCTCGAGCACAGCCGGCGCAGCGCAGCGCTCTTCGAAGAAACGCTTCGCGGGCAGCCCCAGGCGGCGCCTCGAGAGGAGGCGATGAGCTACGGGCGGATTCGCGTGTCCGGAGACATGGACGACCTCGGTGAGGGCTTTGCGCAGATGCGCGGACAGCTCGCTCTGCCGGTCCAAGGCTCCATGCGCATCGGCGAGAGCTCGCGGGAGGGCGCGCCCGGCCTCGAGTTCTACGGCCGTCCTGGAGGCCCGGTCCGCGCCGCGGCAGACGGCAAGGTGGCGTTTGCCCGCAACTACGGCGCGTACGGCCTGATGGTCATCCTCGACCACGGCGGAAGCTTCTACACGGTGTATGGCGGTCTCGGCACGACGGACGTCCAGGTCGGAGACTGGGTCGGGATGAGCACCCGGCTCGGCACGCTCGACACCGGCGCGCCCGACGCCATCCTCTTCTTCGAAATCCGCCGAGGCACCCGCCCCCTAGACGCCCGAAGCTGGCTAGGCCTCTAATTCCCGGGCGAAAAAAAGGGGTCAGACCCCTTTTACCAAGGGTTAATTCTGGTAGCTTCGCCCGAAAAAGGCGCGCGTTCGTCGCGCCGCGCAGGCGAGAAACGGGGTCAGACCCCTTTTTCTGAGGTTGAGGGAATGGGGTACAAGGAATTTTTGAACTGGTTTTCGGTGACGCCCGTCGGGCGGTGGATTGCGAAGACCCTTGCGGCCAAGGTCGATCCGTTCTTCTACCGGATCAGCAGGGGGCGGTTCACCAGCACCGGGCCGCTGACGATTCCTCAGCTCACGCTCACCACGGTGGGGCGCAAGTCCGGCAAGGAACGCACCGTACAGCTCGGCTATCACGAGGATGGAGACGACGTTCTCATCGTGGCGAGCAACTTCGGCGGCACGAGTCACCCGGCCTGGTCGTACAACCTCGAGGCGAATCCCGAGTGCAAGATCCGCCTTGGTCCCGAGGAGAAGAAGGCGACCGCCACGAGGCTCACCGACTCGGAAAAGGCCATCCTGTGGCCGATGATCGAGCAGACCATTCCGCAGATGAAGTCGTACAAGGTGAGGACTTCGCGGAACATCAAGGTGTATCGGCTGCGGACGGTCTAGTTACGCCGCCCGCCGGACGCCTTCGGCGACCAGTTTGTCCCGCCCCACCGCCCCCACGCTATCGCCTACCCCCACCCGTAGTCCTCCCTCCGCGTCCTTCGCCTCGCTCGGCCTTGGCGGTGCATTCGCGCCGGGCTTCGCCCTTCGGGCTCGCGTACTCTGCGTGCGTCGTGAAGATCGATGCGGTAAACGACCCTATGCCCCGCCGCCTTTCCCGTTTTGGGGTGGGTCTGCTTGCGCTGCTGGCGCTCTCGAGCGGAGCCTGCACGAGCGACCCCCCTTCCACCGCGCCCGCCTGCAACACCGGTGACTTC
>JAHELW010000248.1 GCA_024643985.1 Myxococcales bacterium | reverse complement strand
CGAAACCAACGTGCCCGGTCTGTCGTCGGACTGCGCGGGCTGTTACGGCGAGCTCGGAGGCTGCGCCGTCGGCAATCTCTGCCTCGCGTGCGCGTCGGATACGTGCAGCACGGCTTGTCTCGACTGCCTGAACGGAGCCCAGTGCCTCACGCGACTGGAAGAGTGTACGGGCATCTCGGTCGAGGTCTGTCCGTAGCGGTAGGGACGGTCGTCGTTACCGCCACCTTTTCAGCTCAACCTGGGAAGGTTGGGTGGGGGGCTCTCCGCAGAGAAATCGCGGTGTGGGTCGTAAGTGGCTGAAAAAAGATGGGTTTTAGGGGGGGAGCGTGTCCCTCGTTTGTTGGGCGATCTCGAGCTCTTCGTCGGTGGGGACGACCCAGACTGCGACGGCGGCTCCCTCGGCGTGGATCGGGCGGGCGCCGGTCGTCTTTGCTCTATTGCGGGCGTCGTCGAGGCTCACTCCGAGCGCCTCGAGCTTCCCGCAGGCACGCTCGCGGATGTCGGGTGAGTTCTCTCCGACGCCTGCGGTAAACACGATCGCGTCGACGCGCCCGAGCGCGGCCACGTAGGCGCCGATGTACTTTCGAATCCGATAGACGTAGACCTCGAGCGCGAGGCGAGCCGTGTCATCTCCGGCGGCCTCGCGCGCGAGGATATCTCTCATGTCTCCGGCGCCGCAGAGACCGGTGAGCCCCGACTCGTGGTTCAGGCTCGACGCGATCTCGTCGATGGCCATCCCGGCTCGACTCGCCATGTGAAGGAGCACGCCCGGATCGATGTCGCCGCCGCGTGTCCCCATCACCAATCCCTCGAGCGGCGTGAGCCCCATCGAGGTGTCCACGCTCTTGCCGTTCGCGATGGCAGTCACGCTCGCCCCGTTGCCCAAGTGCAATACGATCAGGTTGAGCTCATCGAGCGGCCGGTCGAGCTCCTTCGCGAGTCGCTTTGAAACATAGGCGTGCGAGGTGCCGTGAAAGCCGTAGCGCCGCACTCCGTGCGACCGGTACCAGGCATGGGGCACCGCATATCGGTGCGCACGCGGCGGGATGGTCTGATGAAAGGCGGTGTCGAAGACGGCAACTTGCGGCACGTTGGGCCAGCGCCGCTTTGCGACCTCGATGCCGAGCAGGTTTGCCGGATTGTGGAGCGGCGCAAGCGGCGAAAGCTCCCGAATTGTGTCGATCACGCGGTCGTCGATCACGCAGGGCTCGCGGAACGCCTCGCCTCCGTGGACGACTCGGTGTCCGATCGCGTTGAAGCTGTCGCCGTCGTCCTCGATCCCGGCTTCCGAAAGACGTCGAGCAACCTCCTCGAGCGCGGACGCGTGGTCCGGAACGCTATCCGGCTCCCCAATGCGCTCAGCCGCGCCGCCGATGAGAAGCTCCGGCCCCGCCATGTCGAAGACCTGAAACTTGAGCGAAGAGCTTCCCGAGTTGAGGACCAGGATCTTCACGAGCCCTTCTCGCTCGACTGCGCCTGAATCGCCGTGACGGCAACCGTGTTGACGATGTCGGCGACGGTGCAGCCACGGCTGAGATCGTTGACGGGCTTGTTCAACCCTTGAAGCACGGGACCGATCGCCACCGCGTTGGCCGAGCGCTGCACCGCCTTGTACGTGTTGTTGCCGGTGTTCAGGTCCGGAAAGATGAGCACAGTGGCTCGGCCTGCAACGTCGCTATCCGGGAGTTTCTTCTTCGCAACGCCCACGTCGACCGCGGCGTCGTACTGAATCGGCCCCTCGATCTTCAGATCCGGACGGCGACCGCGCGCAGTCTCGGTCGCTTCCCGGACCCGCGCCACGTCCTCGCCCGAGCCCGACGCGCCGGTGGAATACGAGAGCATGGCGATGCGCGGCTCGATCCCGAACATGGCGGCGGTTTCGGCCGAGCTGATCGCGATGTCGGCAAGCTGCGATGCGTCCGGATTCGGGTTCACGGCGCAATCGCCGTATACGAAGACCTGGTCGCGAAGGCACATCAAAAACACGCTCGAGACCACCGAGACCCCTTTCTTCGTTCGGATGAACTCGAGCGCGGGGCGGATCGTGTGCGCCGTCGTATGCATCGCGCCCGAGACCATGCCATCGGCCTTGCCCTCGTAGACCATCATCGAGCCGAAGTAGCTCACGTCGGCCATGGCGTCGCGCGCTCGGTCCTCGTTCACGCCCTTGTGCTTTCGAAGCTCGAGATAGCGTTCCGCGAACTCGAAGCGCCAATCGGACGTCAGCGGGTCGACGATTTGTGCGCCTTCGAGGTGCACCCCGAGCGTCGACGCGAGCTCCCGAATCTCGTCCGGATCGCCGAGCAGCGTCAGATCCACGACGCGTCGGCGAAGAAGGATCTCCGCGGCACGCAAGATTCGCTCGTCCTTGCCCTCGGGCAGTACGATGTGCTGGCGGCTGACCTTCGCGCGTTCGATCAGCTCGTACTCGAAGCGGAGCGGCGTCATCCGCGGCGAATCGCTCACTTGGATTCGCTTCACGAGCTCGGGAAGGTCGACGTGCTCTTCGAAGAGGCCGAGGGCAGTAGCGATTTTTCGATCGTTTCCGGCGCGGATGGCCCCTCCGAGAGCGTTGACCGCCGTCGCCGTGGTGAAGGTGTCCGCCGCAACTCCGATGACGGGCACCGCGGTCCGCCGCATTCCGCCGATGAGCCGGGCCACCGGCTCGGGCGGCTCGAGCCCTCCGGTCAACAGAATGCCGGCGATGTTCGGGAAGGCCCCCGAGCGCACGGAGGCGAGACACGCCAGCACCACGTCGGCGCGGTCCCCGCCGGTGATCACGATCGCGCCCGGCTCGAGGTGCGTGAGCACGTTCGGGAGCTCCATCGCTGCGACTTTGAAGCTTCGCGCAAGCCCCTGAAGCCGCTGCTCATCACCGAAGAGAAGCTTCCCGTCGAGCGCCCGCAGGACCTCGCGAAGAGTCGGATGGCCGAGCGTCGGATCTTCAGGGACGACGTACACGGGATCGTCGCCGTTCCACCCGCCGGCAAAGCTCTGCTTCACTTCGTCGACTTGATTCGGTGACACACGATTGACGAGCGTCGCCACGATCGGGCAGCCCTCGCGCTCGAACGCCCTCCGAGCGCCGCGGACGTCTTCGACGATCGCCTCCGGCTCACGGTCTTGCCCATTCGCGACGAAGAACACTGGGTCACCCAGATGTGCCGCGACCCGCGCGTTGAACTCGAACTCGAAGGCCGCCCCAACGCCCGTGTAGTCGGTGCCCTCGCACACCACGAAGTCGCACTCGGATTGAAGCGCCTCGTATCGTTCGAGAATCCGCGCGAGGAGCTCGTCAGCCCGATCGGCACCGGCCATCGCGCGCGCCTCGTCATACGGACCCCCGCTCGAGGCCTCCACGTCGTGATGAAGCGCGTACCGAGATTTCATCAAGACGATCTCACGGTCGTCTTTCGCTGCGCCGCTGACCACCGGCCGAAAGAAGCCGAGCCGATCCACGCGCCGGGACGCCAGCTCCATGAGGCCGAGCGCAGCCAGCGACTTGCCGGCTCGCGGTT
>JAHELW010000077.1 GCA_024643985.1 Myxococcales bacterium | reverse complement strand
CACGGAAACGGGGATCACTGCTACGGCAACATGCTGGTGCGCGATGCGGAGATCATCGGCACTCGAGGCTGCATTCAAGACCTCGAAGAAGGCCCGCCAGGGCGAAATCACCTGCTGATGCGCGCGGCACGCGTCGTCGATGCGATGGGGACCGCAGGCTGGGTCCTCGGGGGTATGCTCAAGGCCGTCGGCATCGATCGCGTCGCCCTCCTCGCCGACGCGGCAAGCCTCGCGCTTCCTGCTCTCGGGCACTTCGACTTCTCCGACATCGAGCCCGTACCACCAAACCGGGTTTTCGAAGGGGAGCTCGAGCTTCGCGTCGGCGACAAGCGCGTCGTGCTGATCGAGCTCGGCCCCGCGCACACGAAAGGGGATGCGATCATCTGGGTGCCCGAGGACGAGACCGTCTTCACCGGCGACCTTCTTTTTCACGGCTCGCATCCGATCATCTGGGAAGGCCCCGTCGCGAACTGGATCGCCGCCCTTCGGCGAATGCTCGACATGGAGGTGCAAACCGTCGTGCCCGGTCACGGGCCGCTCACGGACAAGACCGGCTTGCGCGAGGCGCTCCACTATCTCGAGGTGCTCAGTGCCGAGGCGCGGCGTCGCTACGACGCAGGCATGAGCGTCGACGACGCGGCTCGCGACATGGCTCTCGACGAGTTTCGCGGCTTTCTCGATCCCGAGCGGATCTACGTCAACACGCACACGCTGTACCGCGACTTCGAGGGCAATCGCGAGCCTGCCGACATCCTCGCGCTGTTCGCCAAGATGGCGCGGCTGAAGCGGTCGTGGGGGTAGCGGCGGCCGCCGGCGCGGGGCGGCGGATGGGTTTTCGCGGTGTGGGTCGTAAGTGGTTGAAATGAGCGGGGTTGGGAGGGGGGATCCTGTCCCTAGGTCAGCTCGAAGTCTTTGCAGAACAGGAGGTCGGCGGTTGGGTCGTCGTAGCGGGAGGCTCGGTGCCTGTGGGTGGGAAAGCCGTGCGCGCAGCCCTCGTCGGGATCGAATAGGGCGCAGTCCTCGCAGTTCCACCTGAGGCGAAACCGCTCGCGCTGCTCTCGAAACCGGGCGTCTTGCTCGACTTTCACGATTCGTCCCGAGTGCGTCGTAGCACGAAGAAGAGCGGCTTGGTGGTGCCGGTCCAAGGGTCCCATGTTATTCAGTTTTCATGGGGGCAAGCGCGGTGATTCCCTTCCGCACCAAGCTGATGGTGCTCGGTGCCTTTCTGACGATCGTGCCGCTGACCGCGCTCGGCCTTGCCCTGATGAGCGAAGCAAGCGGCACCGTGCGCACGATGACTCGCGAGTATCAGCTCTCGGTCGCAGGGGATTTGGGGCGGACGATCGAAGGCGAGCTTCGGGACGCAGAAAACGGGCTCGAGGCCGTGGGGCGTGTGCTCACCGATCTCGAGCTCTCGGAGGCGACTGCGATCGAGCTCGCGCTGAACCTCGTCGCTGCGCACGAGTCGATCGATCACGTGGGCGTCTATTCACGCGGCGGAGAGCTCCTCGACGTGATTCGAGAGGCGGGAACGGGCGACGTCCGGCCTCCTGAGCGGCTGCCGGACGATATGCGCGAGCTTGCCGCGGCGGACAACGTGGCCACCGGCGTCGCGGTGGAAGGCGCACCCTACCCTCGAATCCCGCTCGTCGTCCCGACCCGTGTCGGCGACACCGTCACTGGTTTCGTCGGCAGCCTCGTCTCTCTCGAACGAGTGCAAAAGCGCGTCGAGCAGCTCTCGATCGAGCGCCTGGACTCTTTTCGGGATTCGCTGCTGGTCGTCGACGAGGACATGAGGATCTTGGCCCACTCACAGCTCGACGACTCGAAGGTGCTCGCGTCAGCTCGCGACTTCGGCGCCCTCCAAGGCATCGGGAGCCTCGAGCTGCCGGGGAACATCGTGAAATCGGGGGAGTTTGCGGAGCCTGACGGCACGCCCATGGTCGGCACGGTCACCGGCCTTCAGTCGCTTCCGTGGGCAATCGTCACGCAGATCCCGCGCGACTTCGCGTACGCGTCGGTCGACACGATGCGCCGGGCGCTGATTGCCGTGAGCGTTACCGCCATCGTCCTCGCACTCTTCGTGGCGTTCGGCATCGCGCGCCAAATCACCCGCCCAATTCAGGAGCTTTCGTCGTTCGCCCAGGACCTCGCGGATCGCCGATTCGACCGCCGGGTGACCGTCAACACGCGAGACGAGCTCTCAATGCTCGGCGACGTCTTGAGCTCCGCCGCTGCCGACCTGCAGGCGAGTGAGGCCCGCATTCGGAAAGAGGAAGCGATTCGAAGGGACCTGCGACGCTATCTCTCGGGCGAGCTGGTCGACCGGGTCGTCCGCCGCGAACAAGACATGAAGCTCGGCGGCGAGCGGCGGGACGTCTCGGTCCTGTTCGCCGACGTCGTATCGTTCACCCCGATTGCAGACTCGCTCGCCGCAGAAGATACGGTCCGTCTCCTGAACGAGCTCTTCACGATCCTGACCGAGATCGTGTTCCGGCACGGCGGCACGGTCGACAAGTTCATCGGTGACTCGATCATGGCGATCTGGGGCGCGCCAGAGCTTCAGCCCGATCACGGACGGCGCGCCATCGCCGCGGCCGAGGACATGATGCGATGGCTCGAAGCGGGAAACGAGGGCTGGCGGCGCAAGTTCGACGTCACCGTCGAGCTCGCCATCGGGATCAACTCGGGGCAGGCCGTCGTGGGAAACGTCGGCTCCGAAACGCGCATGCAGTACACCGCGATCGGCGACGTCGTCAACGTGGCTGCGCGGCTCGAGTCCATCGCACGCCCGCAGCAAATCCTGATCACCGAGGCCACGAAGCGCGCAGCGGGAGACGACTTCACCTATCTACCGATCGGCCAGAGGCAACTCGTCGGTCGGCGCGATCTCGTGAATCTGTTCGAGGTGCGGGTGTGAGGAAGGGACCATGACCGAGCAGGTGCTCGCGCCAGGTGCGCTTCTCGGAGGCCGCTATCGAATCGAACAGCAGATCGGCTCGGGCGGGATGGGAAAAGTGTATCGGGCGACACAGCTCGGGCTGGAGCGCCACGTCGCGCTCAAGGTCATCTCGCCGAGAGATGCCTCGAGCGCGCTCGCGAGGCGAAGGTTCGAACGCGAAGCGCGCGTCGCGTCCGCGTTGCGCCATCCGAATGCCGTCGAGATCTACGACTTCGGGTCGGAAGGCGCCACGATGTATCTGGCGATGGAGCTCCTCTCGGGTAACAGTCTTCGCGCTCACGTCGACGTGGACTTGCCTCCAGTCAGTCCCCGCCGTGCCTGTCAGATCGCGGGCGACGTCGCAGACGTGCTCGCGTCGGCCGCCGCGATTGGCCTCGTGCACCGCGACTTGAAGCCCGAAAACATCATGCTCGACAGCACCGGCGACCGGCAGCGAACGGTGGTTGTCGACTTCGGCCTCGCGTACATCGAGCAGGACGAACACGCGGGCAGGCTGACCGCGGAAGGTGTGGGCATCGGCACCCCCGACTACCTCTCGCCGGAGCAGGCCAGGGGGAGCGAGGTCACGCCGGCTTCCGACATCTATTCACTCGGCTGTGTCCTCTACGAGATGCTGACGACGGTCCCGCCTTTCGAGGGAAAGCACGCAGTGCTCATGTCGCAGCACCTCTTCGTTCCTCCGGTCGCGATGCGCGAACGCGCGCCGGACCTGCTGATTCCGAGCGCCCTCGACGAGCTCGTCCTACGGATGCTCTCCAAATCGCCGAAAGAACGGCCGTCGGCGCTCGCGGTCGTCGATGCGCTTCGTTCGCTCGACCCGAATGCCTCTCTTCGAAAAGGCGCAGACGAGGGCGAGCGGCTGCTCGGACGGCCCGCTCGCATGGTGTCCAAGCCGCCTGTGAGAACCGGAGGTCCCACGCGGGACGACGAGGATTGGCTCGACGTGGACATCGCGATTGCGACTTTTGGACGCATCGACGAGGAGCTCCGAATCGGGCTCGCGGCAAACGGCATTCAAATCGTCGCCATCGAGAGTGAGGACAGTGAGGTCCCTCTCGGTGTCCTCGCCGTGTTCGCGCCGGGGGCGACCCCCGCGCAGGTCACCACCTTCGCGGAGACTGGGCTCCCGGTCTTGAGCGACGCCGAGCCGTCCGACATTCAGCGCCTCTCGGACATGCTTCGCGCCGGCGCTTCGGAGGTGGTCATTCGACCGTGCTCGCCCGAAGCCACGGCGCGGAAGGTCTGGCGATCGGTGCGGAAGGGCTAGCGATGGCGAGACGCGAAGCGAGACTCCTAGGCTTGATACTCGGGTTGGTCGCCACCGGCAGCGCGACCGCGCAGGACGCGCCGTCAGAGCCTCCGGCCACCTACGAGTACGTCATCGAGCCCGGCGATACCTGTGCGGGCATCGCGGAGCGGCTCCTCGGCGGCAAGCGACACTACGACTTGATTCACGAGAACAACCCGGGAATGGGGCCCACTCCCCATCGGTTGATTCCGGGCCAAGTGCTGATCCTGCCGAGGCTCGAAAAGAGCCCGGACGCCAAGCTCACCGACGTGCGGCGCGCGGTCCAGACCCGGCCGCCTGGCAAACCCGACTGGACGCGGGCCAAGCGGGGCGAGGACCTCTATCGGGGGTGGCGCGTCAACACGCTCGAGCGCGCATCGGCGGACGTTGCCTTCAAGGATGGCGCCCTCGTGCAGATGCGCGAGAACACGCTGATCATCATCTACGGAGTGCAGTCGGGCGCGGCGCGCCGCCGAACGACCGAGGCGACGCTCGAGCGGGGAACCCTTCGAAGCCGGCTCAGCGAGCTTCGCCTCGAGGTACGCATGCCCGTGGCAGAAGCGGCGCTCGAGGGAGGGAGCTCCGTCGTCAGCGTGGACGCGGAGGGCACGAGCCGCCTTTCGAACCACGAGGGCGGAAAGGCTCGCTTCGCCGTGCAGCAGGGCGAGGCCGTCACCGTCGAGCCCGGGTTCGGCTCGAAAGCGAAGCGCGGCGACCGACGCCCAATCGAGCCGGTACCGCTTCCCAGAAGCCCGAGCTGGACGGCCGAGGGCCCCTTGGCGTTCGTGGGCACGCGCGACCTCGGCGCCACGGTAGGCGCCGCCTGGGCGCCCGTTCCGAAGGCGACCGAATACCGCATCGAGGTCAGCAAAGGTCGCGACGGTGAGGAGGTCGTGCTCGCGACGGCCGCGCCCGCGACGGCAACGAGCTTCGAGCTCCACCGGCTTCCGGAAGGCGACTATTTCGTGAGGGTCTCTGCGGTGGACGCGGGTGGCTTCGAAAGCGTGCCGTCGGTACCGCTCGGGCTCCACGTCCGCCTCGTCGAGATTCGACCTCCGGGCGGGAAGCGGACGGCGGAAGCGGGGCTCGATCTCGACGACCGCGCCTCGGCACCGCCTCCTGTTCGTGTGCTCCCAGGCGCGACGCTGATCGCACCAGACGGCTACCGCTGCGCCGCCGATGGTGTGCCGCCTTCCGAAACGATGACGCTCAGTACGTCGGGATCGCGAGACGTGGTTTGCACGTCCGTGGAAGGCAACAGCTCCGCGACGCTGTCGCTGGTGGTCTCCGCGCCTGCGCTCGAGATCCTCGAGCCGAAGCCCCTCGTCCCGCTCGTGCGCGGAGAGGAGCCCATCCCGTTTCGGATCTCGATCAGAAGCGAGCTCGCCCTCCCCGATGACACGCGCTTTCGCGCTCCGGACGGGATCGTCGCCGAGGAGGTGTCTTCTAGCGCCGGTGTCGCCCGGCTGATGCTCGCGGCGAAAGAGGACAGCCCCGACGAGTTCGCGCTCGAGCTCGTGAGCGGAACGGAGGGTAGCGAAGCCGTTCTCTCGTCGCTGTCGATGAACACCGTCCCAGCGGACGAGCTCGACTTCGCGCCCAACGAGGCGCTCGGCCTCACCCTGTCTCCCGACCTGATCGGTCTGACCAACGACCGCCGGGAAGGCTCGGGCGCGTTCCTCACCGCAGGCTACATCGGTGACCTCCCGTCACGAAATGCGTACTGGCGCGGAACCGTCGGCGTGGAAGTAGCCCCCATCCGGCGCGTGCGAATCGGCCTAGCGTTCCCCGCCGACTTCGCCGAGAAGGGGCTCCTCCCACAGGCTCGCGGCGACCAAGATCTCTTGCTCTGGGGCGGGTATCGCGTGCTCATGCGACGTGACCTCTCCGTCTACACCGAGCTCGGGGTATGGGTTCCGCTTCGGAAACGGGCAGGTAGCATCGCGCGTCCGCGCTTTGCGCCGACGGCCGAGCTTTCTTACCTCCTCGTCGATCGGCTGCTGCTTCGCACGCGGCAGGGAGCCATCCTGGAAACGTCGGCTAGCGGGCCTTTCCTTTGGGCCTCGGCATACGGCATCGACGTCAAAGTCGTCCGTCTGTTCTCATTCAGCCTCGAGCTCGACGTCGCGCTCGGACGCGCACTGGGCGAAGGCGTGACCCGCGTCGGAGGCGGACCCGGCTTGAGCATCCTCGCGGGGCCCGCTGCGTTCTACCTCGCCGCCCGATTCGCAGCGACGAACGACTTCGAGCGATCGAACGGCAAGTACAACTTCACCGGGGGCGTGCGACTTCTGTTCTAGACCGTGCGGTCGATCTTGTTGACCCGCCGTTCGTGACGCCCACCTTCGAAGCTCGCGCTCAGGAAGGCCCTCAGGATTTCGCCGGCAAGCCCCGGGCCGACGACGCGTGCGCCCACACAGAGCACGTTTGCGTCGTTGTGCCGTCGGGCCATCGATGCGCTGTACGCGTCCCCGCAAAGCGCGGCCCGTACGCCGGCGTGCCGGTTCGCCGTCATCGACATGCCGATGCCCGTTCCGCAGACGAGCAGTCCGAGCCCCTCTCCGGCCGCCACGGCGCTCGCAACCTGATGGCCATAGTCGGGGTAATCCGTCGAGTCGCTGGTGTGGGTGCCAACGTCACGCACCTCGTAGCCGAGCTCCGTCGCGACCCCGGCGAGCTCGCGCTTGAGCTCGAGGCCTGCGTGGTCCGAGCCGATGATGAGGACGTTGGCCATGCTCACGGAGCCTTTAGCACGAGTGAGCAGTTCGTTCCGCCGAAGCCAAACGAGTTGTTCATCAACGCGCGTATCGGTCGCTCTTGCGCTTCGTTCGGGACGAGGTTCATACCCTCACCCGCCGGGTCGGGATCGTCGAGATTGATCGTCGGCGGGAGCACGCCATCGCGCATCCCGAGCACGCAGAGGACGGGCTCGAGACCGCCTGCAGCGCCCAACAGGTGCCCGGTCATGCTCTTGGTGCTCGAGACCGCGAGCCCGTTGGTTGCGTGCGGCCCGTATACTTTCTTGATGGCGATGAGCTCGCCTGCATCGCCCATCGGCGTGGACGTGCCGTGCGCATTGACGTAGTCGATGTCATCGGCGTTCAGCTGGGCGTCGTCGAGCGCGAGCTTCATCGCGCGCTGGGCGCCCTCGGCCTCGGGGGCCGGCTGCACCATGTGGTACGCGTCCGACGTGGCGCCGTACCCGACGATCTCGGCGAGAAGGTTCGCGCCCCGAGCGATCGCGGCCTCCCGCTCCTCGAGCACCAGCACGCCTGCGCCCTCGGCAATGACGAATCCGTCGCGGCTGCCGTCGAACGGCCGGCTCGCGAGCTCGGGCTCGTCGTTTCGGCGCGAGAGGGCCCGCATCGACGCAAAGGCGGCGACGCCGACCGGGGTCACCGCGGCTTCCGCGCCCCCGGCAATCGCAGCGTCGATCTCACCACGCTGGATCCACCGAAAGGCGTCTCCGATCGCGTGCGCGCCTGACGCGCAGGCGCTGGTGTGCGTGTAGCTCGGTCCCTTGAAGCCCCAGTCGAGCGTCACCTGCCCGGGTGCAAGGTTCGAGATCACGGAGGGAATGAAGTAGGGAGAAACGCGGCGCGGCCCCTTTTCGAACAGCGTCTTGCACGTGAGCTCGAAGACCTCGAGGCCGCAAAAACCAACCCCGATGAACGTGCCCACGCGCTCTTTTTCCTCGTCCGACGGCTGAAAGCCGGCAGCCTCGATCGCCTGCGCGCTCGTCGCGATGGCAAGCTGAATGAAACGCGCACACTCGCGAAGCCGACGCTTCTGCATGTACGCGAGGGGCTCGAAGTCGCTGCACTCGCCGGCGATCTGCGAGGCAAACTCGGTGGAGTCGAAGCCCTCGATGCGCGCGATGCCGCTTCGGCCGTCCAGGACGTTTGCCCACGTCGTCGCGACGTCGTTGCCGCATGGGCTGACGGTGCCCACCCCTGTCACGACTACGCGCCTCATCCGCCGGCCAACCTCGAATGAAAATGCGGGCTCAGGAGCTCGCGTTCGACTTGATGTACTCGATCGCGTCGTTGACGGTCTTGATCTTCTCGGTGTCTTCGTCCGGAATCTCGATCTCGAACTGTTCCTCGAGCGCCAACACGACCTCGACGATCGCAAGCGAGTCGGCCTTGAGATCCTCGACGAAGTCCTTGTCCTCCTGGATTTCGGCTGGATCGACGTCGAGCTTGTCCGACACGATTTCTTTGACCTTCTCAGCGATGTCCATCTGCTTCCTCCGTCATGCGCGCTCTAGACGTGCATGCCTCCATTGACCCGGACGACTTGTCCGGTGATATAGCTCGCTTCTTCGCTAGCTAAAAACACAACGGCGGCGGCGACCTCTTCGGGCCGGCCGATCCGCCCGAGGGGGGTCTGGTCGATGATGCTTTGCCGCGCTGCGTCGGGCAGGTCCGCGGTCATGTCGGTTTCGATGAAACCAGGGGCCACGGCATTGACGGTGATCCCGCGCGAGGCGTACTCCCTCGCCAACGTCCGCGTCATGCCCAAAAGGGCGGCTTTCGACGAGGAATAGACGACTTGGCCTGGGTTTCCCGACTCCGCGACGACGCTCGATAGATTGATGATACGTCCCCATTTGTGGCGCATCATCGACCGAATACAGGCCTTTGCGCAGTAAAGCGCGCCGTTTACGTTGGTCGCCCAGGTCATCTCGAGGTCCTTCGCTGACACTCTCAACAGAAGCTGATCGATCGAGATTCCCGCGTTGTTTACCAAGATGTCGATGTGACCCAACCGTTTCGCTGCGTCTTTGATGCATTCGTCGACAGATTCGGGGTCGGCCACGTCGAAGCCGAGGATTTCGCCGCTGCCGCCCCCCTCTCGAATGAGCCGCAGCGTTTCCTGCGCTGCGTCTTCGTTCGAGCGATAGTTCACGAGGACGTGAGCACCGGCCGTGGCTAGCGCGATGCTCACGGCGCGTCCGATGCCTCGCGACCCCCCGGTCACGATCGCGACTTTCCCCGCGAGATCGAACACGATCTACTCGAGCTCTTCGGCGCTGCCCTTGGTGACCTGACGGCCCTTGTAAAAGCCGCAGGCCGGACACGCCCGGTGCGGCAGCATCACGTCGCCGCAGTTCGGGCAGGGAACGACGTTCGGCGCGGTCACCTTGTCGTGCTGTGCCCTGCGCTGATCGCGCTTCATCGGGCTGGTTCGTCTCTTCGGTACTGCCACGGGATCACTCCTCGTTCTTGGTGAGCTGCTCTTTGAGCTTGAGTAAGGGGGCGAAGCGCGCATCGGGCGCAGACTCCCCGAAAACCTCGTCGGGGGGTCGGACGTGCTCCGGAACCGCGATTCCCTCGCAGCTTTCCGAGCAAAGCGGCTTCATCGGGGCCTCGAGGAGAAGGTACTCTCGAATCATCGAGTCGAGCACGATCTCCCGGCCCCCGTAGTAGTCGCGGTTGACCTCGTCCAACCGAACCTCGATTTCCTCGTCCTCGTCCGGCCTCGTGTGCTCGGGGCTGAAGAGCGCAGTCAGCGCCAGGTCGAGGTCGAGTGGGACCTCCCCGAGGCAGCGCGCACAGCTCGCGGCCAGCTTCCCGCTGATGTGGCCCTGCACGAGCACGTCTGCGCCGTTGCGCTGCGCGTGCACCTGGAGCTCACCGTCTTCGGGCCCGGGTCTCAGCTCACTGTCGGCGAGGGCGGACGCCAGCCATTCTCTGCCAACGGCAAAGCTCCAATCCTTCCCCGACTCGTCGAGGTCCTGGATCTGTAGGACGAACGCAGACATCGAAATTCACTTGAGAAACGAGACTCCTGAGGGGCTCCCAGGGCATTAAGGTGCGCTACTATTCGTTGGACCCGGGGTGGTGTCAAGGAGCGCTGCACGGCTGCAGGAGTTGGCTGCCCTTCGGGTGTCGCGGTCGCTTTTCTGCAGGACCATGTTAATCTTCCTGCTTCATGACAGACGATTTCAAACGCTTTTCCGGCACCGAGTCCTACCTGACGAGCGAGGGGCTCGAGTCCGCAGTCAACTGCGCGGTCGTCCTCGAACGACCCCTCCTCGTTCGCGGCGAGCCGGGCACGGGCAAGACCCTTTTGGCCGAGGCGGTAGCCGAGGCGCTTCAGATGCCGCTCCTTAGCTGGAACATCCGAAGCACCACCCGCGCCCAAGACGGTCTCTACGTCTACGACACCGTGCAGCGCCTCTACGACTCGCGCTTCGGGGACAAGGACGTCAACGACATTCGTCAGTACATCAAGCTCGGGCCGATGGGCGAGTCGTTTGCCGCCAAGGAGCGGGTCGTTCTCCTGATTGACGAGATCGACAAGGCGGACGTCGAGTTCCCCAACGACCTCCTGAACGAGCTCGACCGGATGCGCTTCCACGTGGACGAAACGCAAGAGGACATCGTGGCGACCCAGCGCCCGATCGTCATCATCACGAGCAACGCGGAAAAAGAGCTTCCCGACGCCTTCCTTCGACGCTGCGTGTTTCACTTCATCGATTTCCCGACACCCGAGCTGATGGCGGACATCGTGCGTGTGCATCACCCCAAGGTGCATGAAAGCCTCGTCGAGCAGGCCCTGCGGACTTTCTACGAAATCCGCGGGATGCGGCGCCTTCGCAAACGGCCGAGCACGAGCGAGCTCGTCGATTGGATCGCGGTCCTGCAGCGGGCGGGCATCAACAGCGTGAAGCTCGAAGAAAACCTTCCCTTCTTGGGCGCTTTGCTCAAGAAGGAACAAGACCTCGTCGCGTTTGCCGACCAGCTTTCGGGCGGCAGGCAATGGAGAAGCTGAAATACTAGTTCCTTTCATGTTCGAGCTCCGCGGCCGCGGTGTCCCCGTCGGGACACAGGAGGTCATTGCGCTTGCCCAAGCGCTCAAAGCGGGGCTCCATGAAAGCTCGCTCGACGGTTTCTACAACGTCGCCCGCGCCGTGATGATCCACAACGAAGCGCACCTCGACTCCTTCGATGAAGCGTTCCTCGCGTTCTTCAAAGGCATCGAGGTCGAATCGAAAAAGCTCAAAGACGAGCTGTGGGATTGGCTCCAAGAGGCCAAGGAGAACATGGCCGAGCTCACCGACGAGCAGCGCGAGTTCGTCGAAAGCTTGGACCTCGACGAGCTGCGCAAGCTCTTCGAGGAGCGCCTCGCGGAGCAAGACGAGGAGCACCACGGCGGCAACAAGTGGATCGGTACCGGCGGCACCTCGCCGTTTGGTCACAGCGGCCGCGCACCGAAGGGTTTCCGAGTTGGCGGCTCGGGGGGTGGACGGAGCGCGGTGAAGGTCGCAGACGCCCGGCTCTATCGGCCCTATCGTCAAGACCTGACCCTGGACGTGCGCCAGATGCAGGTGGCGCTTCGCAAGCTGCGGGCTTTCGCACGCGAAGGCGGTGAAGAGGAGCTCGACCTCGAAGGCACGATCGATGCAACCGCGCAGAACGCGGGCGAGCTCGAGGTCGTGACGCGCCCTCCCCGCCGGCACAACACGCGCATCATTTTGATGATGGATGTCGGCGGCTCCATGGACCCGTTTGCTCACTTGTGCTCGAGGCTCTTTTCAGCGGCCAAGAAGTCGACCCACTTCAAAGAGCTCCGCACGTACTACTTTCACAACTGCGTATACGGACACGTGTACGAGACCGAGCGGTTCGACACCCCGATCAAGGTTCGGGACCTGCTTCACGAAACGGGCCCGCACTACAAGCTGATCATGGTCGGCGATGCCCTGATGGCGCCGTACGAGCTCCTCGCTGCGGGGGGCTCGCTCGAGCTAGGCGACGATCGCGGGATCGAGGGCCTGCAGTGGCTGATGATGCTGAGCCAGCACTACCATCGGAGCATCTGGCTCAACCCGGAGCCTCAGCGCTACTGGAACGGCAACACCATCGAGTACGTCCGCCAGGTCTTCGACATGTTCCCGCTCACCCTCGAGGGGCTCGGGGAAGGCGTCGCCCAGCTGCTGAAGGGCGGAAAAGCCCACTGAACCCACGAATCGGGGCCGGTACGGCGAAATTTGGGCCGGGAGGGACTGGTCGCTTACCCTGAGACCGTGGGGAAAGCATCGACGATAGCAGTGGTCGCGCTCGCTCTGGGCGCGATGTCCTCCGCGACGGCGGTCCGAGGGGACTACGAGGGCGTGAATCCGGAGTCGGAAAGCTCCGAAAACCTGCCGCCGAAGGTCGAGGAGATCCCCGAGGGCGCGCTCATGCTCACGTGGCCGGGCTTCATGATGCAGGAAGACGGCTCCTCTTTCTTCGTGCAGACGTCGAAAGAGGTTCGCTTTGGAACCAAGAGCTCGCAGGGACGGTTCGAGCTCGTTCTCTACAACATTCGCGTCCACTTGAAGACCAACTATCTCCCGCTCGAGACGCAGTACTTCGATACCCCCGTGACGCGGGCGACGGTCCAGCGTACCGGCAAAGGCGTCACCATGGTTTTCGAGATGCGCGAGGACGTCACGCCGACCGTCACCCAGAAGAAGGGCAAGGACGGCTTCAACTACGTCTTCGTCAAGTTTCCCCCGTAAAACCGATGCTGCGCATCGGCCACGGGGCTTCGCCCCCGCTTGCTGGCGCGAACCCGACGTCGCAGACGCTCTGTAGCTTGCTCAGCGCGGGTGCATCGGGTAACCGGGGGCCATGAGCCTGCGCGCGGTCAAAGGGATGAAGGACATCCTCCCGGACGAGATTTCGAGATGGCATCGTCTCGAAAACGCCTTTCGTACGCGCGCCGAGCGCTATGGCTTTCGCGAGGCACGCTTCCCGATCGTGGAGCCGACCGCGCTCTTCGTGCGCTCGATCGGCGAGACGACCGACATCGTCGAGAAGGAGATGTATACGTTCACGGACCGGGGAGAGAAATCTCTGACCCTCCGCCCAGAGGGCACCGCGTCCTCCGTGCGCGCGTACGTCCAGCACAACGTGCAGGCGAAAGAGCCCGTGACCAAGTGGTACTACCTCGGACCGATGTACCGGCGGGAGCGGCCCGCCAAAGGACGCTACCGCCAGTTCTACCAGGCAGGCATCGAGGTGTTTGGAGATCCTGGCCCTTACGTCGACGCCGAGGTCATCGACATGGTCGTCGGGTTCATCTCCGACCTCGGCATCGACGAGGTCGAGGTCCTGATCAACTCGATCGGTGGACCGGACACGCGTGCTCGGTATCGAGACGCGCTGCTCGAATACCTCGGGCCCTTTCGCGCGGAGCTTTGCCCGGACTGCCAGCGGCGCATGGACGCCAATCCGCTTCGGGTGCTCGACTGCAAAGTGCCTAGGTGCGCCAAAATCGCGAGCGGCGCCCCGTCGATGCTCGAGCACCTCACGGATGACGACCGCGAACATTTCGATGGTCTTCAACAAACCCTGACGCGGCTCGGCACTCCGTACCGCGTCGACGGCTCGTTGGTGCGTGGCCTCGACTACTACACGCGCACGCTCTTCGAAGTGCTCGGGAAAGGCGAGGGGCTCGGCGCGCAAAACGCGCTGCTTGGAGGGGGACGCTACGATCAAATGGTGCAGAGCTTTGGGGGACCTGAGACGCCGGCGATCGGGTTTGCGATGGGCCTCGAGCGACTCTTGATGGCGATGCCGGAAAGCGTGCCGCGCTCGCACGTCGACGTGTTCGTCGTCGCCGCACAGCCCGACGTTCGTGCGGAGGCCGCGCTTCTCGGCCGGGAGCTAAGAAGCGCCGGTCTTCGCGTCGAAAGCGACCTCCGCGGGGGCTCGCTGAAGAGCCAGCTCCGTCGCGCCGACAAGCTCAACGCGCGTATTGCCATGATCCTAGGCGAGTCCGAGATCGAAAACGGCGTGGTGCAGCTCAAAGACCTCCAGCAAAAAACCCAAACCGAGGTCCCCCGCAACGAAGCAGCCGCCCACGCAAAGCCCCTCCTCGCCTAGGGGACATTCTCCCCCCTCCCAACCCCCCTGATTCCAGCCACTTACGACCCACACCGCGAAAACCCGAGTAAGGTGGGGGGTGGTTGCCGTATTTGGGGCCTGGTTTGGTTTAGTCATATCCAACCCACCCACCCCCACCCGTAATCCTCCCTCCGCGCCCTGCG
>JAHELW010000247.1 GCA_024643985.1 Myxococcales bacterium | reverse complement strand
ACCTCGGCACGATCGTAGAAGCGCATGCCGCCGACGATCCGGTAGGGGATGTTCGCACCTCGAAGCGCTTCTTCGATGACGCGAGACTGGGCGTGGGTGCGATAGAACACCGCCACATCGGAGAGGGAGTGCCCTTGAGAAGAAAGCTCTCGTGCTCCGCGCAGGACGAGGCGCGCCTCGTCACGTTCGTCCATCGTCCGAACGATCACGAGCGCGTCGCCTTCGTTGTTGTCGGTCCAGAGCTCCTTCGGCTCGCGATCGACGTTGCGGGCGATGACGGCATTGGCCGCGCGGAGGATGCGCTTCGTGGAGCGGTAGTTCTGCTCCAGCTTGACGAGCGTCGCGTCGGGAAACGAGGTGCGGAAGTCCAGGATGTTTCGGCGATCGGCGCCCCGCCATCGGTAGATGCTCTGGTCGTCGTCCCCGACCACGCAGAGGTTCCGATGCCCCTCGGAAAGCAAGCGTACGAGCCGAAACTGGGCGTGATTCGTATCCTGAAACTCGTCGACGAGGACGTGCGAGAACCGCCCGACGATGTCGTCGCGAAAGGTCTCGTCGGCCTCGAGCCCGAGGACCGTCCGGTGGATCAAATCGCCGAAATCGAGCGCGTTCGCCTGGCGAAGCCGGTCCTCGTAGGCGGCGTAGACCCGGCGGACGACCTCGGACCACGGATCCGGCGTCTCCATCTGGTCAGCCGTCTGAACCTCTTGTTTGGCGCGGTTGATCCGTCCCGCCATGGCTTTTGGCTGATAGCGCTTCTCGTCGAGGCCGAGGTCCCGCAGCACCCGCTTGACCAGCGCGAGCTGATCTTGGTCGTCGTAGATCGTGAAATCCTTGCTGAGCCCCAAGCGCTCTCCGTGACGGCGGAGCAGCCTGGCGCAGGTCGCGTGGAACGTGCCCACGCGAACCGCCGCCCCCTCGTCGCCGAGGAGGCCGAGGAGCCGCTCGCGCATCTCTCCGGCAGCCTTGTTGGTGAAGGTGACTGCGAGAATGCGCCAGGGGGCGAGGCCGTGCTCGGCGATCAGGTGGGCGACCCGGTACGTGATCACGCGGGTCTTGCCGCTCCCGGCGCCCGCAAAGACGACGAGCGGACCCCCCTCGTGAACGACCGCCTCCCGCTGACGCGGATTCAGAGCGCTCAGATCCAGCACCCGGTCACCCTAGCTGCACGACCCCGATAAACCAGGCAAAAACCCGCTTCGCAGGGCTCGGCGTGGGCCGAAAGCTGGCCTCTCCGCCGTTTTGCGCGTAGACCATGCTGAGTTTCGTCGCGACGGCGACTAACCCCTTGAAAACGTCGAGGATCTTGGGTGAATCAATCGCTGCCGAGCGCGTCCAAATCCGAGGAGGCCTCAGACGGGTCCTCCACCAAGGGTGATCATGAGCTGGTACAACGCGTACAAGCAGGAGATTCGGCGGCATTTCGGGCGCTCTTCGACAAGTATCATCGCCGGGCTTTTGCCGTGGCCATGGGCGTCGTCAAGAACGAAGATGATGCTCTGGACGCCGTCCAAGAGGCCTTCGTCAAGGTTCACAAGAACATCGACAAGTTCCAGGGCACATCGAGCTTTTACACTTGGCTCTATCGGATCGTCATGAATGTCTCAATCGACCACATCAGGCGCACGAGCAGGCGAAAGAGCCTCGATTTCGACGAGCGCGCGCTCCACGAGGAGAGTGAGGTCGCAGGTGACGGTGCGCTGGTGCCCAGTGTGACGAACGCCAACCCGGGGAAGGCCGCTCTGCGCCGCGAGCTCGGCGGAGCGATCCAGGCCGCGCTTCAGCAACTTCCCGAGCATCACCGAGCGGTCATCGTCCTGCGGGAAATCGAAGGTATGAGTTACGAAGAGATGGCCGAGGCGCTAGAGGTTCCAAAAGGAACCATCATGAGCCGGCTTTTCCACGCGAGAAAGAAGATGCAGGCGGCCCTCGCCCCGTATCTCGCCGGGGAAAGGGCTTCCGAGGACTGACCATGGACAGCGCGAAGACAGAAGAAGAAAAGCTTCAAATGTTCTTCGACGGAGAGCTTGCTCCGGAGGAAGAGGCCGCGGTGCGCCGCGATCTCGAGGGCTCCGAGGAGGGCGCAGCACAGCTACGCGAGTGGGAAGAGCTACGCGCGGCCATGCAGAGCGTGTCGAGCGAATGGCGAGGGGCGCTCGATTCCGACGCGCTGTTCGCCCGCATCGAGGCCGAGATCGGTGCACCGGCGTTGCAGGAGGCGGTCGAGCCGGCCGCCGCACCGGCGCCGCCCGTGCTGCGGGTGGTGCCTGGCGGCCGCGAGCGGCGGATCTGGGGTGCGGTCGCGACCGGGTTCGCCGCGGCCGCTGCGATCTTCCTCGCCGTGGTGGCTTGGCCGGCCGAGCAGGCGCCGAACGGCCTTCCGATGGCGCGCGGGACCGAGGTCCTCGAGGTCGACTTTGGCTCGAATGCCGGGACGATCTTCAACGTCGAGGGCGGTGCAGGCGAGTCGCTTGCGGTGGTTTGGATCGATGATGAAGAGGTGGGGTTGCCATGAGCTTGAGTCGACGTCTACTCCTGTTCGCCGCGGCTTCGAGCATCGTGATGCTCGCGGGCAATGCGTTTGCACAAGGGAGCACGCTCGTCCGATCGGACCGCGCCTCGACCGCCGGCGTTCCGGCCGAGGTGTTGGTCGTATTGGCCAAAGAGGAGCAGGGGCAAATCGACCCCCAGCTCAAGAAGCTCACTGCGCTTCGGCGGCCGCCGTTCAACTCGTTCCGGTCGATGAAGATCCTGTCGCGACCGAAGCTGACGCTGGTGCCCGGCAAGGATGCATTCGTGTCCCTCCCAAACGGGCGGCGGCTGAAGCTGACTTTGCTCCGGGTGATGCCCGACGGGCGCTACAAAGTGCGGGCTGCCATCAACCGGCCCAACAAGTCCGACTACCTGCCATTGCTTCAAGTCGTCGCCTCAGCCGGTGATCCCTTCTTCGTCGCAGGGCAAAGCTATCAAGGCGGTACGCTCGTCGTCGGCGTCACCGTCGATCCGAAGAAGAACGCCCGCTAGGTGCGAGCCGACGACCCAGACGTCATCGAGATCGAGGGCCCACCCCAGCTCGAATGGCCGCCGGAGGTCGTCATCGAGGCGCTGCGCGAGGTCGTCACGGCCGAACGCCTTGCGCGAATCGAGCAAGTCGTCTCGGGCCGCACCGACAGTATCGTGGTGGTGCTCGACCAGCTGTCCGACCCTCACAATGCAAGCGCAGTGCTTCGCAGCGCCGATGCGTTCGGCGTCCAAAGCGTACACGCAGTCGTCGGGGAGCACGGGTTTCGCGCGTCGCGGGGGGTCTCCAAGGGAGCACACCGCTGGCTGGACATCGTTCGGTACGAGACCGCCGACGCCTGTGCGCGCCGACTGAAGACCGAAGGCTATGCGATCTACGTCGCGGCGATGGGCGGCGAGGTTTCACCTGCGGAGCTCCGCGAGGTCTCCCGTCTCGCGGTCGTCTTCGGCAACGAGCACCGGGGTGTGTCGCCTGAAATGCGGAACGCCGCTGACGGAAGCTTTTCGATCCCGATGCGGGGCTTCGTCGAAAGCCTAAATGTCTCG
>JAHELW010000076.1 GCA_024643985.1 Myxococcales bacterium | reverse complement strand
GCCGTGAGCAGCAAGACGTCCTCCCAGCAGGGAAGCTCCTGCCGCGGCACGCCCATGGCGGAGACCGGACCATGATGGCCGACGTTGTCGAGCCCGTGACGCGCGAGCTCCTGAATGCGCTTGTTGAAGGGTTCCGCCGAGGTGCCGTGAGGGTCCGCATAGAGGCCCAGGTATTCCGACCGATTGAACGGTTGCGGCGACTCCTCCGCCCACGAGCGAATCTCGTTTTCGTCGACGAGGACCGCATCGGCCTCGGTATCCACCCATGCTTCGAACTTGTGGAGAGCTTCGTCGTTGTTGTACGCGCTCACGCCGGTGTCGTAGCGATAGTCCCAGCCGTGCAGCCCACAGATGAGGTTGTCTCCGTCGACCCGTGCGTCGGACATCAGCGCCCCGCGGTGGAGGCAACGCCCATACAAGACCGAGACCTGGTCATCGTATCGCAAGACGACGAGGTCGACGTCGGCGACCAACGCGTAGGCCGGCTCCCGATCGCCCAGCTTGCTCCATTTCGCAACGGGGACTTTCTCTCGTGTTCGGAGTTGAGTGACCGTCATGCATCCTCCTCGATCACACCAATAGCGGATCGGCTAGCACTTCCACCGCCGAAGGCCCATCGTGCGCGACGCACGGGCCAGGCCCGACCTTCTCGCATCGGTCGTGGCTTGTAAAGGACGTCCGAGGGGACCGATTGTTACAGATTGCCCGCCAAGCGCTCGAGCTCCTCGGCGTTCTCGGCATCATGCGCGACGAGCTCGTCGACGTCCTCTTCGCGAAGCCGAATGACGCCCGCCTTGCTCGGGCGAAACCCCTGCTTGTCGGCATAGAAGGAGCGAATCTTGTCCATGTCCGCGGTGATGTCGCCGGTCATCTTGATCGTCGGACCGATCCCGCCTTCCTTCTTGCCAAAGTCCAGAAACGAAAGGACGACTGGCACGTCGGCACCGCGCGCGATGTGATAGAAACCCGACTTCCAGTAGTCGACGCGCGACCGCGTGCCTTCGGCGGGCACCATCAGAACCAACGACTCGTCGTTTTCGAATTGCTCGACCATCTGGGCGACGACTCCGCCCGGTCGCGAGCGCACGATTGCGATTCCGCCGAGCCAGCGGAAGAACTTCCCGTAGGGCTCTTCGAAGAGCGTGTGCTTGCCCATCCAGCGGACCGGAATGTCGTAGACGAACGCGAACGCCAGCATGAACGGCATGTCCCAGTTCGAGGTGTGCGGTGCCGCGATGATCACGTACCGATCGACCGGCGGCCTGTCCCCGACGACCTTCCATCCGGCGACGCGGAGAAAGGATTGGCCTATCCAACGCTTGAGCATGGGCGGTTGCATATTCTATGGCAGAACCTGCGCCCGATGACGAGAGACTGGCAGCCCAATGACAGAACTTTTACAAACGGCATCCTGACTATTCTGCCGGGCTCACTTCGACCCAAATACCGTTCAGCTTGGCCATTCCCGAGAAATACTCGAGATCGTCCGGGCCGTCGGCCGCGAGAAGATTCACGTTCACACCCTCGGTCTGGCTTGCAACGCTCAAGCCGTCGGCCCCCTGATGGCCCCAGCCGTGTGGTAAGGCAACCGCCCCAACCATCATGTCATCGGTCACCTGCACGGGAAGTGTCACGGAACCGACACGGCTTCGCACTTCGACCCTCGCTCCGGAATCGACACCGACTCTTCGCGCATCCTCCGGATTCATGTAGAGGTAGTTGGTCGACCGCCGCCCCTCGACGAAGCGGGGGTGATTGTGAAGCCAGCTGTTGTGGCTGTGTTGTTCGCGTTTGCTGATCAGCTTGAGCTCGTGACGGCGTGCGCGCTCGGCTTCGAAGGTTTCGTCGAGACCGCGTGCGGCTGCGACGAGATCGCCCGGCGCCAGGTCGACGAGACCATCCTCCGTGACGACTCGTCGACCGAGGAAGTCCCCTCCTTCGTGGGGCTGGAGAAGCCGGCCGTGTGGCTCTTTGCGGAGCGCGCCGAGCGACCCGAGGCGGAACGCGCGCGCCATCGAGGCGAGAAACCGCTTCGGCGTGAGACCCAGCCAGCGACCGGCCACGGGAACGCGTCGGAGGCCCATCCAGGTGCTCAGGATCCCGCTTGCGATACGCGACCCGAAGAGCTTCGAGCCGCAGGCCCGGGCGAGCTGCAAGAGAATCATGGTCTCGTCTCGCTGCTCTCCGTCGAGGGGGACGAGCGCGTCGGTGTACTGCACGTACGGAATCGGCTGCACGCCCATCAGCGACTGAAAGACGAAAGGAAGATCGGGCCGCTGGAACGCGCTCGTGCCTGGAAGGATGTAGTGGGCGTGATTGGCCGTTTCGTTGCGGAAGATGTCGATGACCACCAGAAGCTCGAGCGCCTCGAAGGCCTTCGCGAGCCGGCCGTCGCTGTTCGGTACGGTCAGCAGCGGGTTTCCCGCGAGGCAGAAGAGCGCACGGATCTGCCCGTCGCCCGGCGTCAGGATCTCGTCAGCCATCAGCCCGGCAGGAAACGTGTCGGCAACAGACGGCAGCTTGCCGATGCGCGAGACGTCTTTTCGCATCGTGTGCCCGCCCTTGCGCGCGTAGCGAGGGAAGTCTTTGACGAAGCCGTGGCCGACCAGCGTGCCCCCGAGGCGGTCGAGGTTCCCGGTGATCGCGTTGATGCATTCCTGAATCCAAAACGCGAGCGTTCCTTGGCTTCCCTGATTCACTCCGGTCGAAAGATGGAGGGCCGCACCGTCGGCTTCGAGGTACGCGCTCACCATCTCTCGAAGAACCGGCGCCGGTATCCCCGTGATCTCGGAGGTGCGCTCCGCAGGCCATGCCTCGGCGACTTTGCGAAGGTCGTCGAAGCCGCGCATGTAGCGATCGACGCGGCTTTCGTCTGCGGCGTTTCGCGCGATGACCTCGTGTAGAAAGCTCATCAAGAAGTAGACGTCGGTGTCGGGCCGGATGAACACGTGCGTTCCCAGCTGCTTCGCGGTCTCGGTGCGCCGTGGGTTGACGTGGAAGACCTTCCCGCCGCGCGCTTCGATCGCTTTGAGGCGCCGAATCGGGTTGGGAAGCTGAATGAAGCTTCCGCGCGAGACTGCGGGATTGGATCCGATGACGACCAGGCACTCGGCTCGGTCGACGTCCGGGAACGGCTGGATGAAAGGGAAGCCGTAGATGCGCTCGGCAGCGGCGAACTTGTTGTTGCAGTCTTGAGACCCCGTCTGAAAGAGGTTTCGGGAGCCGAGCCCCTGCAGAAAGGCGGCCGTCAGGATCGGCGGCAACAAGCTGAACGAAATCGGGTTTCCGAGATATGCGGATACGGAGTCACCGCCGTGGTCCGAGACGAGCTGCCGTACCTTCGCCCCGATCTCGCGGAGGGCCTGGTCCCAACCGATCTCTTCGAAACGTCCGTCGACTCGTTTGAGCGGAACGCGCAGCCGGTCGGGCGAATGATGAATCTCGTGGTAGCGAAGACCCTTGATGCAGGCATACCCCTTGGTGACGACGTGCGCGCGATCCGGTTCGAGCGCGACGATTCGATCGCCATCGATCGTTGCCTCGAGCCCGCAGGTCGCTTCGCAAATCCGGCAAAAGGTATGCTGCGTTCGGGCTGGCACGGTGACGAACTTGCCAGGCCCCGGCTCGACCGACAAGGACGAGGCGACAGCCCGAAACGATTCTGCTAAGTGTCGGGCGAGGAGAGACGGCTATGAACAGGCTTTTCTTGACGCTTGCGATCGCTTTGTTGGGTGTAGGCTGCAGTGCGAGCAGTGGCGCGGGCACCGGCGGTCAAGGCGGCTCGGGCGGCGTCGGCGGCGAAGCGGGAGCCGGAGGGTCCGGCGGCTCGGGCGGCTCCACGGTAAAGTGCACGACGCCGCAAGAGATGCTTCGCTGCGACAAAGTGCTGAACATCGCGCATCGCGGGGGACGCCTGATTCGACCGGAGCACACGCTACTCGCCTACGACCAGGCGCTCGAGGACGGCGCGGACGTGCTCGAGCTCGACATCGGCGAGACCAGCGACGGTGCCCTGGTCGTGATGCACGACGACGACGTCGATCGCACGACGGACTGCACCGGACTCATCAAGGAGATGACCTTCGACGAGATTCGTGAGTGCGATGCCGGCTACGACTTCACGCCCGACGGTGGAGAGACCTATCCGTATCGCGGCACGGGTCTCGTCGTGCCGACGATGCAAGAGGTCTTTGATCGGTACCCCGACACGGCCTTCATCATCGAGATCAAGCAGGAGGATCCGTCCATCGTCGACAGCTTCGTCGACGTCATCCGCGAGTACGGGGTAGCCGACAAGATGATCGGCTCACAGTTCTCCGATGCCGTTCTCGCCGAGCTCCGCGCGGCAGCGCCCGAGCTCGCGACGAACACCGGAGTCAACGAGACCTTGGTCTTCTGGGGCAAAGCTTTCGACGACCCGGATCCCGCATACCAGCCTCCGGCCGAGTTTCTGCAGGTGCCGACCCAGTTTGACGTCGGCGACCGCCTCGTCGACGTGATTCATCCCGGCTTCGTGGCCCGCGCGCACGAGCTCGACATGTACGTGCATGTCTGGACCATCAACGACGAGCAGACGATGCGCGATCTCATCGCGATGGGCGTCGATGGAATCATGACCGACGACCCCCCGCTGCTCACACGCGTAATCGACGAGCTCGGCGTGGGCGACTGAGCTAAAAGTTGTCGACCAGGAGCTGGAGGGCGTCGTGCGTCGTGAGGATGCCGATGATCTTCGTCCCCTCCACCACGATGGCGGAGCCGTATTTGTGCTCCAGCATGTCTTGGAGAACGTCGAAGAGCGGCGTCTCTTTCGACACGGTATACGCTTCCTGCGTCATCGCCTCTTCAACGGTGGTGTCGTCCGGGTTGACCTCGTTGAGACCGGCGATCATGCCGAGGTCCCGATCGCTCACGATGCCGTAGAGCTCACCGCCGTGAAGCACTGGGAGGTGCCGGATGTCGTACTTCTGCATCAGCGATTGAGCGAACGTGATCGTCTGCTCGCTGCCGACCGTGTGCGGCATCGGCGTCATGAATTCGGCGATCGGAGCGGTCTTGTCCATGGGTCGAGCTGTACCACAGTCGAGGGCCTGCGGCATCGCCGTTCTAGGCTGATTGGGTCTGCCCGGCACCTGCGTGACCTCTGGACACGAGCCATTTCGCCACCTCGAGCACCGGCGCGATTGTCATAGCGGGAATCGCCGCGATGAGCCACTCATTGGGCCGGAGGTGGCTCGTGCCGAACGGCTCGTGAAGCGGCTCGAACCACAGGATGAACACCAGCAGCAGGATCTCCCAGAGGATCGCCAGGTTGAGCCACTTGTTGGCGAAAGGTCGGCGGAACACCGAGCGGTGGTCCGACCGGAAGTTGTACGCCTTGACGAACTCGATGAGCACCAGGGAGAGGAACGTCATGGTCATCGCCTGCGTGACGGTCCGGCCCGACTGCAAGACCCAAGAGAACAGCGCGAGGTTCGCAGCGGTCGACCAGAGACCACCGACTAGCATCAGCGTCACGACCGAGCGCGTGAACACACCCGATCCCGGATCGCGGGGCGGCCGCTCCATGAGATCGTCCTCGGGGGGGTCGACCGATAGCGCGAGCGCCGGCAAGCCGTCGGTCGCCAGATTGACGTAGAGGATCTGTACGGCGGTCAGGGGAAGCGGGAGGCCGGCCAGCGTCGCCCCCGCCACGAGCCCGACCTCTCCGATGTTGGCCGACAGCAGGTACATCAGGTACTTCTTGACGTTCTCGAAAATCCCACGGCCCTCCTCTACGGCAGCCACGATCGATGCGAAGTTGTCGTCGAGCAACGTCATCGCGGAAGCCTCTTTGCTGACGTCGGTGCCGGTAATGCCCATCGCCACGCCGATGTCTGCTTTCTTGAGCGCCGGGGCATCGTTCACCCCATCGCCGGTCATCGCGACGACGTGACCGCGGTCTTGAAGCGCCGTCACCACGCGAAGCTTGTGTGCCGGCGAGACGCGCGCATACAGTTCGATTTCCTCGACTTCGTTGCGAAGTGAATCATCTGACATCGCTTCGAGGTCCGCGCCGGTCGCGGCGCGTCCGGTATGAACCAAGCCGATTTCACGCGCGATGGCTCGTGCAGTGAGTGGATGGTCCCCGGTAATCATGACCACTCGAATGCCAGCGCGATTGCACTGGCCGACCGCGGCCTCGGCTTCTGCGCGCGGCGGGTCGATCATGCCGACGATCCCGAGCAACGTCATGTCCTGCTCGGCGTCTTCGAGCGTTGCACCTCTCTTCATCGCGATACCAAGAACCCGAAGCGCCTGCTCGGCCATCTCTCGAACCTCTGCGAGGATCGCATTTCGCTCGGCCTGTTCGAGCTGCACCTCTCCCTCGTTCGTGAGCTGCCGCGAGCACGATGCGAGGATGACCTCCGGCGCCCCTTTGGCGTAGGCCACCCGGTCGTCCCCCACGGAATGAAGGGTCGTCATGCGCTTCGACTCGGATGTGAACGGGATTTCCCCGACCCGCGGGAACTGATCGTCCAGCTCCGCCTTGTTGAGGTCAGCCTTGGCAGCTGCAACGACGATCGCCCCTTCGGTGGGGTCCCCTTTGAGCTCCCAGCTCCCGTCTTCGTCCTCGACCAGCTGCGCGTCACTCACCAGCGCGCCGGCGATCAACAGCTCCTTTTCGAGCTCCGATGGCTCGACGGTCGAGCCGTTCACGGACAGATCTCCGGTGGGCTCGTAGCCGCTGCCCGAAATGGAAACCATCCTTTCATGAGTACGGAGCCGGCGCGCCGTCATTTCGTCGCGAGTGAGCGTTCCCGTCTTGTCGGAACAGATCACCGACGTGCTTCCCAGAGTTTCTACCGCAGGCAGGCGCCTGATCAGCGCGTTTCGTTTCACCATGCGCTGCACGCCGATGGCCAGCGATATCGTGACGACCGCCGGCAAGGCCTCCGGCACCGCCGCGACTGCAAGCGCGACGCCAAAGAGGAGCATCTCCAACAGCGGCTCTTCACGAAACAAGCCCGCGACGACGACGACGGCGACCACGACCACTGCCGCCCGGGCCAAGACGTGGCCGACCTTGTCGAGGTTTCGTTGCAGAGGCGTCCTGCCGGTTTCGACCGTCTGTAGCATCTCCGCAATGCGGCCAACTTCGCTTTTCATCCCAGTGGCGACGACGACCCCTCGGCCGCGCCCGTAGGTGACGATCGTTCCGCCGAACACCATGTTGTTTCGGTCACCGAGCGCCAGGTCTTCTCGCGCAAGCGGCTCGATCTCCTTGTGGATGGGAACCGATTCCCCCGTGAGCGCGGCCTCGTCGACCTGCAAATTCACCGAGTCGACCAGCCGCGCATCGGCGGCAACTTTGTCCCCTGCTTGCAGCACCATCACATCGCCCGGCACGACATCGCGCGCTGCAATCTCGACTTCCCGACCGCCACGAATGACGATGACCGTGGGCGCGGCCATTTCTCGAAGCGCCTCGATTGCGCGCTCGGCGCGGTACTCCTGGATGAATCCCAACACGACCGCGAATAACACGATGACAGCGATGGCGATGGTCTCGACGCCGTGCCCGAGGAAGGCGGAAACCGCGGTCGCGACCAGTAGGATCACGATCAGGACGTTCTTGAATTGCTCGAGAAGAATCTTCCAGGGAGAGACGTGCGCCGCCGCCTGCAGCTCGTTCGGCCCGTACTCCTCGCGGCGGCGCGCCGCCTCGTCTTTCGCGAGCCCCTTTCGAACCGACGACAGCTCCGAGAACACGGCGTCGACGGATTGCGTGTGCCACTGAGGCGTGTCGTCAGACACGGGCTGCAACATAGTCGACAGCCTCCCCGAGAGTCGCGATCTGGCCATAGTCCTCTTCTGGGATCTCGACGCCAAGTGCTTTGTGAATCCCTTGTACCCAGCGAAGAATGTCCATCGAGTCGAGGTCGAGCTCGTCGCGTAGGTCCGTGTCGTCCTCGATTTCCTCCTCGCCAATCTCCGGCGCCACCGCGGACAGGCAGCTGAGCAAAGTGGAACGTATCTCTTCGCGGGTCATAGCTTCTCGGGCTCCTGCAGCAGTCGATCGAGCGCGCTCAGGAAGCGCGCTCCCTGGTGACCGTTGCTTACGCGGTGGTCGGCGCCGAGTGTGACGCGCATCACGGGACGCGCAACGACTTGCCCGTCGACGACCCACGGCCGTTCGACCGTCGCACCACATCCGACGATGGCAACCTGCGGGGGAAAGATGATCGGTGTCACGGCCTCCACCCCGCGCTCGCCGAGGGAAGTGAGCGTGATGGTCGCGGAGGTCAGCTCGGAGCTCCTCAAGGTGCCCGCTCGCACCCGTGCGACGAGGTCGGTCATCCGTGCCATCAGCTCGGGAAGGCTTCCGCGATCGGTGTGGCGCAAGGCGGGTGCGACGAGGCCACCGCCCCGAAGCGCGACCGCTAGGCCGACGTGAATTTCCGCGCTTGGTACCGCTTCACCGCGCTGCCACGTGGCGTTCAGCTGCTTGTGCTTCCCGAGAGCCAGCGCAACGGCGCGAAGAACCAGGACCCCCGAGACGAGGCGTTCGTTCACGCCGACCGTCGCGTTCGTCTGCCGAAGCCAGCGGAGCGCGCGCCCCATGTCGATGGTGTGCTCGACGTAGTAGTGCGGGATTTCGTCGTTGGCCCGGGTCATCGCCGCCGCAATCGCACGCTGCATTCGCTGCGCAGGTGGAATGGATCTGAGCGGTCGTGTCGGCGCCTCGGCGCTCAGAACATCGCTCGCCTGAATCGCTCCCTTGGGGCCAGTGCCCCGAAGCTCGGCGATGTCGATCCCGCGTTCCTCCGCGATTCGGCGCGCATAGGGCGAGATGCGCAGGCGTTCATCGGGCGCGCCCGAAAGGCGAACCGCCGCGCTCACGTCGTCGAGCGTGATCCGCCCATGCGCGCCGCTCCCGTGAACCCCTTCGAGCGGGACATCCAGCTCGTGCGCTCTGCGGCGAACCGCCGGAGAGGCCATGGGCCGGTCGAGTGGAACATCGGAGGACCCAGACGAGAGAATCACACCAACCTCGGCCTCGGTGTGCGTTTCAGCTCCGGGTTTCGCTTCGGTTTTGGGCTCCCTTCCAGATTTGGTCTCGGCCCCGGCGCCGATCTCTGCGAGCGGAGTTCCAACGGGGACCTTCTGCCCTTCCCCGACCAAGAGCCTCTCCACCACGCCGCCTTCGAAGACCTCGACCTCGATGATGCCCTTCTCGGTCTCGACCTCCGCGATGATGTCGCCGTGAGCAATCGTGTCGCCGACCGCGACTCGCCATTTGGCAAGGGTGCCGGCGGTCATGTCCGCTCCGAGTGACGGCATTACGAACTCAGCCACCGCCGACGCTCCTCTTCGCTGCCTCGGCGATCTCGTCGACCTGCGGGATCGCCGCGTCTTCGAGATGCTTGGCATAGGGCATCGGAACCTCGAGCGTGCAAACCCGTTCGATGGGCGCATCGAGATCGTAGAACGCTTCCTCCGCGAGAATCGCGCTGATCTCCGATGCCAGACTGCCGGTTTTCCAAGCCTCGTCGACGATGACGGCCCGATGTGTTCGACGTACGCTGTCGAAAATCGTTTCACGATCGAGCGGACGGAGACTTCGAAGGTCGACGACCTCCGCATCGATGCCCTCACCCGAAAGCACCTTCGCCGCTTCGAGCGCCTTGTGCATCGAGCCGCCGTAGGCAATCAAGCTCACGTCCTTGCCGGGCTTGCGTACGATCGCCTTCCAAGGGGAAGGCGGCGTCGATTGCGTGTCGAGCTCGCCCTCGATTCCGTAGAGCATTTGATGCTCGAACACGAATACCGGATCGGGATCTTCGACCGCTGCAAGAACCATGTCGTGGGCGTCCTGCACGGTAGCGGGCGCGAGCACCTTGATGCCAGGGACGTGCGCGTACCAGTTCTCGAGGCTGTGCGAGTGCTGCGCCGCGATTTGCTTGCCTCCGCCCGTTGCCATTCGGACCGCGATCGGAACCTCGAACTGGCCGCCGGACATGTGCCTCATCACGGCGGCGTTGTTCACGACCTGGTCGATCGCGAGCAGGCTGAAGTTCACGGTCATCACCTCGACGATTGGGCGCATGCCGCCAAGGGCAGCGCCGATGCCCGCACCGACGAACGTCGACTCGCAAAGTGGCGTGTCGCGGATGCGTTCCTCGCCGAACTCCTCGAGAAGTCCCTTGCTCACGGCGTAGGCGCCTCCGTACCGGCCGACGTCTTCGCCCATGAGGAACACGCGCGGGTCTTCCCGAAGAAGGGTCGTTAGCGCCGTTCGCACGGCCTCTCGATAAGTCGTCACGACAACTCCCTTGCGTAGGTGTGACGCGTGATGCTCTCGACGGGCTCCCATTCACCTCGTTCGGCAAACTCGATGGCTTCGGCGATCTCTTTTGCTGCATCGTCTTCGATCGCATCGATCTCGGCCTGGGCGATCAGTTCCTCGTCGAGCAACCTCCGCTCGAAGCTCTCGATGGGATCGTCCTTTTTGTGCTCCTCCACCTCTTCCTTGGATCGGTAGAGCTCGGCGTCATACATCGAATGAGCGCGAAATCGATACGTCCGAAGCTCGAGAAAGCGAGGCTCGCTCGTTTCCCGAACGAGCTCGGCTTCGTTGTGAACCGCTCGCTCGACCGCCACCACGTCCATCCCGTTCACCGAGTCTGCCGGCACCCCGTAGGCGGGCGGGTTGTTGACGATGTCGCGGTCGGAGACATGACGCGACAGCGCGGTCCCCATGGCGTACTCGTTGTTCTCGCAAAGAAACAGCACGGGAAGCTTCCATAGCGCGGCCAGATTCAACGATTCGTGGAACTCGCCTTCGTCGGTGGCGCCGTCGCCAAAGAAGCATGCGGTCACCCGAGGCTCGCCTTTCATCTTGTCCGCAAGCGCCAAGCCGACCGCGATCGGCAGCCCGCCCCCGACGATCGCATGACCGCCATAGAAGCGCCGCTCTGCGGAGAACAAGTGCATCGAGCCGCCGCGGCCGCCAGAGCAGCCGTTTGCCTTCCCGTACATCTCCGCCATGATCTCGCCCGCTGGAATGCCACGCACCAAGGCGTGGCCGTGCTCGCGATACGTCGCGACGATGTTGTCGTCCTCGCGTAGCGCGTGCATGGCTCCGACGCCTACGGCCTCCTCCCCGATGTAGAGGTGGAGAAAGCCACGGATCTTCTGCTTGGCGTACAGCTCGGCGCTCTTTTCCTCGAGCCTCCGAATGCGAATCATGTCGCGAAGCAGCTCGAGCGCGTGATCGCGCGAAACGTCGAGAGTCAATGTTCTTCTCCTTCCAAGGTCGAGGTGTCGCCCTCTGGCAAGCCGAGCTCGCGGGCCTTCAATAGGCGCCGCATGATCTTTCCGCTCCGCGTCTTGGGAAGCGACTCCGTGAAGTCGATCTCTCGTGGCGCGGCCGTTCCGAGGTTCTTGCGGCCGAAGCCGAGGAGCTCTTTTTGCAGCTCCTCGCTCCATCGTTGACCGGCATGCAGACTGACGAATGCCTTGATGATCGTGCCTGCAACCGGATCAGGCTTGCCGATCACGCCGGCCTCGGCCACGGCCGGGTGCTTCATCATGACGCTTTCGACCTCGAACGGCCCGATGAGGTGTCCCGCCGACTTGATCACGTCGTCCGCGCGCCCGACGAACCAGAAGTAGCCCTCTTCGTCGCGGCGGGCGAGATCGCCGGAGAGATACCAGCCGTCGCGGAAGCACGCCCGGTAGCGCTCCTCGTTGTTCCAGTAGCCTCGAAACAGAGACGGCCAGTCGGGACGCAAGGCGAGCTCGCCGTCTCGGTCAGGGTCGTCGACCTCGTGCATTCGGCCGTCGTCGCCCTCGCGTAGAATCGCCGCCGTGATTCCGGGCATGGGACGCCCCATCGAGCCCGGCTTCACGTCCATGGATGCGTAGTTCGCGATCATGATGCCGCCGGTTTCGGTCTGCCACCAGTTGTCGTGGAACGGCTTGCCGAAAATTTCGTAGGCCCAGAGGACGGCCTGCGGGTTGAGCGGCTCGCCGACACTTCCCATGAAGCGAAGCGCGCCGAGGTCTTTGCTTCGCACAAGCTCGGGCCCTGCCTTCATCAGCATCCGAATCGCAGTCGGGGCCGTGTACCAGACCTGCACCCTTTCCTCTTCGAGGATCTCATACCAGCGTTTCGGATCGAACTCGGCTTCGTCGACGATCATCGTCACGCGGTTCGTGAGCGGTGCGCTGATGCCGTACGAGGTTCCGGTCACCCATCCGGGGTCGGCGGTGCACCAGTAGACGTCACCGGGTTGCAAGTCGAGCGCAAGCTTGCCGGTGACGTGGTGAGTGAGGACCGCTTCATGGACGTGGTAGGCGCCTTTCGGCGTGCCTGTCGTGCCGCTCGTGAAATGAAGAAGCGACGGGGTCTCGGGATCGGTGTCTGCGATGTCGTATTCGGACGATGCGCCGGCCATCGCCTCCGCCCAATCGAGAGTGGCGTCGGGGCGCTTCGGCCGCTTCGGGTCGGCCACGATGACGACGTGCTCGAGGGTCGGGATGCGATCGCGAAGCGCCGCAACGCGACGGTGGTAGAGCCGCTCGGTCGTGAACAGCACTTTCGCCTCGCCGAGGTTGAGCCGCTCCGCGATCGGCTCGGGCCCGAACGCGGAAAACAACGGGCAGAACATCGCCTGGTGCTTCAGAGCACCGAGGGCGCAGACGTAGAGCTCGGGGATCCGGCCGGCCAGGGAATAGACGCGGTCGCCTCGCTGAACGCCGAGGCCGGCAAGCACCTTTGCAAAGCGATTTGAAAGCAGGTCGAGCTCCGCGTAGCTGATCTCCCGCCGCTCCCCTCTCTTGCCGAGCCACACGATGGCCGTTTGCTCGCCGTGGCCGTTCACGACGTGGCGGGTTACGGCTTCGTACGCGAGGTTCAGCCCGCCGCCTCCAGGAAGCCCATCGAGCTCGGCCCTGGCGTCTTCCCAAGAAAAGGTCTCGCACGCGCGCTCGTAGTCGGTCAGGTTCGGGGCTGCACGCCGCTCGTCGATTTCCTTTCGAATGCGCATGTCCGTGGCAACCATGGATAGCGCCACATGCATCCCCCGCGCCAACTCGGGTCCTTGACGCGGCCGATGAGAAAACGTTGGTGGGGGATTTGAAAAGGCGCGGATTTTGCGCCTCGTTTTTCGGGGTGCGAAGAAAGTGCGTCCTGCCCACTCCGGGGCGCGCCACCATCCGCGGGAGGGTCGCTTGGCACGCTGGCTGCAGGCCTGGTATCACCTGGGACCGTCAAGGAGGCGATCATGAGTGCGGAGGAAGCAGACAAGACCCTGAAGCAGGACCTCGAGGACCTTCGAAACGACCTCCAGCGTACGGCCGGCGAGATCAAGGTGAAGCTTCACCTAGCCGGCATGGATGCGAAGGACGCGTGGGACGAGCTTCAGCCACGTTTGAACGAGTTCGAGCAGCGGTTTGATGCCAAAGCGGAAGAGGTCGGCGAAGAGCTCAAGGCGCTCGGCGGCGAAATCAAGCAGCGGCTTCAGAACATCAAGTCCAAGATCTCGTAGAGCCGGCGGACTAGCCCACTGGCGGCACGGGTTCGCGGACGACGTACACGCTGCAGGGTGCGTGACGGACGGTGGCTTCGGCCACGCTTCCTAGCAGGCGGCGCATCATGCCGGTTCGGCCGTGCGACCCGAGCACGATGAGGCTTGCGTTCGTCTCTCGCGCGACACGGCAGATCTCGAGCGAGGGCGACGCGCTCGGAAGCGCATCGTACTGCACGTCGGTGTCCGGCAGGTGGCCGAAGTAGCGATGGCGTGCCTGCTTGAGCTGGCGCATCGAGTCCTCGTCCCACGCTCGCCGGTCGCGCTCGGTCGGCGCTTTGGAGGAAGGCCCCCGGACCTTCCGCGGGTCGAAGGTGTGCAGGAGGAAGATCCTCGTCTCGTCACGCTTCGCAATGTCGGAGGCACGTTCCAGCGCCACCTCGGAGCAAGGCGAAAAGTCCGTGCAAACGATGACCAACGGCTTCATCCCGCCTGCAATTACCGACTTTCCCCCCCCCACACAATCCTAGGGGTCAGACCCCGTTTCCCCCCCACCAAAACACAGCTCGCCCCGCAATTCCCGCGCCAACCCCTCCATTTAACCCTTCGCAATCGAGGTCTGACCCCTTTTTCGATCGGCCGAAGCGCGACTTTGCTCGGCGAATAACGGGTCAGCGCCGCCGTTTAACCCCTGGCAAATGGGGTCAGACCCCTTTTCAGGGGGTTAGGTGGAGGAGGATTTTGCCGGTGCGGCCTGGGCGACGGGCGTGCTCGAGGGCGCTGTGGACTTGGTCGAGGCGGTAGGTCTGCTCGACGTGGGTTTCGAGCACGCCGCTCCGAATCAGCTTCGCGGTGGTTCGGACCAAGCTCAGACGCTCGAGAAGAGAGCGCCTTGCGAGGTACGCCGGCAGGTAGAAACCCTCGACGGTGGTCATCGGCATCATGATGTCTCGGGGCGGCAAGGAGAT
>JAHELW010000005.1 GCA_024643985.1 Myxococcales bacterium | reverse complement strand
GCGTCCCCCGCCTCCATGCCCTCGGAGACTTCCCCTCCGGACGTGGTCTCGGAGCCGGCCGACTCGGTGGCCGACGTGCCCTTGCAGCCGTACGCCGCGAGCAGCAGCGCTCCAATCCACCATGTCTTCTCGATCCCCATACGTGTCACGGCCCCTCCCCGGTGATAGCAGGCGGTGCAATTCCAGGTCGAATCTCGAGCGGTTTGCCGCGCGGCGACCGCGCGAACTCCCCAGGCGCATAGCCCTGGAAGGTTGCGTCCCGGGCCTGCGCCTCCGCGATGCATTCGCCGATGCGCTCGTCCCCGTAGGCTTGGAGTCGGTCGATCGCGATGCGGGTGTGTTCGGTGTCGAAGCTGCCTGCGCGGCCGGCTCGCGCCGCGAGTGCATATCGGGCGACCGCAAAACACTCGATTGGCCTCACCTGATCGTCGAGCACCTGGCGGACTTTGTCTTCGAAGTCGAGCTGGTACTCCTCACGTTCGTATTCGTCAGCCTGACGGAACGCGCGCCGGAGGTCGCTTGGAAGCACGATCGGCGTATTGAGAATCGACCGAGCGAGGATCTCGTACGCCCTTCCCTGACGGACGTAGGCGGCGATGGTCCAGCGCGGCCGTCGGTATGGAAACACACGCTCGTAGCCCCCGGCGATCGTTTGAGCGCGCGCGGCTCCGCCCTCGATCTGCTTCGTGATCGTGTTGATGTACGCTTGGACGGTCTTTGGCTTTCCGGGCTTGATCTGGAACTTCTCGAAGCCTTTGATTTCATCGTCGGCCAGAATGAAGCGTGCTTCCGCGGCGTAACCGGCCGCGATCGAGCCTGCCGGCTGACCGGTCTGCTCGAAGGCTCGACTCACGTCTCCGAGCGCGGCTCGGTAGTCCTTGATTCGACCGCGTGCTTTCCATGACTGTGCGATCCGCCAGTACGCCTGCACGACGAGCTCGCCCGCTTCGCCGTCTTTCCCGTATGCGCTGATGAACTCCCGCATGCCGCTGATGGCCTGCGTGTACCGCCGCTGCTTGTAGGCCATCTCGGCGATCCGATAGAGGGCGTTTCGCTTCGTGGCCGGGTCGTCGACCGTGCTGTACACCCGCCGGTAGTATCGCGTCGCCTCGGCGTAGCGTTGGAGCTGCTCCAACAAGATGGCGGAGTTGACCAGGCCGTCGGCGCGCTTGGTCTGCACCTGCGGGTCGGCCGATTTCGCGAAACGAGGGGAGTCGGCCAGGACGCGGTAGTTCTCGACGGCTCGGTCGAAGTCGAAGTTTCGGCTTGCGGTATACGCCAGCTTGAAATGCGCATTTGCCAGGATGGCGTCGAGGCTCGCCTGCTCCTCGGCATCTTCGGCCTTTCGGGGACCGACCTCGTCGATGACGCGTTGGTAGAGCTGGGCGGCGGAATCGAAGCGGTTCGTCGCCTCGAGCGCGAGCGCGGCGTACTCGAGCGCGATGGGCGCCTGGCGGTCGTTGGGATTCTTGTTGACCGCGGCGAGCAGCATCGTGGCGGACTGCTCGTAGAGAGCCGTGCGCTCGGCGCCCGTTGCCTGGCCTGCGCGTTTGTAGACGTCCAGGGCGTCCTGATAGACGAGCGCGTTGAGGTCGGCTCCCGCGCGGCAGATCGGCTTGTCGCGGTTGGCCGCCCGGCTGCAGTCGATTCGCTCTGCGCGCGCGGAGAACGTGCACCCGCGCTCTTGGATGTCGGTCGCGAGCCGCCGAATCTCTTCGGTGTTCTCGGTCGCCATCGCCATCGCGCGGAGGTTCTCCCAGGCGATCTGGCCCGTCGAGTCGGCTTCCGCTCCGGAGCACCGCTCTTCGTAGATGCGCGTGAAGCGCGCCTCTGCTTGAGGCCAGTAGCCGTACGAGTAGAGCAACAGAGCGTTGTTGTAGTCGTAGGCAGCGCGAACGCCTTCGGTGTCGCGAGCCGGGCTCACGCGAGTCAGGTAGATCTCGCGTGCCCGGGCGAGCCGCTGCACGGTTTCCGGCATGGCTACCGGTCGGACAGCCGGCGGGGCGCCCGCGGCTGCTGGAGGCTCCTCGCGCACCACCAAACGCCCCTCCTCGACGTCGCGGTCCGCGATTCGCTTCAGTGATTCCACGACGCGGCGTGCTGCTTCCGCGAGGTACGTATCGTCCACGTTGGAATCGCGAACCTCGGCGTACTCCGTGGCAGCCTGCTCGTAGCTCTTCGACCAGTACAGCGCGTCTGCGAGGTTGTAGTGAAGCTCGTAGCCCTGGGGATTGTTGGGGTACCGCTCGAGGTAGCCGCGGTAGGCGGTCGCGGCGAGCGCATATTCTCCCTGAGCGTCCCGGCAGAGCCGCACGTTGCGCTCTTGCACGCACTGCTGTCGCATCTGCTGGGCGCGCTGGTGATGATAGATCGCCGTGACGATGAGCGCATTTTCCGCGAGCTGCTCCGCGTTCTGCTGCTCCTCCGGCCGGTCCATGTTCGCATTCCACCAGTCGCTTCCCTGCACGTACTCCGTGAGACCGGAGCGCGCGGCAATCGCTTGCTCGAACTCGTTGTGCATCTGGTGAGCGACCGCGATCTGGTTGAGGATTTCGGGCGCGCGGTGGTGCTGCGGCCATTTGTCGATCGAGAGGCGCCACGCAGCGATTGCCTCGGGGTACTTGGCCTCGTCGAAGTAGACCTGACCGAGCTGGAAGTAGACCTCCGGGGTCCAGGGCCGCTCCTGCGGCAAGAGCTTCGGGTCTTGGATTCGCCGGATTCCCGAAGCCTTGCCTTCCGCGGTGTCGGGGATTTGGTTTTCGTTCCAGTCGTCGTACGCGAACGCGATGCCTAGATACTCGATTGCCTCGGGGCGGAGCTCCGAGCCAGCGCGGCCCGTCTCCCGCTGGGTATCGTCGGACCACTGAACGAGCTTGCCGAAGTTTCGAATCGCCTCGGGGTATCGACTTGCCCGATAGTACGCCCACGCGACCTTGTAGAGCGCCAGGTTGTAGTTGCGGTCGTTCTGGTTTTCGAGAATGCGATTGTATGCTGCGATCGAGAGGTCGAGCGCGTTCTGACCGCCGAAATCATCGAAGTGGTACTCGCCGATTCGGAACCAGGTCTCGCTGACGAATCGGGCCTCGGGAGAAATCGAGTCACAGGTGGCATAGGGGTTGGCAAACACGCCTCCAGGAGCCGCGCCGAGTGGGCGGCCATCGAGCGTCAGCGCTGGATACCTCGCCTGCGCGGCAAGCGTTCCGTCGGGCGGCGCGGGCTTCCACGCCGGGTCGTAGCGGTACTTGTTCGCGCATACGAGCGCGAGCCAGGCAGCGACGGCCTCTTCGGGGCGGCCCATTTCGTTCAGCGTGTATCCAATGAGGTAGTAGACACCGTCCGACCGCTCGTAGCTCGGGAAGCGCGTCGCAAGCGTTTTGTAGAGCTCGATCGTCGGCGTGAAGTCAGGAGACGTCGGCAGGTTGTCTTCCGCCGTCAAGTCGCCCGCCTCCCTCGCCGCCTGGGCGTCGTCGTAGAGCTGCTGAAAGTCCATGCTGCTACGCTCGAAGTAGAGCTCGCCGAGCCGAAACATCGCGTCGGGCGTGTACTTCGGATGGTTCGGATAGCGGCGAACGAACTCCTCGAACACGCGAATCGACTCCTCGCGTGCCTCCTTGAAGGCCTGCTCCTCCGCTTCGAGCTGCTCGCCGTACCATCGGTCCCGGTCGCGCCGCTGCTGGAGGTATTCGCGCCGGACGAGGGAAGTCACCGTCGAGCGAAACGTTTCGCCGCTCTCGCTGAAGCGCTCGACCTCGCGCTCGAGCTGGCGAAGCGCTTCCTGCTGGGATTCGGTCGGCGGCGGACGTTCGTCGACGACGCGCTTGCCCGTGTCCTGCAAGAACGGGGGAAGCGTCACGTCGGTGGCGCCATCCCAGGGAACGGCCTCGGCATCGGGCTCGCTCTCCTGCGCGAGGGCCGGAGTGACCATGAGCCCCGCAATAACCGACAAGGCGGCGAGGCCGGCCGAACGCTTAGCGCTCATCGTGCGCCCCCGCCGACGTTCTCGTCCATCACATCGCGGAATTCGTCATCGAGCGCTTGAAGCTCGCGAGCGCGCTCGCGGGTCAAGGCGTCGATCTTCAGGCGGTGCTCCTCGCGGCGCGCCCACGCGACGTCGATCTTTCCGACGTCGGCGCGCAGGACCAGGTCGTAGAATCGGCTGTGGATTCGATTGAAGCTGAGATAGGTGATCGCACCGACCACGTCCACGGTCTCTCCTTCGAGCGAGCGGAGCGCGGTGCGATAGCGCGCTAGGTTCGCCGTTTCTTCATCGACGACGGCCAGCATTTCGGAGACGCGGCGTCGCACGACCTCCGCGACTTCGGCCTCGCGCCGATCGAGCTGCTGCTCGACCGCGGCGACGCGCCGAAAGCCGGCGTCGAACTCGGAGCCGCCGGAGCCGGCGAGCTGCCGTTCGCGGCTCACCGACCGGATGAAACGAGCGCGCTCCTCGTCGTCGGCCTGGTAGCGCTCGTCCCCCACGCCGACATGGAGCCGGCCGACCTCGAGCTGCCGGCGAATTCGGGTGAGCTCGTCGTCGTAGCGCTCCACCTCTCCTTCGTGCTCGGCGAGCTGCGCGCGGAGGGCCGCCCGATCGGCCTTGCTCGGGTCGACCGCGGGCAGCGCACTGTGCGAGGCCACGATTCGCGCTTCGAGGCCGAGCATTTCGATGCGCAGGGCCTGGAGGTCGCGTTCGGCCGCACGCCACTGCTCGAGCATCTCCAAGTCTCGCTCGATGAAGTCTTCGGTATCGACCGGCATCTCGGCAACTGCCGTCTGGTGGTCGCGCCGCTGCGTGCGAACCCGCGCGACTTCGCCCGCCCGATCCCCGAGCTGTCGCGCTTCGCTGTCGATCAGTGCGCCTCGCACTCGCGCAGCGCGGTTCCTCAGACCGGTGAGCCGCTCCCGCTGGCGCCGAAGGTCCGAAAACACGCTCACGCGGTTGGGCGCGCTCAGCACGGCGGTGATGCGCTGCGCGAGCTCATCGGTCTCCTCGACGAGCTGCTCGGCCTCGCTCAGATCGGCGAGGACGGCGAGCGCCCGCTCGTGGTCGCCCTCGAGCTCGATCCACTGCTGTGCCGCCTCTGGCAGGAAGTCGTCGAGCTCGAAGTGATCGAGGTTTTGGCGAACAACCTCCCGAAAATAGGCGTGAAGATCCGCGTGCTCCGTCCGCTGCTTTTCCAGGTCGTCGCGGATCGGGCCAAAGGTCGTCCGAACCTCCTCGAACACCACCTCCGCCTCGTCATAGCGCCCCACGCGCGCCAGGAGGTCGCCGCGTAGAATCTTGCCGTCGGCGTTCAGCGGGCTGTCCGGCGCTGCGACCGACAGAAGCTCGAGCGCGCGCTCGGCTTGGACCGCGTCACCCATGCGAATGTAGGTCCAGGCCAATTCGTAGAGCGCGCGGTCGAAGTGCGGCGACGTTTGCTCGACCGACCGGTACGCCTCGACCGCTTGTTCCAGCTGTTCGGTTTCATAGTACAGCCGCCCGAGCGCCAAGTACGTCAGCTCGACGACCTGCCTCTCTTCCTCGCTGACCGGCTCTTGACCGAGCACACTGTAGAAAGCCGCAATCGCATCGAGCAGCTCGCCGCGAAGGGTGTAGATCGTACCGACGAAGTATTGAGCGCGAAGTGAGAACTCGGTGCCGCTCGGAATTGCGACGAACCCCTTGCGGGCCTGTTCGAGGCGCGCCTGGTCGAGCCCCCGGATGGCGGCGTTCGAGGGCGCATTCAACACGTCGTCGACTGGAACCGCTCGGTGATAGAGGTACTTCGCTCTGAAATACGACGTCGTGACCGAGAGAGACGAGGGAGGGAGCGTTTCGAGCCGCGCGAAGTACGCATCGACGTCCCGAAAATCGCGCGTGTAGATCCCGATTTCGATCAAACGGCTCAGCGACCGCTGAAGGTACTGCGAGAACGCCGGGTCCGCGCTTCTCTCGATGACGGTCGCGTACCGCTTGCGGGCGCCGAGGTAGTCGCCTGCCAGAAACAGCGACTCCCCGAGCAGAAACAGCGCCTCGGGATAGGCCCGGTGCGTCGGGTAGTGGTCGACGATGTCGGTAAAGAGAATCGCGGCGCGGAGATGGTCCCCCAGCCGAAGGTAGAGCTCGCCATCCGTGAGTCGTTCCTCGACGAAAGTCTCGGTCTTCAAGCCGCGCAGCTGCACCTCCTGCGCCATCAGGCGTTCCGCATCGGCCTCGAGATCTGCGAGCTCGCGGTTCGCGCGGCTCAGGTCCTGCGCGCCGGCGTGCGGCAAGGCGACGCACAGCGTGCCCAAGACCAGGATTGCGCCCAGCCAGGCTTCAAACGCCCGCCCCCTGCCAACGTTTGGTGTGGGCGGCGATGCTGTCGCCCCACGCGGATGCATTACCGGTCGCCCTCACCGCTGGCATCGGGCCGAGTCTGTCGCTCGACGCGTTCGATGTATCGAACCGCGGGGCGGTCCTCGAGAGGCGTCGTCGGCCCACCCTTTTCGTAGCCCACGACGTGCAGGGTCGCGACGCGGCCTTCGGGCACCGCGAACGTGTACGTCGAGCGCACCTTGAATCGATACCCTTTGAGGTAGGCAAACACACCGTAGCCGTGGCCGCGATACTCGAGGCTCACCGTCAGGGTGTGCTCCCCGGGAACGATGCTCCCGTTGTAGACCTCGAACTCTTTCTGATCGCCGAGCGATCCCTCTTCGTCCGCCTTGGTGAAGATGGGAGCGCCGTCGAGCGCGTAGACGACCCGGACGAGCTTGTACGATGCCGACATGCGGTTTTCGTGCACGATGACCGCCTGCCCGCCGCCGACGACGCCTTCGAGGACCGTTTCGGCCAGCAGGGAGAGCCGCGCCTTCGAGCGGAAAATCTGTTCTTTGAGCTCGTTGATCCGCTGCTCCAGATCGCGAAGCCGAACGGCATACGTGCCCGCATCGAGCGGTTCGTCCGGCTCGGCAGGCGCGGCCTCCGGGGTCGCCGGAGGAGCTTCGATTGGCGTTTCCGGCGGCTCCTGAGCCTCTGCGTGAAGCGCCACGACGCCCCCCGCCAACATGCACGCCGCCACGACTGAGAGCGCAACTGTCCTGCGCATCGCGATTCCCCTCTAAGTGACCACCATCTGAAGCGAAATTGCCCCCCCGGGCGGTCCCCGCGCTTATACCGCAGCGCCAGCCGACGGGTCAATCTGCGCCCCCCCGCGCGAGACGCACCGTGCGCGGGAGAAGAAGCGCTGAATTGTCCTTCACTTGCGTGGGGGCGATCGGGTAGATCCTCCACGGGTCTCGGACGTCGATCGATGTGTGCCGATCCGACGCATCACCATAGCGACGAAGGTAGGGGGTCTTGACCGTTCCGTCGGACGAATTGCTGCTTTCCGCGTATCGCGAAGGCGATGCGAAGGCCTTCGAGGCCCTGCTCGAGCGGTACCGCGGTCCGCTGTTCAACGTCGTGGTGCGGTGGGTGCGCGATCGCGGCAGGGCGGAGGAGATCTATCAAGACGTTTGGCTCAAGGTGATCGAGCGCTGCGACGATTTCCGAGGAGACGCCAAGTTCTCGACGTGGCTGTACAGAATTGCCCGGAACCTCTGCATCGACCACCAGCGCAAGATGAAGTTCCGAGGCCACGCCTCGTTCGACGAGCCGCCGCGGGGCCAGAGTGGGACGATCGGCGAGCGCGTCGCGAACCCCGGCCCGACGACCGAGGCGCTGGCGGCGGGACGCCTGATGCAGGACCGGATCGCGGCCGCGGTGCAGGCCCTCCCCGACGAGCAGCGCGAAGTGTTTCTCCTGCGTCACCTTCAGGGGCTCGCCTTTCAGGAGATCTCCGACGTGGTCGGCGTCCCTGCCAACACGGTCAAGAGCCGCATGCGCTACGCGCTCGAGCGGCTTCAGCGCGCGCTCGGGGAATGGAAAGAGCCGGATGACGTGTGACGAGTGCAAAGAGCAGGTGCTCGAGCTGATCGAACGTGAAGCGCACGACGCGGAGAGCGTGCGCGAGGTCCTCGATCGGTGTCCCGACTGCCGCGCTCTCTTCGACGAGATGAAAGCCGCGCTTGCGCTTGCAGAGGAGTTGCCGCGCCTCGAGCCTCCGGCCGAGGTCGACGCGGCGATTCTCCGCGCGGCGCGCGCACGCGAGATGGGCGTCACACGCGTCAGGCGTCGATGGTTTCAATCCCCGGAGTGGGCGGTCGCGGCCGTCGCGCTCCTCGCGGTTGGCGTCGGCGTTTGGGCGATCCCGCGTGGAGAAGAGGCGAAGCCCGTCGCGGAGCTCGCGGCTCCCGAGCAGGACGACCGCATGGAGCAGGTCGAGCCGCCGTTGGACGAAGCCGAGGCGCCGTCCTCGGCGGAGGTGGCGTGGGCGGGCCGAGGCGGCGCCGAGGAGGCGGCCGCGCCGAAGCCCGCGCGGCAGGTCGCCGCGAAGTCGGCCCCGCGGGAGTCCCGGCCGGAGGCCCTACGTCGCCGCTCGAAGGGAGCTCGTGACGCGGAACCCTCCGCAAGGGTCGCGGCGGTCCCGGCGGTCGCCGAGCCGGAAGCGCTTGCCGGTTCCACTGCCGACGTCGCCGTCGCCGACCAAGCGGAGAGCTTTCCCGAAGCCGAAAAGAAAAAGGAGCAGTCCGAGCTGTCTCGTGAGTGCGCTCGGCGGCTTGCACGCGTCGAACGCCGGCGACTCGACGACGATCCCTCCGGCGTCCCGCCCGAAGACGCGCTTGCGATCGGAGAGTGCTATCGCACGGCCGGCAAACTCCGAAAAGCGCGGCTCTGGCTCGAGCGCGCCTCCCTCGACGAAGAAACGAAAGAGCGCGCGATGCGTGCGCTTCGAGAGCTTCCGGCCGACTGAGGCGCTCACCTGCGAAGTCGGTCGAGCAGCGCGCGCCACTTCGGATTGCCGCTGGCGCGTGATTCCGCGGCGAGCGTCTGCGCGGTCGTGAGCGCCGCGGCAAACGTCGGGACGACGTAAAGCTCGTCGAGGTGGATTCGTCCCTCGGCCGCCGCCCTGCGCCATCGCGGGTCGACGCCGCTGAAGATGCACCGCGCACCGAGCATGCGGGTCACCTCCTCGGCCGAGAAGATCGCCCTTGCGCGCTCTCGGCTCGGCTCGCCGAGCTGCGTCAAATCGACGATGGCCAAGCTCGCGTTCGCATCGAGCATCGACCGTCCGAGGCTCTCGACGACTTCGCTGAGAGCGCTCGGATCGTGGACACCGGTGATGAGAAGCGCAAAGGTCGACTCGTCGATCCGGAGAGGGCGAATCGGGGCTAGCGCACGCGCTTCTGCATCCCGCGCAACGCGCTCCTCGCGTCCCAGCACGAACCCCTCGACCGTCGCCATGGTCGCGCGCTGGTGGAAGCCTTCGGCCGGCGACGCACCGGGCGGGTCGATAGAACGAAGTGCGAGATCCGTGACCTGAAGTACCGAAGCGGCCGTCAGGTCTAGCAGGGCGAGACGGCGGCCGAGCAACGTGAGCACGGTGAAGCACTCGCGGAACTCAAACGATTCGAAGTCTCCGCCCGCACGTTCGTGCGCGGGCAGCTCTCTCAACAGCGGCAACACCGGTCCCACCTCCGCAGCGATGTCTTCGAGCGCGACACCGCCCGTTGGCGGCCGTGTCTCTGCGAGCAGAGCCTCGAAGCGGTCGTTGGCGGGCCGTCCGTCGGTCACGATCGCTCGACTCTAACACTCTTTGGGTTGGGTCGAATTGATCGTGATATACCGACCGCTGCATGGCAGCCACGGTCCTGGTCGTCGACGACGAAAAGAACATTCGGCGAACGCTGAGGATGGTGCTCGAAGGCTCGGGCTTTCACACCATCGAAGCGTCGTCCGGCGAAGAGTGCCTGGAGCAGCTTCGAGCCAATGAAGTGGACCTCGTGATCCTCGACGTGCGTCTTCCTCGCATGAGCGGGATCGAGGCGCTTGCGAAGATCCGCGGCGAGCCGGAGACGCGAGCGCTTCCCGTGCTGATGGTCTCGGGCCATGCGTCGGTTGCCGAGGCCGTTCAGGCGGTCCAGCTCGGCGCAACCGACTTCTTCGAAAAGCCGCTCGACCGCGATCGAGTGCTCGTCACCGTGCGTAACGCACTGCAGACATGGCAGCTTCGGCGCGAGGTCGAGCAGCTTCGCGCCGACATCGAGCACCGATACGAGATGGTGGGCGAGAGCCCCGTCATGCAGGAGCTCTTCGCGCAGCTCGAAAAGGTGGCGCCCACGAACGGCCGGGTCCTGATCTCGGGCGAGAGCGGCACCGGCAAAGAGCTCATCGCGCGCGCGATACACCGCCTGAGCCCGCGTGCCGACAAACCCTTCATCAAGGTGAACTGCGCCGCAATCCCTGCCGAGCTAATCGAGAGCGAGCTCTTCGGGTACGAGCGCGGCGCGTTCACCGGTGCACAGGGGCGCAAGAAAGGCATGTTCGAGCTGGCGAACGAGGGCACGCTTTTTCTCGACGAGATTGGCGACATGAGCGCGAGCGCCCAAGCCAAGGTCCTGCGCGCGCTTCAGAGCGGCGAAATCTCGCGCGTCGGGAGCGAGAAGGCGATTGCGGTGGACGTTCGCGTGCTCGCCGCGACGAACAAGGATCTCGAAGTCGAGGTCAACGAAGGCCGCTTCCGGGAGGACCTCTACTTTCGCCTGAACGTCGTTCCGATCGTCAGTCCGACGCTGCGCGACCGCAAGACCGACATTCCCCTGCTCGCGAAGGGATTTCTCCACGACTTCTGCAGGGATAACGGGCTTCGTCGGAAGCCAATCGACGAGGAGGTGCTCGACGCGCTCGCTGAGCGCCCTTGGCCGGGCAACGTTCGCGAGCTTCGAAACGTGGTCGAGCGAATGGCGATCTTGAGCGGCGATCGGATTACGCTCGACGATCTGCCGGAAGAGGGAGTCCTCAGTCAGGGACGCCGCGATTCGTCGGCCCCCTCCGACCTTCCGAGCCCCGTCGACGAGAGCGGCGAACGCCTGACTTTGCGTGAGTATCGCGGGCGCGCCGAAAAGGACTACATCCTTCAGACGCTCGACGAGGTTGGCTGGAACATCTCCCGGGCGGCGACGATTCTCGGCGTCGAGCGCACCAACCTTCACAAGAAAATGCGGAGCTATGGTATCCGGAGGGCAGAGGGATGATTCAGCGGTCGATTCGATTGATGTGGCGGGGCGCCATTCTGGCGTTCCTGGTCTACGTCCTGTTCTTCGTTCAGCTCGGCGAGCACACGCCCTTCGGCCACCTGATGCGGGTCGTCAAGACGGACGAAGCCCGCGAGCTCGGCCGCGAAGTCACCGCGGCCACCCAGCGAATCGCCGACGAAATCGGCGGCCAAGTTCACGACGCGACGAAGCCGCCGGCGGTCGACGCCGGCGCGTCTCAGGTCCCAGAGGCGGTTTCCGATCAGCTGCAGGGGGTCGTGGGCCACGCATACGCGCGCGAACGGCGCATCGAGGATGCGCGCGAAGAGGAGTCGCAGTAGCTTCGACTACGGCCACTCCAGCTGAAGCCGCTTCATCTTGCGCCAGAGGGTCGTCGGGCTGAGCCCGAGGATTTCGGCAGCGCGCTCCTTGTTGCCTTCGACCTGCCGGAGGGCGCGGAGGATCGCGTTGCGTTCGACTTCCTGGACGAGGTCGGCAAGCGACTGACGCTCGAAATGAAGCGCGCCGCCGTTGCCGTTCGAGCTCGGCGCGATGTCCGAGAGGTGGATTTGGCCGTCCTGCGCAAGCGCCACGCCCTGCTCGATGAGGTTCTCGAGCTCGCGGACGTTCCCGGGGAAGTCGTAAGAAACCAGGTAGTCCAGGACGCCAGCTCCGAGGGTCGCGTGACGCCCCATCTTCCGTCCGTACTTTTCGAGAAAGCTGTCGACGATCGGGGAGATGTCTTCTTTGCGCTCCCGAAGCGGGGGAAGCTCGAAGCGTGCGACGTTGAGGCGGTAGTAGAGGTCTTCTCTGAAGCGCTTCTGCTCGATGAGGCTCCTGAGGTCTTGGTTCGTGGCCGCGATGATCCGCGCATCGACGTTGATCGGCTTGTTGTCGCCGAGGCGGCGAATCTCGCCTTCTTGGATTGCGCGAAGCAACTTCGCCTGAAGCGATGGCGGCGTTTCGGCGATTTCGTCGAAGAAGAACGTGCCGCCGTTGGCTTCCTCGAAAAGGCCCTTGCGGGTCTGCACGGCGCCTGTGAAGGCGCCCCGAACGTGACCGAAGAGCTCGCTTTCGAGCAGCGTCTCGGTCAGCGCTGCGCAGTTGATCGAAACGAAGGGCCGCTCTGCGCGAAGAGAGTTCGCGTGAATGGCGCGCGCGACGAGCTCCTTGCCGGTGCCGCTCTCGCCCGTGATCAACACGGTGGCGTCCGTCGGCGCGATTCGCACGATGCGTCCGAGGATTTCTCGGATCTCCGCCGAATCACCGATGATGTTGCCGAAGTTGTACCGCTCCCGAAAGTCCGCTGACGCGGCATCGGCGCCGAGCTGACTTGTGCGTGCCGCCCGCGCGACCTTGGTCATCAGCTCTTCTTCGACGAAGGGCTTCTGCACGAAGTCGTGCGCGCCGAAGCGCATGGCTTCGACGGCGTCTTCGATGGTGCCGAACGCCGTCATCACGATGACTGCAGTCGCGGGTGAAGCCTCGCGGGTCCGTCGGAGCACCTCGAGCCCGCCCACGTCGCCCATTTTCAGGTCCGTGATGACGAGGTCGTATCCGTTGCTCTCGACCATTTCACAGGCCGTTTCGCCGTTCTCCGCCTGGTCGACGTCGTACTTTTCCAGACGAAGCATCTCTGCGAGCATGCTCCGCGCGTTCTCCTGGTCGTCGACGATGAGAATCCTGGCCATCCCCCAACCGGCTCCGTCACGCACGAGCCTACCGCAAATCAACGGTTCGCGCTCGAAGCGTCAGTCTAGGACACCGTGAAGCGCTTCGAGCACCTGGGGGCGGTACTCGCCCGGGAAGATCAGCAGTGGACGTTCGATTCGTTTGTTTCGCAGTTGGCCGAGCAGAAATGACGCATCACCCAGGCGTTGAAGCGGCCGATGTCGGAACGTGACCCACATGCCGTCCGTGCTGCCGTCTGTCGGTTCCTGGTAGGGAACGTCCTCGGCGCGGTCGAGCCAGACGGTCAGGTCCGCGCGGAGACCGTCCCGGGCGACGACTCGGCGGGCCCGCTCGAGCGCCGCTTTCCATTTCTCGGGGTGCTGGTGCGGCAGGGGCAAGGTCTTTGGAAGCTCGCGACAGCGCAGGCGCCGGCTCAGGCCGGCGAGCGTTGCGTCGCCGCCGTGCTCCCAGGCGCTCAGGCACGTCAAGAGCTCCGCGTCGTCCATGCGCAGGTAGTCGGCAACCGAGATCGGCTCGCCGAGCGCCGCGGCACGGAACGCGGGAAGCAGCGGATCGGGAGGCGTCCCTTCGACGATGAGCTCGCTCACGCGCATGAAGATGGCGCGGACGAGCGCATCCGCGGCGCGCGTCGCTTTGTGGTGATACACCTGCTGGTACATGAAGTGCCTGCCGAGAAAGAAGCTCTCGACGGGCGGCGTTCCCTTGCGGCCTTGCACGGCGAGCACCCACCGGCCTTCGACGCACGCGAAGGTCAACGCGTGGAGGAGCCAGTCGAGGTCGTAAAGGCCGTACCGCACTCCGGTCATGTGGCTGTCGCGCAGGAGGTAGTCCGCGCGGTCGACGTCCAACGTGCCGCTGACGCTCTGACTGAGGTAGCCGAGGTGGTAGTCCCCGCTCAAGAGCTTCGCGACGCGAGCGGCCATGCCCGACGAGATCGACTCCAGCGTCTGGTTCACCTCCGTCGACGGGTCGAGAAGAATCTCCGCAGTCCACATCTCGTGATGCTTCGCGTGCGGCAGAACCTCCTCGAACAGATGCGAGAAGGGGCCGTGCCCGAGGTCGTGCAGAAGCGCAGCGGCGAGAGCGTCGGCCCTGGCCTGATCGTCGAGCCGATGATCGGACGGGAGCTCACCGCTACACGCGTCGATGCGCTGGAGGAGCTCCTGCATCACGTGGGCGGTGCCGATCGCATGGACGAAGCGCGTGTGCTCCGCGCCTGGGAAAACGAGCGAGGCGAGACCGAGCTGGCGGACCCTGCGAAGCCTCTGCACCTCCCGCGTATCGAGAAGCGATTGGACCACCCGCTCCGCCATGCCTTCGAAGACGATCAAGCCGTGAACGGGGTCCCGCAGGATCACGGCCTTACGCTACCACCGCGTACTCAGAAAGCCAGCGTACCAAAGCGGCCGTCCCGCGGGACGTCGAACGAAGTGCCTCGGCGCACGACGGCAACGGTGTCCGGCTGCCAGAGCGGCAACACGGGAATGTCGCGCGCCAACATGCGCTGCACGCCGACGTACGCTTCTCTGCGCTTCCCGAGGTCGATTCGCGTTCGGCCCAGCTCGAAGAGCGCGTCGAGCTCTTCGTTCGCATAGCGCCAGCGATTGGCGCCCTCATTTTCGGGGCCTGGAATGCGCGATGAATCGAAAAACCAGCTCAACACGTGCGGCTCGATCACCTCGGGCACCTGAAGCAGCGTGATCTCGAACCGGCCGCGGTTCAGATCGGAGATCAAAGTCGCCGCCTCCGATGGGCGGACGTCGACCTCGATGCCGACGTCTCGAAGCATGGCTGCGATCGCCCGCGCGACCGACTGGCGGAAGCGTTCCGAGGTCGTTCGGAGGGCGAGGCGCATGCGGGGCTCCGGGCCGGGAGGGTCCGCAAACCCGGCTTCGTCGAGCAGCTCGCGCGCTTTGACGGGATCGAACTGCTGCGTCGGAAGCCCTTCGACCTCGGCCCAATGATCGTTCGGCACCCAGCTGTCGGTCACACGCGCGAGACCTTGATATTTCGCGGCAACGAGCAGCTCGCGGTCGATTGCGTGTGCGATGGCGCGGCGGACTCGTAGATCGCTGAGCTTGGACGAGCGCGTGTGAAAACCGAGGTACATCGTCGATATGCCCGGGGCGCTTTTCGTGTCGAACTGCGGGTTGCTCGTGAACATCGGTAGGAGCAGCGGGGGGATTGACGCGATCGCAAGGTCCCCCTGCCCGGCCAACATGCGAAGGGCGCGCGTGTTGTCGTCGCGTATGACCACGAGCCGTAGTTTCGGGTGCGTCGGCGCGCCTCGATGCCAGTAGGGATTCGGGCGAAGCTCGAGGACACCGGGGTCGCGAGCAACGAGCCGGTACGGGCCCGCGCCGACGGGAAACGGATCGCGCTGTGTTGCGACGCGTCGCCGCGCGTCCTCGCTCCGGACAATCGGGAGCTCGAGGTCCGTGAGAAACGTGGCGTGGGGCTCGTGCAGCACGAACTCGATCGTTTGGGGGTTGGCGACCCGCATCTCTGCAATTCGTCGGTAGGCGTGCGCGTACCGGCTTCGAAGCGCTGGATCGACCACCCCCTCGAAGGTGGCAACGACATCGTCGGCGTCGAGCACGCTGCCGTCGCTAAAGCGCAAGCCGCTTCGAAGCTCGACGACGAACTCGGTTGGGCTCTCGGCTTTCACGGATTTGGCGAGGTCCGGGATCACCTCGAGGGAGCGCGGGTCGATCGTGACCAGGGACGCGAAGAGCAGACGGGAGACGCGGAGTCCGTAGGGGTCGCCGACGAACCGCGGGTCGAGCTGCTCGGCGTCGCGCGGGAGCATCACCACCAAAGCATTCGGGTCGCGCTCGGCCGCGGACGTGCAGCCGAAGCCGATTGCTAGGAGCACGAGCACCGCGCTGCTACGCTTGCACCGATGGCGCAAAGAGCGCTTCTCGGCATTTGGATCGCCTGCCTTCTGTTGGCCAGCCCCGGCGCGCGGGCCCGAGGTCCCGAGCCTCTTGCGCAAGCCATCGCGGAGCTCGTCCGCTCGGCGGGGCTCGGCGATGGCGTTGGGATTCACGTCGTGCGGCTCCACGATGCGGAGGAACTCTACCGCAATCGTCCGTCCAGGCCCCGGAATCCGGCATCGAACCAGAAGCTCCTGACCGCGGCTGCCGCCCTTTGGCGCCTCGGGCCTACCTTTCGAGCCAGCACCCGGCTCGAGGGCGTAGTGAAGCGCGGTCACGTCGAACGGCTGGTTGTCCGGCCTTCCGGCGATCCGAGCCTCGGCTATCCGGCACTCGCGACGTTTGCGGAGAGCCTCCGCCTTCGCGGCGTGGACAGCGTCGATCGCATCGTCATCGACGATGGGTACTTCGACGATCAGATCCTGCCGCCTGCATTCGACCAGCAGCCCAGGGAAGCCGCGGCTTTTCGTGCCGCGATTTCCGCGTTTGCCGTGAACCGCAACAGCTACGTGGTTCACGTCGGACCCGGTCCCGAGGTGGACGGTCCCGCCCGCGTCCGCGTTCTTGCCGAAGGCTACATTCAGATCGAAAACCGCACGGTGACTACCGCGAGCGGTCCGCCCTCGCCTCGCATCGACCACCTGCTCACCGAGGACGGACACCTCCGAGTCAAGGTCGACGGAAAGGTTCCACAGCAGGTTCGGACGCTCTTCTACCGGCGCCGCGTTCCCGATCCCAAGGCGTATGCCGCGAGCCTTCTGGTGCGCGCGTTCCAAAAAGCAGGCCTTGGCGGAGCGCTCGCAGTGGAATACGGCAGCGCTCCAGAAGAGCTGCCCCTGATCGGGCAGATGGACTCCGCGCCGCTCAGCACGCTTCTGACGGGCGTTGGCAAATGGAGCGACAACTTCTCGGCCGAGATGCTGGTGAAGATCATGGGCGCGCAGGAAGAGCGGCCCGGCACCTCGGCTCGGGGTGTCGCCGTGGTCCGCGAGGAGCTCGAAAAGCACGGGATCGGCACCGAAGGGCTCGTGATGGTCAACGGCTCCGGACTGTTCGATGGGAATCGCGTCTCGCCGCGTCACGTGACCCAGACGCTGATTGCGGCCTATCGGGACGCGGCAATTCGTGCCGAGTACGTCGCGCATCTGGCAGTGGCTGGCTCGGAGGGAACGTTGAAGTCTCGCCTCGAGGATCTGCCGCGTCCGCGCATGGTGCGCGCCAAAACGGGAACCCTTCGTGATGTGATTGCGCTCTCGGGGTACGTGCTCGGCGAGCCGGACCGGTCGATTGCCTTCAGCTTCTTGGCAAACGGAATTGCCGGGAAGCAGGAGGAGGCGCGCAAGCTCGCCGACGACATCGTGCGCGTTCTAGCCGACTATTCGGTCAGGGTGCGCTGACCTCTGCGCTGACAGGAGCCCACGCCCTGCTAGAGAGGGTTGATGCGATTGTTAGCCGGCCTCGCGCTCGTGCTCGGGGCGTGTGGCTCCACGCCCCAGCCTGCCAACCCATCATCGACACCCATGCCACCGCCGATCGCGAGAAAAGAGCCGCACTCGAGCACGCTGCACGGGGACACGCGCGTCGACGAGTATCATTGGCTCCGCGACAAGGAATCGCCCGAGGTGCGCGCGTACCTCGAGGCGGAGAACGCTCATGCGGAGCGCGTCACCGGTCGCACTATCGAGCTTCAGCGGACGCTCTACGACGAGATCGTCGGCCGCATTCAAGAAACCGATCAAAGCGCGCCGTACCGAAAGGGACGGTTCGAGTACTATCACCGCACCTTCGAGGGGAAGCAGTACCGCGCCTACTACCGGCGCGAGCCGGGTAAGCCGGACACGGAAAACCTGCTCTTGGACATGAATGCGCTGGCCGAGGGGCTTCCGTTTCTCGCGCTCGGCGCCTACGAGGTTTCGCCCGATGGGCGCTATTTGGCCTTCTCGCTCGATAAGACCGGATTCCGCGAGTACACGCTTCAGGTCAAAGATCTAGAGGCCGGCCGGCTGCTTCCCGAGCAGATCGAAAAGGTGAAGTCGGTCGCCTGGGCGAGCGATAGTCGAACGTTCTTCTACACGGTCGACGACGACACGAAGCGCCCCTACCGCGTGCTCCGCCATCGCCTCGGCGACAAATCCCCCGATCCAGTGCTTTTCGAAGAGGCCGACGAACGCTTTCGTGTCGCGGTGTGGCGCTCCCGGAGCGGCGAGCTCCTCTTTCGCGGCTCCTTCAGCCACACGACGAGCGAGGTCGCGTTTCGTTCCGCGTCCGCCGGACGGGAGGACTGGGAGATGGTCGCGCCACGAGAGCAGGACCACGAATACGACGTCTCGCATCGCAAAGACGAGCTCTTGATTCGCACCAACGACCGCGGGCGGAACTTTCGAATCGTGCGCGCTCCGCTTCGGTCTCCGGGCCGCGATTCGTGGAAGGAAATCATCCCACATCGCGACGACGTGATGGTCGAAGGGCTGGACGTGTTCGAGGATTTCTTCGTGCTGAGCGAGCGCGAGATGGGCCTTCCGCACGTGCGCGTTTCGCGGTTTGACTCCGATGAAACGGAGCGGATCCCCGTCGACGAGCCCGTGTACGCGATCTATCCGGGCAACAACGAAGAGTTTTCGGCGCGAGCCTATCGATTCCGGTACGAGTCGCTGACGACGCCGGACTCGGTTTACGACTACGACGTTCATGACCACACGCGGATGCTCGTAAAGCGGGTGGAGGTGCTCGGCGGCTACGATCCGGCTGGCTATCGCGCCGAGCGGCAGTGGGCGACCGCCCCGGATGGGACGAAGATCCCCGTCTCGTTGGTGTACGCGCGGGGCGCGCTCGACGATGGGCCTGCCCGCATGCTCTTAGTCGGCTACGGCTCGTATGGCTATCCGTACCCGACGACGTTTTCGCACGCTCGGGTGAGCCTGCTCGATCGTGGTTTGGTCTACGCGATTGCGCATGTCCGCGGCGGCGGCGAGCTCGGCAAGGCGTGGCACGACCAAGGCCGGCTCGAGAACAAGAAGAACACCTTCACCGATTTCATTGCGGTTGCCGAGCACCTGATCGCGTCCGGCTACACCTCTCCGAGTCAGCTTGCGATCCAGGGCGGGAGCGCCGGCGGGCTCTTGATGGGTGCGGTGAGCAACATGCGGCCGGATCTTTTTCACGTGGTCGTCTCTCTCGTGCCGTTCGTCGACGTGCTCAACACGATGCTGGACGACAGCCTTCCTCTGACCGTTGGCGAATACGAGGAATGGGGAAACCCCAACGAGCGCGACGCCTACCTCCGAATCGAGAGCTACTGCCCCTATACGAACATCTCGAAACAGCCCTACCCGACGATGCTCGTCCGAACGTCACTCAACGACAGCCAGGTGATGTACTGGGAGCCCGCGAAGTACGTCGCGAAGCTCAGGGCAAACGCGCTCGGGGACAACCCGTTGGTATTCAAGATCAACCTGGACGCCGGTCACGGTGGAGCGTCGGGTCGCTACGACTACCTGAAGGAAACCGCGTTCGACTACGCGTTCATCCTCGATCGCCTCCCCGCGGCGCCGTAGGACGCGGGGACACGCTCTCCCTCCAAAAACCCAACCCTTCCAAACACTTAGAACCCACACCGGGGAGACTTCGGTTTTCGCGGTGTGGGTCGTAAGTGTCGGTATATTTTGGGGTTTTGGAGGGGGATCATGTCCCCGAGGACCAGGCGATCAGGAGCTGGGCGGCGTAGTAGAGGGGGAGGCCCCATGCGCGGTTGATGAAGTCTTTCTCGACGAACCGATCCCGGACGACGGCGATGTCCGACGCGGTGAACATCAGCGCGCCGACCGGGATCATCCAAGGTGCCCCCGCTCCCCAAGCGCCAATCGCCGCGATGCACATCAATGCGATCACCAGCATGTAGGCGCCTATCGGGATGCGCATCTCCGGCGCGTGGGGAAACACCCAACGTCCCACGAAGAACATCACGACCGCCATGACCCCGGCTGCGAGCGCTGCATGCGGCGCGCTCAACCCGAGCGATGCGAACGCCACCACGTAGGCGACATGGCCGAGCAAGAACGAGACCAGGCCCGCGATGAAGAACTGCCGCGCGCGACCGAGCAAGAACACGTCCCCGAGCGCACCGAGCACCAGCCCGACGAATACGATCTTGCCGTACCGCGACTCGAGCGCGCCGAAGCCGATCGCGGCGACGAGAAAGCCAAGCGACGCGAAAGGCTTGCTGGCGGCACGCAGAGCGGGCTCGTTCTTCCACTCCCCGTAGAGAAGCGCGGCGAGGCCGACCGCCGTCATCAGCTCGCCGATGCCGTTGAGGCTCACAGGGGCTCTCCCGCACATCCGTCAGCGGCGAGAGCCGCTTCGCGCTACTCTTTGATCTGCCGCCGGATCTTGCCGAGGGCCTGCTCTTGGAGCTGCCGGATGCGCTCACGCGACAGATTGTACTTGTCGCCGATTTCCTTGAGCGTGAGCTCGTCCTCGTCGTCGAGACCGAAGCGCCACCGGAGGATGCGTGCCTCCATCGGCGTCAGCGTGTCGAGCAGCCGGCGAACCTCATCGCTCCACTTGCGCGACACGAGCTGCTCGTAGGGCGTCGGGACGTTTTCTTCCTCGAGGAAGTCGATGAACTTGCGGCCGTCCTCGTCGTTGACCGGACGGTCGAGCGAGAACGGGGTCTCGGCCCAGTAGCCCTTGATCTTCTCGAGCTTCTCGGCGGCGATTCCCGTCTCCTTTTCGAGCTCTTCGGGGGTCGGCTCCTTGCCGGTCCGCGTGGCAATCGCCTGGGTCGCACGCGCGACTCGATTGTACGTGTCGAGCATGTGCACCGGAATGCGCACCGCGCGGCCCTTGTCGGCGAGCGCACGGCTGATCGCGTGACGGATCCACCACGACGCATAGGTGCTGAAGCGGTAGCCGCGATTGTGATCGAAGCGCTCGACCGCCTTCATCAGGCCGATGTTGCCCTCCTGGATGAGGTCGATGAGCGGCAGCCGGCCGCGATTGTAACGGCGGGCGATCGAAACGACGAGACGGAGATTCGCGGCCACGAAGCGATTCTTCGCGCGCTGCTGCGCCTTCTGGCCCCGGCGTACGTGCTGCAGATACCGCTTGAACCCGGGCGTCATGCGAACGTGATCGCCGACGATGTCTCGCTCGTCCGCGAAGTCACCCGCGAGGCGGTGCACGGCGCGGTCGGCCTCTTGGACGAAGAGCCGGTCGCTGTCGAGCTCGCGCATCTTGGTCGAGAGCGAGAGACACAGGTCGTTCCAGCGCGTCTCCTGGCGCTTCCCGAGCTTGTCGGCTTTCGCGCTCTTGCAGAGACGACGCAGCGCGGCGACCTCGGGGAGCGTCTGGTCCTCCACGCGCTTCTCGATCACGGCGGCCACCGTCTCGAAGCAAGCGGGGTGGCTCAGCAGGGCTTCCCAGTAGGCGATCTCGAGGCGCTCGACCTCCTTGGCCGCCTGAATCTCCTCTTGCGGAGTGAGCACGCGATGCCCGATCATCTCTCGGAAGTAGCGGGTGAGCGTCGAGTCACCTGCGCCTTGCCGCTCGAACTCCTTCAGCGCCTTTTCGCTCTCCACGCGGGCCTTTTCGAGCTGCTCTTTGCTCGGTTCCGCGGCCGCAGGCTGAGCCGCCGCGGCGGGCGCAGCGGTCTTTTGAGCCTCGGCCCCCGCCTTCGGCTCCGCTTGCTTGGATGCCTTGGCCCTCACCTGGCTCTTCCTCGTGGTCTGTCGTGTCGCTGCCTGTCTTGCCATTTTCCCTCTCGCCTTCGGTGGCGCCCGCTACGTGTGGCACCCCGTCTGCTTGGGTGAACACCTGGGGCTCCCAAACCCTTCCGAGCGCAGGAGCCAACCGTTCGACGAGAACTGGGATGCACGCATCGTGCCGGAAATCACGAATCCGTGTACTTGAGCCCTCGTTCGCCGGCTTTGTCGTGGGGTCAACCGATACTATATGGGTCCGTGAAACGGCTTGAGAAGGGGTCGGGGGGCGTTTGTGAGCTCTAATTCCAGTCATAGGGGTGCTCGTCTTTTGTTGCTGGAATCTGCGCGGTCTCGAAGCGGCCTGATGCTTCTCGCTCTCGCCCTGACGGGCGTCTCTGCAGCCGTCATCGCCGCCTACGCGTGGCTGGTAGGACCCCTGCTCGACCATCTCGGCGGCACCCCGCTTTCCTTGTCATCCCAGGCTCTTGGCGCGCGAACCGAGGCTTCGCCCAGCCTTTCGTGGACGGAGATCGCCCTGGCGCTCGTCCTTCTTGGCGTGCTTCGCGGGGCGGCGGAAACCCTGCGGGCGAACGTTGGCGCACGCGTCCAGCTCGGCGTAATACGCGAATTTAGAGGGAAAATCCTGTCGCGGGTCCTTTGCGCAGAGCCGATTCATCTCGCGGCGTGGCCGCACGGCGAGCTCGCTTCCCGGATCCAGGTCGAGGTTCACGGCGTCCGCGGTCTCCTCCATGCGGGCGTATTCCAGGGCATTCGAAGCGTGGTGGTGGCAACTGCGTTAGCCACCGTGGCGATCAAGGTGGATAGTGCACTAGCCACCCCAGGGCTGCTGTTCCTTCCGATCGCGGTGGGGCTGGCGCTGCTCGCGGGCCGGCCGGCTCGGCGGCTTCAGAACAGGGTGTTTTCTGCGGAGACGGCGGTCGTGGCGCAGACGGCAGAGGCGATCGAGGGAGCGCCGCTGCTTCACGCGTACGGCGCCGTTCCCGAAACCTGGGAGCGAATCGACGGGCATGCCGTCGCCTCCGAAAGGCGCGCCGTCGAGGCGGAGACCTGGAGCGCGGCGGCCGCCCCGCTCGCCGAGATGGCGGGCGCGCTCGCGATTGCTGCCGTCGTCGTGCTCGCCGCATCCACGCGCAGCGCGTGGGATCTCGCTGCGATGGGTTCGGTCCTGACGGCGCTCGTGTTGATGGTTCGCCCGCTGAGGGGCCTCGCGCACGCCGCGTTCGGCTGGTGGTCCGGCGTCGCGTCGCTCGACCGGCTCGACGAGCTCCTCGTCCTTCCGGCGGCGCCCCCGTCGCGGCCGGCCCTGCGCGCGAAGGCCGCGCCCTCGATCGAGCTCGACGCCGTCTCGTTCTCGTATGGCGCCGTCCCTGTTTTCGACCGCCTCTCGGTGGCGCTGCGAGGTGGGCAGTGGATCGCGGTGACCGGTGTGAGCGGGGCCGGCAAGTCCACCCTCGTCGCACTGATTGCGGGGATGTTGGCCCCTTCGTCGGGGATGATTCGCGTCGGCGGCGCGCCGGCCACTCGCGAAGAGCTCGCTGCCGCAGCGTCGTGGCTGCCACAGTCGCCGGCGCTCTTTCACGGCACCTTGCTTCACAACGTCGCGCTCGGCGATGGGGCTCCCGATCGGGCCCGGGTCATCGAAGCGTGCGAGCGCGTTCACGCGCACGGGTTCATCGGCTCTCGGCCGGGGGGCTACGACGGCCTCGTTCGCGAAGGAGGAACCGATCTATCGGTCGGCCAGAGGCAGCGTATCGCACTTGCAAGAGCGCTCTACCGCGGTGCTCCGGTGTTGCTGTTGGACGAGCCGACGGCCGCGCTCGATGAAGCGCTCGAGCAGAACGTCGCGGCCATCTGCCGGGCGCATGCGGACGCGGGCGGCCTCGTGGTCACGGCGACGCACCGTGAGGAGTTGCTCCGGGGGGCGGACCGCGTGCTAGAGGTGCGACAGGGAGCGCTACACGAATGGCAACGCCGAGCAGCAGACGCGCGACTCAACTAGTCGCGCTGGCGGGGTTCCTGGTCTGGCCGGCGGTGACCGCCGCGGCGCCGTCGCGTGCCGAGATGGATGTCGCGGTGCGCGAGCTAGGCGGAGATCACGACCGCGCAACGGCGGCACGGTACGAGCTTCAAGCGGGCGGGCGTGAGGCCGCGGCGGCCATCCGGGAAGGTTGGTCCACGATGTCGCCGCTCGCGAGACAGCGCGTCCTTCCCGTGCTTCGAATCCTCGCCCCTAACCACGACGAAGCGGTCGACGCGCTCGTCGAGGCAGCCCGCTCCGGAGACGAGACGCTTGCGGAACGGGCGCTCCAGGCGCTTGCGGCGAGCGCCGCGCGCGGGCGGGAAGGCATGATTCGGCTGATCGTCGATCCGAGCGTCGGGGAACGCGCGGCCGAACTGCTCGCGCGCAGCGCCCCCGATCTCGCCATCGAACCGCTGCTCCTCGCGATGAGCGAGGCTGGCGGGCCGGATCGACCGGGCCTCCGCGATGCGCTGGCCGTTGCCGCACAGCGGGCGAAGTCCCCACGGGCCGCGCTTCTGGCGTGGCTCGGGACCTCCCCTCCTGCCGCAGCCGTGGCGAGCGCTGCCTTCGGTCTCGCCGCCCTCGAGAGGGTGCGCGACGTCCTCACCTCGTTCGTCGAGTATGCGGTGGGGCGGTCCGGCGACTTCCCAACGATCTGGCGGCTCTTGCGTAGCGCGGGCGCGGCGGGACCAAGCGCCTCGATTGACGGTTGGGCCGAGCGCCAGATTCGCGACGCGGAGCCGTGGATGCTGCGAGCTGCAGCGGTCGATGCCGTCACCGCGCGCGGCCAGAGAGAGCACGCGCGAGAGGCCTTGGCCGATCCCTATCCACGCGTCCGAGCCCGTGCTGCCAGCGCTCTGTCCGGCGACCCGGGCACGCTCCTCGCTCGTGCCACGCTCGCACGCCGAGACGCTTGGCCGATGGTCCGGGCCGCCGCGGTCACCAGCCTCCGAAGCGAGCCCGACGCCTTGCCCGTCATCGTGGCATCCATCGACGACCCGATGTCGTTGGTCCGTGCGACCGCCATCGACGTGCTGACGACCAGCCCCCACGACGAGGGTTGGGAGCGCATTCATCGCCGCCTTCGCGCGTCCGACGAGTGGCCGAAGGTCACCGCGTCGGCGATCCGATACGCGGCTGCTCACTGCCGGACGGACGCGTCCGAGTCCCTGTTCAGGGTCGTCATGCGGGCCGCGCCCAGCAACGCGCTGACGGAAGACCTCAACAACGCGGCCGAGGCGATCGAGGCGCTCCGCGCGATTGGAACGCCCGAGGCCGTCGCCGTCCTCGATCGGCTGCGGGGGACCCCGGGGGTTCCGCCCACGTTGAAAATGGCCCTCGAGGCGCCCGCGCCCGCCGTGCGCTGTCCGACCGCGGCCCACTAGTTTTGTGGGTGGCGAATCCACCGTGTTACGTTGATCGGAACAGGGGGACCCATGCGAGCTCGTGTAACTGGCCTGATCTTTGCCGCGGTGCTGCTTAGCACAGGATGCGAAGGAGTGACTTCCGCCTCGGAGCCCGAAGCCGAAGCCGAGAAGCTGCCCGAAATCGTCCCGAACCTTCCCGAGGTTCCGACGCTCCCACCGCCGCCGTTCCCAACGACCTACGAGGACGACTCGTACAGCGTCTACGGTCTGCGGAGCCGGCTTTCCAAGGTGCTCGACACCGACCTTGCGGTGACCGGCTACATCGTCGACATCTATGAGCCGCCGGCGTGCAAGAAGAAGAAAAAGGACGAGTGTCCGAAAGCGGCTGCGCCCCACATGTTCGTTGCGGACACCGCCGATCAGAGCGACCGCGCCGAACAGCTCATCATCGTGGGCTACGCCGACAATCAGGAGCAGCTCGCGCGCGCACGTCGAGGCCGCAAGACCACGACCATTGCCGGTGGAGTCGTCGTGCCGAGGGACCTGAAGGTCGGAAACAAAGTCCGCGTGAAGGGGCACTTCACGCTGATATCTTCAGGCGGCTTCAACACCAGCAACGGCCTCGTCGAGTACGCCTCGCACGAGACGCTCGCGCAGGCCGAGTAGCGCCGCCTATTTTCGGTTCACCGCTGGACGTCCTCTGCGGGCGGGCCGGCACCCGGCTCGCCGCCGTCGACGAGGTCGGACAGCGTCGGCGCGCCTGCATCTCCCGGAAGCGCGAACGATTCCGCCGAGCGCTTGAAGAGGTCGACGACGTCTTGGCCGACGACCACGACCGCGTCACTGCCGCCGATGCGAACGTAGCCGCCGCCGTCGATCGGCGTTCCCGCGCCGAGCGACGCCCGAGCCTCGCCGCGGCCCATCTCGAACACGACCTCCGCGGTCGGCGAGTCCAAGCCGAAGCTCGCGACGTCTTCAGGGCTCGGTGCTTCGAGCGTGCGAACCGGAATCGCGAACTCCCAGCTCCGAAGATAGTCTTCGATTCGCTCGGGGTCGGCGGCTCCGGGTTCAGGCTCCTCGAGGCTCCAGGTCTCGTCGAAGCCCTCCCCTTCGCGCCGGAGCGCCACGCGCTCGCCAGCGGACGTGATCCGCACTCGGGTGATTCGGTTTCGAACCAGGCCCTCGAGCAGCAATCCCGCCCGTGAGTCGATCTCGCTCCGGCTCGGCAGGCCGCGCTCGAATGCGAAGATGTACGCGCCTAGCGCGACGGCGATCAGCAAGAGGATGACGGGGACGCGCGCGCTCATGACCGCCTCGACCACCAAACGCCAAAGCCGGCGATCATCGCCGCGAGTGGCAGCAAGACGACCACGCGGAACAGCAGATTCTGGAGGTCCGCGTCGCTCATGACGATCGCCTGCGCTTTGGTCTTGCGCGGCGCGATGTTGATCAGCGCTTCACGCTGCGTGAGCCACCCGGCGACCGAGGAAAGGAGATCGATGTTCGAGAGCTGAGGGTTCTCGAGAAGCTCCGAGCTCATCCAATCGCTGTCCCCGATGACCACGAGGCGACCCGGCTCCGGCCCCTCCGCCTCGACCGGCTTCAAGTCGTCTCCGAGCGGCGGCACGTACTCCCACACTGCCGCGAGCGGCACGGCGCTCCGCGGCGCGGGCTCTTTCTCGTCGGGGTTGATCGCCCGCTGAAGGTCCGTCTCGGCAACGGCGCTCGGGCTGGTGCGGAAGAGCACTTCCGTATCGCTCCCTTCGACCACGTCGACCGATCGAGCGACCGCCATGAGCAGCCCCCCGCCCCGCTTTTGAATCGCCTCGACCAGGCGATGCGTGCCGATGTCCGTGACGAAGAAGAGATCGCCGGGGCTGCCGGGCAGCTGTCGCGCCGTGTCGTTTTCGAGGACGAGATCCTGCCCGACGGCGATGCCGCGCGCCTCGAGCGCCGCCTCGAAGCCTGTCGGGGAAAGCTCTTGTTTGCGAAGGACGGGATCGAAGGCGAGCAAGACATTGCCTCCCTCGGTGAGGTACCGATCCACGACGCCCACCTCTTCCCGGGAGAGCTCGCGCTGAGGGCTCACGACGAAGAGCGCGTTGCACGATTTGGGGACCTCGTCTCTGCGGATCTCGAACGGCTCGATCTCGATCTTTTCCCATTCGAGCTCGCGCGCGACTGCGTCGAAGCTCCGCTCCCCGTACGCTCCGAGCTCCCATTCCCCGTGTCCCGACGCCAGGCACACCTTCGTCGGCTCGCCCGTCGTCACCTCGAGGATCGCACCGGTCAGAGCGCGCTCGGATTGGAGGTCGAGCTTGTGCCCGTCGGCGTCCTCGAAGCTGTCGAAGTCCTCGACGATGAGCTGGTGGCGCTCGACCTTCCATTTACGCTCGCCGCTCGTGACCACGACCGGAACTTGAGACAGCGTCACCTCGCCCGCGAGCCAGCTGTCGATCCCGAATTGATTCGCCAGGACTTGGTAGCGTGCACGGTCGCGGTCCGGGTCGACCCACTCGACCGCAATGCGATCCGTCACGGCTACGTACTCCTCGAGCAGCGTCTCGACGTCGGCGAAGTCCTGCTCGTCCCGGCCGAGGAACACGTAGATTTGGACGTCTTGGTCGAGACCCTGAAGCGCTTCCCGGCTTCGGTCGGACAAAGTGAAGAGACCACGCGCCGTCCAGTCGGACCGGGTGTAGTGCCGCGATGCGACGTAATTCACCTCGACGAGGATCACGAGCCCGAGAAGCGCGGTCACGACGAGGAACAGCTTCGTCCTGTTCTGCGCGTTCAAACGTGCCTCCTCGAACGGAGCACCGCGATGCTCAAGCCGACACCGAGGACGGCGAGCGAGAGGTCGAACACGACGTAGCGCGTATCGACTACGCCCTTTGCAAAGCTCTGCATGTGCCCGAACATGCTCACGTAGGCGCAGAGCTCGCGAAGCCCGCCGTCGAAAACGAACTCTCCGATGCCGACCGTGAACACGACGCCGAGGGCGACGAACGAGAGCACGGCAGCGATGATCTGATTGGGTGCGACGACGCTCATGAGAAGGCCAATCGACATGAAGTAGGCTCCGAGCAGGAAAATGCCGAAGTAGCTCGAAGCGGTTGCTCCCCAATCCACGGTGCCGTGCTGGCTCATGATGTACGCGTAGATCACCGTCGGCAGCCAGAGCGCGGACCACATGACGAGGGCGGCCCCGTACTTGCCGAGCACGATCGCGGCGTCGGATACGGGGGCCGTCATCAAGGGTTCCAGCGTGCCCGACTGCTTTTCGCCCGCGACGAGGCGCATCGTGAGGACCGGTACGAACACCAACAGCGGAATGAAGAAGAGCGAGCTTCCTCCGTAAAACGCGGAAAGCGGGTTCGCGGCACCCGAGGACACTGCGTTGCGGGCGTAGAACTCCGTCAGAATCCAGAACACCACGCCGTTCCACACCAGCCACGCCGTCAGCACGACGTACGCGAGCGGCGAGACGAAGAAAGATGCGAGCTCGCGCCGCAGGACGACCCAGCTGCCTCTCACGATACGCCCCCGCCGTTCGAGGATGCAGTCAGCTCGGCAAACACGTCTTCGAGGCTGGTCTCGGCTTCGCCCGGCGCGAGGTCCGCCACCTTTTCACCCTCGCGAATGATGATGACGCGGTCGCATACGGCCTCGACCTCGGAGAGAATGTGCGTCGACAAGAGAACGGTCTTGTCCCCCGCGAAGCCTCGCACGAGCTCGCGAAACTGCCGGATCTGATTTGGATCGAGGCCCGAGGTCGGCTCGTCGAGAATGAGAATCGGCGGGTCTGCGATCAGCGCTTCTGCGAGCCCGACACGCTGCCTGTAGCCCTTCGAGAGCTGTCCGATGATGCGCCGGCGGGCGTCCTCGACGCCCGCGAGCTCGAGGGATCGGTCGACGGCCTTCGAAACGTGCCGAACGCCCTTCAGCGCACCGCGGTGGCGCAGATACTCGTACACGCGCATCTCACGGTAGAGCGGCACGCCCTCGGGCATGTATCCGAGCCTGGCCCGCGACTCCATCGACCGCGCCACGGAGTCGATTCCATCGATGCGCACCTCGCCCGACGTCGGGGAGAGGTAGCCGGTCAGCATGCGGAGCGTCGTGGTCTTGCCGGCGCCGTTCGGCCCGAGAAACCCCATGATCTCACCCTGCTCGACCCGAAACGAAAGATCGTTCACGGCGAGTCGGCTGCCGTACCGTCTGCTCAGCGCCTGAACTTCAATCACTGCACGTCCGTTGCGCGACCGAGGTAACCGATGCGATCGGCGGTTGCAACTGGAGACCTGTCCAGGTCGTGCCGCTTTCTCGCGTCTGGGCTCCGAGCTTCCTTACGATCGTCCGAAGATGCGCTGGGTCTCCTGGAAGCTTCGCCTGATTTGCGGCGTGTTGGCGATCGTTGCCGGCGGCTCGTACGTGGGGGCCTCCGAGATCAGCACCTCGCCGGACGTCCTCTTGGCCGCGTCGACGCTCCCGGCGCGAGTGCCCGTGCTCGAGCCCGTCCACGGGGAGCCGGGTCCAGAGCTCCTCGACGAGGTCGCCATGGTCGGACAGCGCGACGTGACGGGCTCGCGTTTCCCTAGCGGGCTGACGATCAAGGGCGGCACCAAGCACCGGTTGCTTCTGTTCACGTTCGACGACGGGCCCTCGCGCCGAACGACACCGCGGCTTCTCGACACGCTCGACGAGCTCGGCATCACCGCGCTGTTTTTCGTCACGAGCGAGAGCTTCGGCAACGGCAACCCGTGGGAACGCGAGCACGCGGCCATCGTGCGCGACATCGTGCGGCGTGGACACATGGTCGGCAATCACACGGAGACGCACCGACAGCTGCCCCTTCTGAACAATTCGGAGATCGAGGCGGAGCTCAGGCGGAGCGGCGGGAAGATCGCCTGGGCCGCAGGCAGCTACCCTCGCTTGATTCGCCCGCCCGGCGGCGCGCTTTCGAAGCGGGTCGAGCAGCTTCTCGGCGAAAACGGCTATACCAGCGTGATGTGGGCGCTCTATCCGGCCGACCTCGAGGTGCGCACTCCGGAGGACGTCGTGCGCACGTTCTTCCACGTTCTCGATCGACGCGAGCGCGATACGGGCGATCGCGGCGGAATCGTCTTGATGCACGACACGAAGCCCCACACGCTCGACGCGATGCCGCGGCTGGTCGATGCTCTCGAGCGCCGCAACTGCAAGCTCCTCGAGCGAGGCGAAGAGCTCTACGACATCGTCGGCGACGTCGGCTACTTCATTCCAGGGTACGAGCCGGACCAGACGCTCGACGAGCGGCAGGCCGAGCTGCGTGACGCGACGGCACGCGAGTGTGCCGCTCTCGCAGTGGCACACTAGCGTCTCACGGCCAAGATCCGCCACACGGGGAGCCCGTCTCGAATGGCGCGTCGCTCGCGGTTCGAGCGCGCGTCGAAGGGGTTGCGATCGACGTAGCCACTCGGCGAACGAAGCACGAAGTCGGTTTGCGCGCGGAGCTGGGCCACGTACTCCTCGGCCCGATGCTCCACGTCGGTCTGGATGAAGAGCTCGCCCCCGGGCTTTACCAGCCGTCCGAGCTCGGCGAGGAGCCCTTCCCCGATGACGCGCCGCTTGCCGTGGCGCTTCTTCCACCAAGGGTCCGGGAAGTGAATCGAGGCCCGCGAGACCGATCGCGCCGGCTCCGCCCTTTTCAAGATTTCTCGCGCATCCCCGCACAAGATCGATACATTTCGGACCCCGTGCTTTCGGAGGCGCTGGTCGGCCTGGTAGGCGAGCTTGGTCTTGACCTCGATCCCGACGATCCGGCTCTCGGGAGCGGCCTCCGCCCTTTCGAACAGCGACAATCCCCGCCCAAAACCGATGTCGAGCTCGAGCGGTCCCTGGCCTGGGAGCAGCTCCTCGAGCGAGAACCGTCCCTCGGGGGGCCGCGGCGCCTGCTCCCGGTAGAGCCGTCGTAGGTCGGACTCCGACATTCGCGCTCCGTACGGGCGACCCCCCGGGGGGTCAAACCGGAGGGGCTCCTTCTTGACCGGGAAGGTCCCGATCGCGTATGCCAGCCAGCATACAACGAGAAACGGGGCTTGATGTCGATGAGGATCCTAGTCGTCGAAGATAGCGTGACCATGCGCAAGGTCATCGAGATGACGTTTGCCGGTGAGCATGCCGAGCTGCTCGCGGTGGAGAGCGGTGAGCTCGCGCTTCAGCAAGGCCGGGATTTCGGTCCCGACGTCGCGTTCATCGACGCGTCGCTTCCCGGAATCGATGGGTACGAGGTCACGCGCCAGCTGAAGGCCGATCCGCAGCTCGCGGGAACGTCCGTCGTGTTGATGGCGAGCCAGCACCGGCCGCTCGACGAGGCCCGCGCCGTAGAAGTCGGCGCGGACGACCACATACTCAAACCTTTCGATACGCAGGAAGCGATCGACAAAGCCACCAGCCTTGCGGGACGGGCCGAAGCGCTCTTCGAGGCGCCCTCGATCCCCATGGCCCGGCCGGCGACCACGCCGCCACAGCCGGTCGCGCAGCCATCGTACCGGCCCACGCCGCCTCCGCTTCCCGTGAACGGCCCCTCGGCGCGTCCGATGGCCCCGACGCCGATGAGCACGCGCCTGAGCGGCGCTCCGGTCACGTCGCGTACCGCAGTCGCCTCGTCCCTGCCTCCGGCGGCTCCCGTCGAGAGGGCTCCGATTTCGTCGGCGCCGGTTCCGGCGCAGACCTCGTCCGCTGCAGGAGAGGCGATCTCTCACTCGGTCGTCGAAAGGCTGCAGACTCTCGGTTTGACGCCCGAGCAGGTCGAGGGCGTGCTCAAGCTTTCCGCCGAGGTCGTGGAGCGCGTCGTATGGGAGGTCGTGCCCGAGCTCGCAGAAGCGATGATCCGCGAAGAGCTGCACCGTCTCGTCGGCGACTGAGACTTGACTGGCCCTCGATTTCACCGCACACGGTCGGTCGGATGAGGCCACGAGCGGACGAGATGCCCAAGCAGTACTCGCCCACCGAGGCGGAGGGCCGCTGGTACGAGTTCTGGGAGAAGTCCGGCTTCTTTTCTGCCTCCGAAGACCCAGACGATCACCGCCCGACCTACACGCTCGCCATTCCACCGCCCAACGTCACGGGCTCCCTGCACATGGGGCACGCGTGCCGGACGACTTTCGAGGACGTGCTCTGCCGCCACAAACGGATGCAGGGCTACAACACCCTCTGGGTGCCGGGCATCGACCACGCGGGCATCGCGACGCAGGTCGTCGTGGAAAGGCAGCTCAAAAAGGAAGGGCTCACGCGCCACGATCTCGGCCGCGAGAAGTTCATCGAGCGAGTCTGGCAGTGGAAGGAGCAGTCCGGAGGCCGCATCCTGCAGCAGCTTCGCAAGATGGGGGCTTCCTGTGACTGGCCGCGGACGAAGTTCACCATGGATCCCGACATGGTGCTCGCCGTGCGGGAGGCGTTCGTCCGCCTCTACGAAGAGGGGCTCATCTATAGGGATACGCGCCTCGTCAACTGGGACGTCGAGGCCCAGACCGTGCTTTCCGACCTCGAAGTCGAACAGGAGGAGAACGTCGAAGGCGAGATGTTCGACTTCGCTTATCCGCTCGCCGACGGTGGCGGCGAAGTGATCGTGTCGACGACGCGGCCGGAGACGATGCTTGGCGACACCGCGGTCGCGATCCATCCGGATGACGAACGCTACCGGCACCTGCACGGCCGATACGTCCGCCACCCGTTCGTCGACCGTCTCATCCCGGTCATTCGCGACGCGGAGCTGGTCGACCCGGAGTTCGGCACGGGGGTGGTCAAGGTCACCCCGGCGCACGACCCGAACGATTTCGCGACGGGGAAACGGCACGGGCTCGAGGAAATCAACATCCTCAATCTAGACGGCACGCTGAACGAGAACGCCGGCCCGTTCCAGGGCCTCGAGCGGTTCGAGGGCCGCAAGGCCGTCGAGATCGAGCTCGGCAATCGCGGGCTCGTTCGGGGCCGCAAGAAGCACATGATGACGCTTCCCCGCAGCCAACGCTCCGGAACCATCGTCGAGCCGATGATTTCGACGCAGTGGTTCGTCAGGATGGAGCCGCTCGCAGCCCCGGCGATTCGCGCCGTCGAAGACGGAACGATCCAGATTCTTCCGTCCGAATGGACGAAGACCTATTTTCACTGGCTTCGCAACATCCAGGACTGGTGCATTTCCCGCCAGCTCTGGTGGGGTCACCCCATCCCTGCCTGGTACTGCGGACGCTGCGAGCACGTCACGGTTTCGCGAGTGGATCCGACCGAGTGCGGCGACTGCGGCAGCACCTCGATCCGGCAGGACGAAGACGTGCTCGACACGTGGTTCAGCTCCGGGCTGTGGCCCTTTTCCACGCTCGGGTGGCCCGGCGAGAGCTTTTCGCTTCAGCGTTTCTATCCGACGCAAGACATGGAAACGGGGTACGACATCCTGTTTTTCTGGGTCGCGCGAATGATCATGATGGGGCTTCACTTCATGGGTGAGGTGCCCTTCACCCGTGTGCTTCTCGCGGGGCTCGTCACCGACGAGCGCGGTGAAAAGATGAGCAAGGTCAAGGGCAACGTCGTGGATCCTCTCGACGTGATCCACGGCGCGACCGTCGACCAGCTCCTCGGAAAAGCTGAAAAGGCCGGCGCGAAGAAGTCGGGCCTGAAGTACCTGCGCACGACCTACCCCGACGGATTCGCCGCCTACGGTGCGGACGCGCTGCGCATGACGCTGTTGAGCTATTCGCCGCAGTCGCGCCGCATTGCCTTGTCGATCAAGCGCATCGAGGGGTATCGCAACTTCGCCAACAAGCTCTGGAACGCCTCTCGCTATGCCCTCATGCGCCTCGAAGGGTCGACGACCCGGGCAACGCAGCAGTGCCCCGAACCCAAGGCGCTCGCCAATCGTTGGGTTCTATCGCGCCTCTACCATGCGCTAGACGTGGCTGCGACCGGCCTCGAGGCGTATCGCCTCGATGAAGCGTCGGGCGCGCTCTACCACTTCGTGTGGGACGAGTTCTGTGATTGGTACCTCGAGGTGAGCAAGCCTGCGCTCGACTCCGGCAACGCGGCGCTGGTCGCGGAGACGGAGGCAACTCTTGCTCACGTGCTGGAAACGGTGCTTCGTGCGCTCCACCCGATGATGCCGCACATCACCGAAGAGATCTGGCAGCGGGTACCGAAGTGGGACGGCGCGGCCCCGAGCATCATGGTGAGCCGGTTTCCGTCGGCTCTGGTCGACGCCAAAGTCGATCGCTCCGCCGAGCACGACTTCGAGGCGGTCCAGGCGTTCGTCGGCAGCGCCCGCACCATTCGCGCGGAGCACGACGTGCCGAAGAGCCACGCGATGCCGATTCATTGGCATACCGGGGAGCCCGGTATCCGAGCCGTGCTCGAGGCCGAGCGTTCGACAATCGAGACGCTTGCGCGCTGCGAGATGCGGTTCGAGGCGGACGCCAGCAAGCTCGACGACGCGTCGGCTCACTTCGACAACGCCGCGGTTTTCGTCAATCCAGGCGTCCGCGCCGCGGTTCCCGGGGTGATCGATACCGAAAAGGAGCGAGACCGTCTCGAGCGAGATCTGAAGAAGCTCGACAAGGAGCTCGGAGCGGTCGAAAAGAAGCTCGCGAACCCGAGCTTCGTCGAGCGCGCTCCGGAGGCCGTCGTCGAAAAATCCCGGCGCGACGCGTCTCAGCTTCGCGAAAAGCGCGAACAGTTGGAGGCTGCGCTGCGCAGCCTGTGAAGAGAGGACCCTTTGAGCAGCCCTCCCGCGCACTCGAGCTCGCAGTCGGTCAAGCCGCCGCTCTGCGTCGATCTCGACGGCACGCTCGTGGCCACCGACACGACGGCGGAGAGCCTTCTCGAGCTGATCAAAGCGTCGCCGTGGGGAATCTTTTCCGCGCTCGGAGCGCTGTTCCGCGGACGGGTCGCACTCAAGAGCTTCATGTCACGGCGCGTCACCATCGACGCGACGGCGCTGCCGTACCGTCCAGAAGTTCTCGCCGAGATGCGCCAAGCGCGGGCCGACGGCCGGAAGGTTCTGCTCGTCACCGCTTCGCACCAGAGCACCGCCGACGCGGTTGCGGCCCACGTCGACCTGATCGACGAGGCGGTGGGGACGCGAACGGATACCAACCTCAAAGCGAGCCGAAAGGCCGATTTCTTGGTTTCGCGCTTTGGAAACGGCGGCTTTCAGTACATCGGCGATTCCTCGGCCGACCTCCCCGTTTGGAAAGCGGCGGACGACGCCCTCATGGTCGCACCGAGCAACACCACCCAGAGGCGCGCGGAGCAAAGCGTCACGAGATCGAGGGTTCTCGTGAAGCGGCCCAACAAGCTACGGGCCATCGTGAAAGAGCTCCGGCCTCACCAGTGGGCCAAGAACGTCTTGCTGTTCGTCCCGCTCTACTTCTCTCACCAGTACACCAACCTCGACCTCGTCTTCACCGCCTTGATGGCATTTCTTTCCTTCAACTTCGCGGCATCGTCGATCTACGTGCTGAACGACTTGGTGGACCTCTCCGCCGATCGTCAGCACAGGACCAAACGGAACCGTCCGCTGGCGGCAGGCGACCTCACCATCGCAGAAGCCCTCGGGCTCATCGTTTCCGCGCTCGTCCTGTCGATCGGGCTGGCGGTTGCCTTCGTCAACCCGCGATTCGTCTTCGTCGTCATCGGCTACGTCGCGCTCACGACGGCGTATTCATTCGTCCTCAAACAGAAGATGATCGTCGACGTGCTCACGCTCGCGTCGCTCTTCACCTATCGGGTCATGGCCGGCGGAGTCGCCGTCGGAGTGCCCTTGTCCGAATGGCTGCTGGCGTTTTCGATCTTCTTCTTCACGAGCCTCGCGTTCGTGAAGCGATACTCGGAGCTGATTCAAATCAGGGCGGACGGCGCCGCGTCGATCAAGGGCCGCAACTACGTCCCGGCCGACATCCCCATCATCGTCTCCGCGGGGCCTGCCGCGGGCTTTCTCGCCGTCCTCGTTTTTGCGCTCTACATCAACACGCCTGCAATCATCGCCTACTATCCCCGCCACCAGATCCTCTGGGGCATCTGCCTCGTCCTCGTCTACTGGATCATGCGCATCTGGTTTCTCGCGGCGCGGGACCAGATGCACGACGACCCCGTCCTGTTCGCGGTCAAGGACCGAATCAGCCTTCTCGCAGGTGTCGCCGTGGCGGGCTGCCTGCTCGCCGCACGGTACGGCGGATAGTTAGAACAGCTCCAGCTGTCCGGGCTGGACGACGCCCTCGTGGAGCTTCACCCCTTCGAGCTCGAGGAGAAGCTGCTTCCGCTCGACCCCGCCGCCGTACCCGCCGAGGTGATGTCCCGCTTCGACGACGCGGTGACACGGCACGATGATCGGAATCGGGTTGACGTGATTCGCTTGGCCCACGGCTCGCATCGCCCGGGGCGACTGGATCTGCTGCGCGATGCCGCCGTAGGTCCGCACCTGACCCCACGGTATTTCACGGAGAGCCGCCCAGACTCGGAGCTGAAACTCGGTACCGCTGAGATCGAGCGGCACCCGAGCGAAGTCCTCCGGCTCCCCGTCGAAATAGCGTGCTAGGGGAGCAGCGTAGAGCTCGGGAACGGGCGCCTCGTCCGCGATGACGTCGTCGAGGCGCTCGAACGAAACGCGTGTCAATCCGGTGTCGTTCCACGCCAACCACAGCGTTCCGAGACCTTTGGCCTGGAACGTTCCCCACCCGGTTGCCGGCTGTTGGTGGGTCGCGTCCCGAGTGTTACCTTCCGCGGTCATGGCTCGTTGGATCCTCGCGTGTGGCCTCCTGGTTTCAATTGCATGCGGACCGAGCCTTAAACAAGCCCAAAGACGCACGGAGCGCTACGAGCAGTGCTACGGCGCCGACTACGACCCGTCCGTCACGCCCGAACAGCGACGCGAGTGCTGGGCCGCCTGGCTTCGAGACCGCCTCGAGGGCGACCCTCCGGAGCGCGTTCGCTACGCGGAAATGCGGCTCCAGCAGCTCGCGGTGGACGGCTCGACCCGCCCGATCGCGGACCCCACGCCCGAGCCGCCGCCGACTTACGAGCACGAATACCCACGGACACCCCCCCCGGGCTACCCCACTTCGGGCTGCACTCCCCTCTGCAACGACCGATGGGCGGAATGCAACGCGCGATGCGAAATGAAGGACAAGGACTGCACGATGGCGTGCGAAGCCGCCTACCGGATTTGCACCGGGGGCTGCCCCTAAGCGAGTGGCTCGGGCGCGGCGTCGTGCCCGGCGCTCAGACTTCGAGAATCAGCTTGCCGAGCTTTTCCCCGCTGAAGAGGCGCAAGAAAGCCGAAGGAAAGCTCTCGATGCCCTTCACGACGTGCTCCTTGGCCTTGATCTTCCCTTCCGCGATCCATTGAACGATCTGTTCCGCGGCGTGGGGATAGTCGCGCGCGTAGTCGAACACCACGAAACCCTCCATGCGCGCGCGCTGGGTCAATAGCGCCATGTAGTTGTTCGGACCTCGGAAACGGGCGCTGTTGTACTGGCTGATCGCCCCGGAGATCACGACGCGTGCTTTCATCGCGATCCGACTCAAGACCGCGTCGAGGATTTCGCCGCCGACGTTGTCGAAGAAGACGTCGACGCCCCTCGGGCAGAGCTCGCTCAGGCGATTCCGAATGTTTTCGGTCTTGTAGTCGATCGCGCCGTCGAACCCGAGCTCGTCGACTAGGTAGCTGCACTTTTCAGTGCCGCCGGCGATGCCGACCACGTGGCAGCCTTTGATCTTGGCGATTTGTCCGGTGATGCTTCCGACCGCGCCGGCGGCGCCGGAAACGACCACGCTGTCCCCTTCGTTCGGCTTGCCGATCTCGAGCAGACCAAAATAGGCCGTCATGCCGGGCCATCCGAGGACGCCGAGGTACCGCTCGATCGGTGCAAGCGTGGTGTCGAGCCGGTCGAGCTCGTTGGCGCCGGCGACCGCGTACTCCTGGACGCCGAGCACGCCCCTGACGGCGTCGCCTTCGGCGAGATCGGGTGCGTTCGAGCGCACGACGCGGCCCACGGCGCCGGCGCGCATGACATCACCGACTTTCACGTCGTCGATGTAGGTCGCCCCCTCGTTCATCCATGCGCGCATCGCGGGATCGAGGGAGACGTGGCTGATTCGGACCAGCACCTGTCCCGGGCCCGGCTCCGGCACCGGGCTCGCGTCGAAAGACCAGTCCGTGTCTTTGGGCAGGCCGTCGGGCCTCGCGGCAAGCCGCACTTGCTTGTTCATCGGGTCTCCCCCCAGACGCGCGAGCCTGGAATCCACTTCGCGTGAAAGCCCGCGGGCACCCGGGACGGCAGCCGAACCCGAGCGAGCGGGCCACGCTCGATTTCCCTGGCGTCGAAGACCCAGGACTCCGATCGGCCGTCCACGCTCATCATGATCGTGACGACGTAGCCGTCGTCTTCGCGGGTCGCGCCTGCCCGGGGCGCAAACGGGGCTTCGCTCGCAAACCAGCCCTCCGGATAGTCATACCGCCGGTGCGAGCCGTCCTCGTGGTCGTACTTCACCAGGCTGCGAAACTCGACGGTGTGCATGTCGGGAGGCAAGTACTGATGGTAGGAAAAGCGTGTCTTTTCTCCGTAGAGGCGCGTGTCGGGCAGACAGAACTCCGTGTTCAGGTCGTCGAGCTGCTCCTCTTTGCGCTCACCGGTCGCGAGGTTCATGCGCCAGCGGCGGAGGTGCGTTCGAATGCGGAGGTACGCCAACATCGACGCGAGCTCGCCTTCGTCGGAGTTTCGACGGATGGACGGATCGGGCTGGAAGCAGCCGTCCATCACGATCCAGTCGTCCTCCTCCCATGCGTTGACCATGTGTAAAACGTAACCCGGCTCGAATTCGAACCAACGGACCTCGTCCGTGCCGCCCCGCCTCGGAATCACACCGAAGCGCGTCGGGATGTCGCGGTGGAATCGTGCGACACGATAGCCGTGCTTCCGGAGAAGCTCGGTGTCGTGAAAGAAAGGGAAGTCGTGCAGGATCGAGTATCTGCGGGTGATCGTGATGTCGTGCGGAGCGCGCACGCCCGGTAGATCGATTGGAACCTGGTGGACGAGTCGGCCGCCTTGGTCGCAGACCCCGTAGGTCATGTATGGCGGCTCGAATTCCGACAGCGTGAACCAGACGAGCTCTCCGGTTCTCTCGTCGACCTTGGGGTGCGCAGACATGGTCGTGCGTCGCCGCCCCTGGAAGTCGTCGACGCCGCGCGGCTCGAGCGTGAGCGGGTCGAGCTTGTACGGCTCGCCGCACAGGTACCACAGCGCGTGGAGATTTCCGTTGTGCCACACGACGTCCGTGTTGGCGGTGTCCTTCGCGCGGAGGTCTTGCTCTTCGAGATTGAGCGGCCCCATGATGCCGTTCCAAAGCGCCCTGCCCCGTCGCATCTCCTCCCGAAGCGCCGCGGTCGGTACGAGGCGGCTCCGATACGACGCGCGCTGGTCTCTGAAGTAGACGGCGTGCACCATTCCGTCGCCGTCGAACCAGTGGTAGGCGTTGCGAGGCGGAAAGACCGAATTGGGACCGTTTCGAACGTAGGCTCCGTCGAGGTCCGCAGGAAGCTCCCCGTCGACGGGAAGGTCGAACGCGCAGCTTTCGTGCACCGTCGGGGCGTAGAGCCCGTGGAGGTACGGATTGTCGACGTCCGCTGTCCACGCGGGCGAGTCGGGAGGGCCGAGCGGCATCGACGAGAGAGTACGCGCAGCGGCTCGCCTGCGCTACGTTTCCGCCGATGGCGCAATCGCATCAAGAGCCGGGCCTGGTCGCCGACGACGTCGCCCGTTTCGTCCCGCAGGACGTCGATCCCGCGTCGCTTCCCCGTTCGTTCGCGCTCGTCGAGCCGATGCCCGCCCAAGCACCGGTGCCGGGCACGTGGAGGAGCACGCCCGAGTTCGAGACGGACGGCCCCTGGGCAGCCACCCTGGCCGTCGAGGCCGGCACGAGCCTCTACGGGACCGGCGAGGTCGCGGGCCCGCTCCTGCGAAACGGTTTCGTGACGGAGGCATGGGCGACGCAGCCTTTTCGAATCGAAGCCGACGGCACTCCGGTCCCCAACTACGACGAGCGTTCGAAGAGCCTCTACCAAGCGCATCCGTGGGTGCTGGCGGTGCGGCGAGACGGGACCGCGTTTGGCGTGCTGGCGGACACGACGTATCGGCTCGAAATCGATCTGAGGGCCGGCGTTCGTTTCAGCTGCGAGACGCCGTTTCCGGTTCTCGTGATCGAAGGCGCTCGTCCGCAGGACGTCGTCCGCCGGCTTGCGGAGCTGACGGGCCGAATCGAGCTCCCGCCGAGGTGGTCGCTCGGCTATCACCAGTGTCGCTTCTCTTACCATCCGGACTCGCGCGTCCGGGCGCTCGCAGACGAGTTTCGCGCGCGCAAGATCCCCTGCGACGTCATTTGGATCGACATCCACTACATGGATGCATACAAGGTGTTCACCTTCGATCCGGAGGGTTTTCCGAACCCCCGCGCCACGAACGATCAGCTGCACGAGCGAGGGTTCCGCTCGGTTTGGATCCTCGACCCGGCGATCAAGGTCGAGCCCGGCTACCTGGTTTACGAAGAGGGCGTGGCGGAGCGGCACTTTCTCCTCGACGCGGAAGGACGCGAGCATCGCGAATGGACGTGGCCGGGCGACGCAGCGTTTCCCGACTACACCCGCCCCGAGACGCGCGCCTGGTGGGCACGGCACACCGCCGAGCTCCTCGAGCACGAAATGGACGGGCTGTGGGTCGATCTCAACGAGCCGTCACCGATCCTCCCGCTTGGGGCGGAGCTGCCCGACGACGTCCAGCATCGCGGAGGCGGGGACATCGCGCCCGGAAGCCACGCGCAATACCACAACGTTTACGGGCTCTTGATGTCGAAAGCTACAAACGATGCGATGCGCGCCGCGCGCCCGGACCGGCGCCCCTTCGTGCTGACGCGCTCGAGCTTCATCGGGGGGCAGCGCTACGCCGCGACTTGGACCGGCGACAACGTGTCGAGCTTCGAGCATTTCGGCTGGTCGGTGCCGATGGTGCTCAATCTAGGCCTCTCCGGACAGCCGAACAGCGGCCCCGACATCGGAGGCTTCGCCGGAACGCCGACCCCGGAGCTCTTCGCGCGCTGGATCGGACTCGGCGCCTTGCTCCCGTTTTCGCGAACGCACAGCGCGCTCGACGAGGGCGACCAGGAGCCTTGGTCTTTCGGTCCCGAGGTGGAGGCGATCGCGCGAACCGCGCTGGAGCGCCGCTACCGGCTGCTCCCGTATCTCTACACCCTCTTTCGCGAGGCCGCCGTGACCGGGCTTCCGGTCGCACGCCCGGTCTTCTTCGCCGATCCGGTGGACCCTTCGCTCCGCAGCGAGGACCAGTCGTTTCTCCTCGGGACGGACGTCCTGGTCGTGCCTGCGTCGCTCGGGGCCGCACATCGAGCGCCTCGGTTGCCGCGGGGGCGCTGGCGGCCCTTCACGCTGGCGGGTGAAGATCCAGAAACCTCGCCGGCTCATCCGGTGCTGCGCCTTCGCGAGGGCGCGATCCTTCCGGTTGGCCCGGGCGGCGAGACGACCGGCGAGGCCTTCGAGGGGCCGCTTACGCTCTTGGTGTCTCTCGACGCGGCGGGACGCGCCGAGGGGCGGCTCTACGAGGACGCGGGAGACGGCTTCGGTCATCTCGAGGGGGGCTACCGGTTGACGACGTTTGCCGCGACTTCCGAGGAGGGGCGGGTTCGGGTGGACGTCGCCGCCGTGGAGGGGCGCTACCCGGGCAAGCTCCGGGGCTTCGACGTCGTCGTGCTTTAGCGCGGTCGCGTCTAGTGTTGGTGCTGCTCGAGCACGCGCTTCGAGAGCGGGCGAAGGAGCAAGCCGTAGAACATCTCCAGGTACCTGCGCGTTTCGTCGCGCTCGAGAGAGGAGATGTAGCGCCAGAAGCCGTAGATGCGAGAGAGCTTCAGCAGGGTCGATGCGTAGAGGGGCCAGTTGTAGCGCTCCTGAACCCTTTCGATTCCGCCCTGCGAGATCGTATTCCAAGCTGCCGGGTCCTCGGCGCACGTCTGAAGAAAAGCGAGCAGCTTCGCCGCGGCGTCCTGACCCTGCGTCGGGTCGATGTGAAAACCCGATTTGCCGTCCTGAATGATTTCCAGCGGGCCGCCGTACCGCGTGGCGAAAGTCGGAAGCCCGCTGCTCATCGCCTCGACCACGGTGAGCCCAAACGCCTCGAAAAGCGCCGGCTGGACGAACACGCCCCGCTGATCGGCGACCAGCCGGTAGAGCTCGCCGACCTTGTTTTTGTCGGTTTGCATTTCGACCCAGCGAACCTGGCCCTCGAGGTCAAACTCGTCGAACAGCCAATGGGCGCGCTCGATTTGCTCGCGTTCGTCGCGGTCGTTGGACTCTTCGACCCGGAGGCGCCCGCCCACGATCAGCAGATTCGCCGTCTTTCGAAGCTCGTCGTTGTTTGCGTACCATTCGACGAGGCCGGCCATGTTCTTGATGCGGTCGAGTCGTGACATTGCAAAGATGAGCGGCTTGTCGCGATCGCTCAAAAGGCCCCGGAAGGCGCAGCTCGGAGACCCGAACACCATGTCCTCGATCTCTTCTCGAATCTCTTGCGGCCGGCGTACTTCGTCGTGGTACGGGAAGAACACGCGAGGATCGGCGCCCGGGGACACGATGTTGAACTTCGGGTCGAAGCAGTCGATGCCGGAGACGACGCGGTAGAGTCTCGGCAACGAAAAAGAGCTGTAGCTCTCGTACTGGCCGACGCTCTCCTCCGTTCCCGCGATTTCCTGATACGTGCTGGTGATGATGAAGTCAGCCGTATTCATCGCCATCAGGTCGGCGGTGTACTGAGCCGCGAAGTGATGCTCCTCTTCGTGGTGCTGCCAGTGCAGGTCCGAGAGCAGGTACTTCGTCTTTTCGAGCGCGTGCGCGATGTTGCACTGCGTGACCCCCAGCCGGTGGGCCAGGATCGTCGCGACGAGATTTCCATCCGAGTAGTTCCCGATGACGAAGTCCGGGCGAACGCCGCCGAGCTCAGCGAGCAGCTCGCGCTCCGCGTCGATCGCGTACCGCTCCAAGTACGGCCACACCTCGAAGCGAGAAATCCACTGCGGAATGACTTCTCCCCCGTCGTACGTTCGGAATGGCACGCGAAGGATGCGTGCGTGCTCCGTGCCGAGGATGCGCTCGACCCGCTGGTCGCAGGTCGTGCCGTCCGCGTCTGGGATCAGGCGCGTGAGAACGACGATCTGAGGCTCGATGTCGAGCCCTTGGTCGTGGATCGACTCGCGCATCTCTTTCTCGAGCGCGCGAACCTGATCGAGAATGTAGACGATCTGACCGCCCGTGTCGGGCTTGCCGAGGACGTTGGACTGGCCGAAGTAGCCATGCGGCGAGATGATCGCGATCGAAAAGATCATCGGCATGCGCGCGAGGAACCTCTCGAGATTTCTCGGCGATGGAGCTTCGAGGATGTCGAGAAGCAGCTCCATCGTCACTCGAATTTGCGCGGGCGTTCGCCCCCATCCAGGCTCGAAGCCCAAGCGTCTAAGCTCGCGGCTGAGATCTTCGCTTTCCTCTTCGTGTTGCGCGAGGACTTCCATGGCGCTGTCGAGCGCGTCTCTGAGCTCGTCGATGTCTTTCAGGGTGCCGTTCAGCATGAGCTGCTGACCCCGCGTCTGGTGCACTTGGAGAAAGTCGAAGAGCAGCTGCTGGCCGCGCCCGCCGTCGATGAAGAGCCGTCCCGACAGGTGTCGGTTGAGAAACTCGACGCCCCGCCCGATGTTGCGCGCGTCTTTGAGCTTCGGGAAGCCTCGCTCGAACGGGCTCAGGTCGATTTCGAGAACGTATCGCTCTCCTTGAGGGATGCCGGCGGCTATCCGCTCCTTCAGGTCGAGATACTCGGCGACCGCGAGCTCCCGGCAATGCATCTCTTCGGTATGGATCTGCAGGTACCGCCATCGGCCGACGCGGGACCGCACCGCGAGCGCGATGAAGGGCTCATCGACGACGGCTTCCTGCGCGTGCTGCATGATCGACGACATCTTCGTGTTTCGAAGCGCCCCCGCGACCTCAGTCGCGCTGAACTGCTCGTACTCGTACACGAGGTCGGACCAGAGCAGAAACTGCCGGTCCAGTGCTTTGAGCCGCCTGAAGAAGAGGTAAATCGGCTCACGATGAGCGAGCATCAGCCCTTCGAGGGTGTCAATCATTCTGTTCCTCTGCGGGGATTCGGATGTCACCGAGGAAATCATACCAATCAATCCCCTCCAAGATCCCGCGCGCGTGAGCGCTTTTTGCAAAGTGGACGCGGGGCCGCCCCCGAAGCCGCTCGAGCTCCGGTGTGTGGTTGCTCACAACCACGCCCAACGTGTCGCCCGAAAGCATGTCCCAGTCGTTCCCTGAATCGCCTGCCACGAGGAGCCGCTGCGGCTCGAGATTCCACTTGAAGCAAAAAAAACGAATCGCAAGGCCGGGCGATGCTCGGACCGGAACGACGTCCAGATAAACCTCGTGGTCGAGAATCGTGGTGATCCGCAGGCCTTCCTGGCGGGCCTGGCGCCGGATTTCGCGAAGGGTCGGCGCCTCGTCGGGGTCGAGCTGGTACCGCAGCCGGTACTTGGTGCTCGCCGCCGCGACCGGTCTGAGCCCCGGGATTTTGCCGAGGACGTCTGCGACCTCCTCCCGATCCCAGCGATAGCGGATCTGGCGTTCCCAGGAGCGGTCGGGCAGCAGGTGGGTGCCGTAGTGGAGCTCGCTCCCGCCCGCGGTGATGAGAACGTCGGGGACCCGAACGTCGAGCTCCGCCATGAGCGCGAGCGCTTCATCGAGCGTCCTGCCCGTCGCGATGCCGAAGCCCACCTTCGCATTCGTCGTCTCGAGGCGTTCGAGGAGCTCGGCGAGCGCCTCGTCGTCCCCTGTCAGCGTGTCGTCGACGTCGGTGACGAGAAGCCGATCCATTCCGGCGAGCTTGGTGCGCGGCCGATGAACCGGCATCGGACGAGTACCCTTCACGACCTTGGTGGCTTCTTGAACGTAGCGAAAGGCGTGGCTGTCCCACGAGTAGTTCGCATGCACCGCCGCGAGCCCGGTGTCAGACCAATCTTTCCATCGAGCGCGGTCGCTCAGCGCGTCGACCATCGCCTCGCCGATCGCGCCCGAGTCGAGGGCGTCGACGAGGAGCCCGTTCTTGCAGGTACCGATGATGTCCTGTGGGCCTCCGTCGTTCGTCGCCACGAGAGGCACACCCGTTGCCGACGCCTCTAGCAGAGTGAGCCCAAACGGCTCCGTGAGCGCGGGGTTCACGAACAGGCCTCCCGTCCTTGCGGCGAGGCGGTAGAGCTCGGGCACGTCGTTCGAGTCGTGATGCTTCGGGTACGCCACCGATCCGTAGAGGTCGTAGCGATCGATGAGGACGAGGATCTGGGTGAGGACCCGACGCGGCATGGCGCCCAGGTCGCCGATGTCGTCGCGGTTCCCGGCAACGATGACGAGGTTCGCCATGTCGCGGAGGCCCTCGGTTTCGCCAAAAGCGCGAATCAATCCCTCGAAGTTCTTCCGCTCGTCCGCGCGCGCGAGTGCCAGGACCATCGGCTTTTCGGGATCGGTCAGGAATCGCGAAAGGTCGTCGGCGATCGCGGGCCGCTCCCACGAGGGGCCGGGAGGCGAAAAGCGCGAAAGATCGACCCCCGGCGGTATCACCGCCATTCGGTCCGGCTGGTAGTGGTCGTAGAGCTCGTACTGCTCGCGGACCTCTTGGCGAGTGCTCGCGATGACCAGCGCCGCGGTCTCGAGAGCGCGCTCTTCGGCTTCGATCCGCGAGGTGAACTGATACGTCTGCTCGCTGGCCTCCCCTTTGGATTCGAGCCGCAGCTTCTTCACTCGTCCGAGGGAATGGCCAGTGAACACGAACGGCACGCCCAGCAGCTTCGCCAGCCGCGCACCCACGTAGCCCGCGTCGGCGTAGTGACCGTGGATGAGATCGGGCGTTCGGTCCTGCATTCGAACGTACCGCGCGAGCTGGTCGAGCAGACTGTCGAGATGAGGCCACAGCGTTTCTTTGCGAAGGTAGCGGCGCGGACCGAAGGGAATCCGAACGATCTGCGCACCTCGGCAAATCGGCTCGAACGGGCGCGAGTAGCAGTCCTGCACCCGTCGGTCTGTGATCGCCCGCGTGATCACATCGACGCGCTCGACCTCCGGATGGTGCGCGAGCGCTCGGGCTTGGTCGACCACGTACGAGACCTGACCGCCCGTGTCGGCGTCCCGGCCGAGCTCGATGTCCGTCGCCCGGACGAGGCCGTGCACCGTGAGCGACAGGACGTAGAGCTGCGGCGCGCCGGGGGCGCTGATCGAGCCCGAGCTCGTGTCTTTGGCCCATTCGGTGAGGTGCCGCTCGTACAGCGCGAAGTCGGTGGTCGTGGCACCGCGGATGGCGCAGAGATCTGCCGCGAAAGCGGCCGCACGGTCCAGAGTCGTTTGATGGTCCCACGCTTGCAACAGCCCGAGGCACACCACCGAGCTGAAGGCGTCTCCCGCCCCGACCGTGTCGACGATGCGCTCGACCTTCGAGGCGTGCGCCTCGAAGGCGGTTTCACCGCCAAGAACGGAGAGCGCGCCCTCCCCTCCGCGCGTCACGATGACGCCTTGAATCGTGTGTAAGTGCGCCAACGCCATCGCGGCGTCCCGGCACGTGTCGAAGGAGTCCGTGGGCCTTCCGGTCAGCTGGGCGAGCTCCGCATCGTTCAGCTTGACCCAGTGGCTCGTCGACAAACACCAGTCGACTTTTTCTTTCGTCCACCAGGGCTCCCTGAGGTTGATGTCGACGAAGGATGGCGCGGCGGTGTCCGCCTGCAGCGCGCGCAGCGTCTTCCAGCTCGCGTCCCCGCGCAGAGCGAGCGTGCCGTGATAGAGCAGCCCGGCCGGCTCCTCTGCGGTGGTGCTGAGCGCAGGCCCGGCTTGCACGCGGTCCCACGCCTGGTCAGGCGCGATTTCGAAGCGGTTCTCCCCGTCGACGACGCTCGCGGTGACGCGGCCGGTCGGATGCGTCGGATCGACCTGCACCCCGTGGGTCATCAAGTCCCAGCTCGTCATGCGCTCGAGCACCTCGCGCCCCTCCGCATCGTCTCCGACGGCGCTCAGCACGAGTGGATTGGCGCCGAAGCCCCGGAGATGCCAGGCGACGTTGAAAGGCGCGCCGCCGAGAACGCGGCTACCGTCCGGGAAGTGATCGAAGAGCACCTCGCCGAAAATGACAGGTCGGTTGTGGGATCGGTGCACGGGCTCTCAGCTGATGGCTTCCTGGGTGCGGGTTGCCGCGGTCCTCGCTAGGCTCATGTCGGCATGAGCATAACACGGACCCTTCTCGCGTCAGATTTGGACGGTACACTGATTCCGCTGGAGCGAACTCCCGAGCGCTTGCGCGAGGTGGCAGAGCTCGTCGCGGCGATGCGGGGAGAGCCCGCGCTCGGACTGGCATACGTGACCGGCCGCCACCTGTCCCTTGCGCGCGCAGGCATTGCGGAGGTGGGTCTTCCGACTCCGGATTGGTTCGTTTGCGACGTCGGAACGAGCGTCTACCGCCGAAGAAACGGGACTTTCGAAGTCGACGAAAGGTATCGGCAGGCGATGAAGGCCGCGTTTGGAGGTCTCAAAGGGGTGCAGATTCAGTCTGCGATCGGGGCGATGGCGGGCATCGAGCTCCAGGAAGAGGAGAAGCAGGCCGAGTTCAAGGTCAGCTATTACACTAATGGCCGTCCGGACGGGTTTCTCGGCAACGTGAGGTCCCGGTTGGATCGCGCGGGCGCCACGGTGAACCTGGTTGCCAGCTACGACCCCGTGTCGAAGCGTGGGCTGCTCGACCTTCTGCCGTCGGGCGTGGCGAAAGACCACGCGGTACGGTATCTGCACGACCACGCCGGCATCGACGAGGATCAGCTCGTGTACGCGGGCGACTCCGGCAACGATCGCGCGGCGATGCTCGCCGGCTATCGGGTCATCGTCGTCGGCAACGCCGACGCGGCCCTCAAGGCGGATCTGGCCGACCAGTCCGCCGCCCGCGGAATCACCGACCGCATGTACTTCGCCGAGCACCCCTACGCCCGAGGCGTCCTAGAGGGCCTCCACCACTTCGGCTTCCTAAGCTAGGGGACATTCTCCCCCCTCCCAAAGCTGCTGATTCCAACCACTTACAACCCACACCGCGAAAACCCAAATTCGAGGCATCGCTACCGCGCATACGGGGCTCGGAAAAAACACGACGGGGGCCTGCGCGGATCGGGAGCGCCTGCAAATGCGGCCCGTAAGACTGGGGATGTAGGCCGCGCACGCGCTCCCTCGGGCTGCGCGCCAATCGCCGGTGGTTGCTGTCGTGGCGATTGTCACTTGGCACGTCCGCTCCGACCCCCGTCGCGTTTTTTCCGAGCCCCTAGGCAGACGTCTTGCCCAGGAAGCAGGCGGGCGTCGTGCAGGCGGAAGCGCGAGCCCGAAGGGCGAAGCCCGGCGCGCATGCGCCGCCAAGCCCGCAGGGCGCGGAGGGAGGATTACGGGTGGGGGTGGGTGGGTCGGATATAACCAAACCAGGGTCAAGAGGGGGACATGCTCCCCCTGTCGGAAGGCTGTCATTTCAGGGTGTTGCAACCCACACCGCGAAAACCCGGATTCAGTACGCAGCGGTAGGACGTATGCGGAGGAGAATCGGTCGGGATGCCCAGCACAGCGAGTGGGGGCGAGCGTAGCGAGCGGGCACCC
>JAHELW010000075.1 GCA_024643985.1 Myxococcales bacterium | reverse complement strand
CCACATCGCGCGGCCATGCTTCGTGCTTGCCAAGAGCGACAAAGCCACCGCTCGCGGTCCGGTCCAGCAATCGCCGCGCGATCTGTCGCTGGAGGGTCGAGTCGAAATACGTGAACGCGAGGTACCGGCACAGAACCAAATGAAATGGTCCATCCGGCATCTCGTCTCGTATGTCCTGCTGAAGAAGCTCGACCGCCGAGCGGAGCTCCGGCCGCAGCACGAGCTCACCGTCCAGCGGCTCGAAGGCGAGCTCTTTCCAAGAAGCCGGTAGGTCCTTCAACGAGCCAGGGGAGTAGCGAGCGTCCCGAGCCCTTCGGAGCTGATCCGAGTCCGCATCCGTTGCCACGATCTGAACGTCCACCCCGTGAACGTGGGCCGCGATCGCCAGCGTGTACGGCTCTTCGCCCCGAGCGCACCCGGCGCTCCAAATTCGCACCGGTCCAGGCGCCGCGACCGTGCGGAGCTCCGACAGCACCGAGCTGCACAAAAACTCGAACGCGTCGCGCTCCCGGAAGAAGCGCGAAATCGTGATCCGGGTGAAACCGTCGAGAACCGACCATTCCGCCGCATCCGTCTCGAGGAGTCGCCGATACGCGTCGATTCCCTCCAATCCCATGCTCCGCATGCGGCGGTCGATGCGCTTGCACACCTGGCGGCGCACTTTGCGATAGCCCGACCAACGAAGCTGAAGCCGCGGAAGCGCCCATTGAAGAAACGCAATGCACTCAGAGTCTTTCACCGCTCCGACACATCGTTTCGGTTTCACCAATTCCGTCGCGCACCCAGCTCAGGCTAGCACGATCGGTTGACGGGTCTTTCCGCGGCTAGTACCTCGCAACTCTGGGCCACAGGCCAGTGGTCGAACCAAGGGCCGGAGAACGAAGTCAGATTGGACCCCGTCACTTCACATGCAATCGACGTCATCGAGGCAGCCTACGACCTCGAAGCGCCCGACTTCGACGCGTGGCTCGCGAACGTCCTCGAAGTAGGGAAACCGGTTCTGGATCACGGTCTTGGTGTCTTTGGTTTCGAGTTCGTGCGTCCAGTCGGCGCGAGCGGTGCAGAGGCGACCATAAGAGACATCCACACGAAGTCGATGCCGGACGACTTCATCCGCCGCTTCGAGGAAGCGCGGTCGGTGCTCTCCCCCGAGTTCGTCCGGTCGGTCACCCCTCCAGGCCACGCCGGTACATGGAGCGAGATCGCCAGGGATCATCCGGGGGAGTTTCAGGCTCTCGTCGACGCTCTCGGCTACTCCGACCTGCTTGGAATACTCGCGGTCGATCCGAACGGCGTCGGTGTCGACATCAGCGCACCGCTCCCGGACAGGCTCCGGCTCACGCCGAAGTCCCGAGAGCGATGGCAGATGCTCGGCGCGCACGTGGCCGCCGGCTACCGGCTCCGCCGAGCGCTCTTGGCGCGCGCGGCACAGTCCGAGACCGCGCGCACTGGGCTCCCCTTCGAGGCGGAGGCCGTATTCGATCCGAACGGTCTGCAAATCGTCGAGGCGGCGGGCCAGGCGCAGGAGCCGACCGCTGCTGACGTCCTTCGACGTGCCGCGCGGCGCGTGGATCGCGCCCGAGGCGGGCTTCGGCGCCAGGACCCTGGAGGGGCCCTTGCAGCCTGGAAGGCGCTCGTCAGCGGCCGATGGAGCGTCGTCGACTGGTTCGACACCGACCGTCGACGCCTCGTGCTCGCGATTCCGAACCCACCCGAGGTCATCGACCCTCGCGGACTCACCGCACAGGAATGCCAGGTAGTCACGTATGCCGTGCTCGGCGAAACCAACAAGCTGATCGCGTATCGACTCGGGCTCTCGCAGGGGCGAGTCTCCGGCTTGCTGCGCTCCGCAATCAAAAAGCTCGGACTCAGGAGCCGGGCGCAGCTCGTGGAACAGCTCAGCACGCTCGGTGTGCCCGACGAGGTTCCGAAAGACGAGTCGGCGGCTTAGCTTTCAGGGGCGTATGAGGTCGGAGTCACACTCGGGCGGCGCTGAGATCGGGTTGCAGCGCGCGACATATCCGCCCGGCACGGCCGCGCGGTACTCGGTCCCGAAATCCGGGTTCGGAACGACGTAGTCCGTGCTCACGAACTGACCGCCGCTCGCGAAAGCGGCTTCTTGTAGCGTGTAGTCGTCGTTTCGTGCCTGCTCCGTGTCGGCGTCGGCGCGCGTTCGAACGAGATAGCCCGCGGCGACGAGCGCTTCGATGCGCTCGCCGTCCGTCAGCGAGTTGTTCACGTTGAACCAGGCTGCCTCGGGCGTTCCCTCGTCGGAATTGGTGAACATGACCCGTCCCCTGAGCGAAGGGTGACCTTCAATGTAGTGATCCCGGGCGACGCTCCGATTGAGAAAGACGAACATCACCCTTCCGCGCGCCTCCTCGAGCGTGAGCCATCCACCGTCTAGCACGGCCTCCTCGAGGGTTCCGTATTCGCCTCGGACGTCGTCGGGCGTGATCAGCTGCGACGGGGTAAACACGGTCAGGATCTCTTCGTCGATATCGTCGACATCATCGGGACCGAATTCGAGGGGGATCGTGAAGCCCAACTGCAGGGGATCGGGAATGACTTCTTCTTTGGCCTCGACCATGACGGTGATGGGGACGTGCGTCGGGTTTGCGTCCGACCACGCCTTCAGCGTGGAGAGACAGGCAACGAAGGTGAGGCAGTGCGTCTCGAAGTCGATCTCCTGTACGTGTAAGACCTTTAGTCCCGGCTCGTCGAGCTCTGGAAGCCCGGAGTCGGGATCCTCGCCGACCACGATCAGGCCCCGGCGAATCGCGTAGAGCCCGCCTTCGGGATCCGCGAAGACGTCGAGCTCGAGCTGGCGCACGCCGCGGTCGAACTGCTCTTCGAGTGGAAGCGCAGTGTACTCGAGGCTGTCGGCGGTCTCCTGCGAGTCGAAGATCGCGAGCGCCTCCAGGATCGAATCACGGGGCTGAATGTGATAGCTGTTATGCGTTCCGAGAACCTGGATCTCGTTCATGCGGAGCAGCTGGTCCTGCGCAGTCCCCGACCCCGCCTCGCTCGAGCACCCGCCCAGCATCCAGAGCGCGGCGCACGGGAGGAGCACTACCTGTCGTGTTCGCATGTCGTTCCTCGCACCCGACCAAACGTTTAGTGCAGTTTTCCCAAATGATCTACGTAGAACCCGCGTGCTCCGATGCGCGACGCTGCCGGTCGCCTTCTCACGGTTGATGAAGCCGCCGATTCGGTCATACTCGATGCTGCCGATGGCCTCGACGAGCCGCTACATCGCCGGATTTGCCGTAGTGAGGCGCGGATTTGCGCTGCTCGCTCTTTTTGCGCTGTTTTTGCAGGGCTCGAGCGGTGGACACATGCTCCTCGTCGAGCACACGCGCTGCGCCGAGCACGGCGAGCTCGTACACGGCGAGCCGCAGCAAGGCGAGCGCGCCCATCGGCACGTCGAGACAGGGCACGAGAAGACCGAGCGGCCGAGCCTCCACCACGACCTGCCCGCGAATGCGGACGAGGCGCATGGTCACTGTGCGCCCTATGCCGATCGACGAGACGGGCTCGCCAAGGTCGACACCGACCGGCCGCTCCTCGGTCTCGCTCGCGTCAGCGAGCCGCTCTTCACGCGGGACACTCACCATGTCCCCCAGCCCAAACGCTTTCGAATCGCACCGAAGAATTCACCTCCTGCCTGACCGTTCGTCCGAGGATGGAACGACACCCGCGCTCCCGCGCGGCAGGCTCGAGCAGTGAATGAAAGTGAATGAACGACAAAGCATCGGCGCCCTTGCGCTCGGGATTCTGATCCTCGGAGCGAGCGCGGAGGTTCGCGCGGAGGAGGGCGAGCCGGACGTCCGCGCCGAAGTCGACGCGAGACCTGAAGCGAACGCGGAGGAGTCCGGGGCCGAGGAAGAGCTGCACCCTCCGCACCTCGTAAAGGCGCCGCCGCCCCTCTATCCGCCGGGGCGAGAAGGCCAGGGCCTTCATCCCACGGTCATTCTTCGCATCACGGTGACCGCGCAGGGCGACGTGACCGACGTGGTCGTCGAGCACTCGGCCGGGATCGATTTCGACGCCGAAGCGGTGCGCGCCGTGAGGGGGTGGACGTTCGACCCGGCCACGCGCGGCGATGCTCCGGTTTCCAGTCGGATCCGCGTCGCCGTGCACTTCGAGCCGACCGCCGTCGGCGCGCCGCACGAAGGCGAGACGCACGAGCCTCAGACCGCTCCGCACGTCACACCACCCACACCCGCGGAAAACGTGCCTGCCGAGGTCTCGCCCGCTGCTCCCGTGGATCCACCCAAACCTGCGGAAAAGCAGCGCGCGGGCTTCGGCACCACAGCCGAGGTCGATCGTGAAAAGCTTCGCGCGCAGGATCGCGGCGCCGGCGATTTCACGATCGATCGCAAGGTGCTCGACGTAGCTCCCGCGGTCACCGCCAACGACCTCTTGCGGCGTGCGCCGGGCCTCTACGTCGCTAATGTCGAAGGCGACGCAGCCGGTGGCTTTCTCTACCTGCGCGGCTTCAACGCGGAGCACGGTCAGGACATCGAGCTCAAGTTGGGCGACGTCCCTCTGAACCAACCTTCGAACATCCACGGCCAGGGATACACGTATCTCGGCTTCATCATTCCCGAGGTCGTTCGAGAGCTTCGCGTCATCGAAGGCGTCTACGACCCCGCGCAGGGTGACTTTGCCGTGGCGGGCACGGTCGAATTCGACCTCGGGGTCGAGCAGCGTGGCATCTACGCGAAAAGCGAGATCGGTTCCTTTCGTACGTTTCGCCAGGTCGGCATCTTTGCCCCCAAAGGAAAAGACCCGGACACGTTTGGCGCTTTTCAGTTCCGACGCTCCGACGGCTTCGGCCAGAACCGCGACGGGCTGAACGGCTCCGCCATGTTCCAGGTCGGCTTCGGACGCAAGGATTGGCGGTTTCGGCTGCACGGCTCTTTTTGGGGCACCCGATACAACTCTGCGGGGGTTCTCCGCGCCGACGACGTCGCAGAGGGTACGGTGGGTTTCTACGACGTCTACCCCTACGCCACGGCGCGCGCGCAAAACGCTTTCAACGCGGGCGGGATCTTCGGCGTCCACGGGGAGCATCGCGGTGAAAACCGCAAGAACACGAGCTTCGACATTTGGCTCCAGCTCCACGACTTTCGCATCCAGCAGAACTTCACCGGTTTTCTCGAGCGTTCGCGGGTCAATCCGGAGTGGGTAGGCCGCGGCGATTTGATCGAGCAACGCGATCGCCGCCTCGTGATCGGCGGGAATGCACGTCACAGGACGGCGCGATTCGAGCCCGGCAAAAACGCGAGGGGCACCGTCGAGATGGGCGTTTCCACACGCGTCGACTTCATCGACCCGCAGCAGCAGAACCTCATCGAGGCGCCGGCCAATCAGACGTGGGACCAGCGCGTCGATGCGGACATCGTGCAGGCCGACATCGGCATCTGGGTCGATCTCGACTGGGACTTCAGTAAGTACTTCAATGTGAAAGGCGGCGTCCGGGCGGATGCGCTGTTCTTCGACATCGATGACAAGCTCGGCAACTTCGTCCCTGATTTTCGAGAGGAAACGTTCATTCCGGGGTTCCGCAGAACCGCCGCCGGCATCGTGGCCGGCCCGCGCCTCGCGCTCACCGGCAAACCTACCGATTGGATCGACATCATCGGATCGTACGGCGAGGGCTTCCGCTCGCCTCAAGCCCGGACGCTGGTCGACGGCGAGATCGCACCGTTTAGCAAGGTGCGGTCGCTCGACTTCGGCGTGCGTTTTCGGGTTGGTCCCGAAGAAGAGCTCAAGCTCACGCTGACCGGGTACAGAACTTGGCTCAACAACGACGTGTTCTTCGAGGCCGCCGAGGGGCGTCTCGAAAACATCGGACCGACCAGCCGAACCGGGTTCGTCTTTTACGCCGTCACGAATCCACTGCCCTGGCTCGTGGGCTCTCTCTCGGTGACGTATGTCCACGCGGTCCTCGAGGGGCCCCCGCCTCCAACCGTCGAGAATCCGACGCCCCCTTTCGATCGCGGCGATCTCCTGCCCTTCATTCCCCCCTGGGTCGTGCGACTCGACGTCGGAGCCAGCGATGACCTAGTCGACCTCTGGAAATACCCGCTCCGCGGTCATCTCGGGTTGGGCTACACGTTCATCGGTGCTCGCCCGCTTCCGTTTTCGCAGAACGCCGATCCGTTTTCGCTGCTCGATCTCTCGGGCCGACTTTCCTGGTGGTTTCTCGAGCTCGGGTTCCAGGTGTTCAACCTTCTCGACAAGCGGTACGCCGGCAACGAGTTCGTGTTCGTCTCGGATTGGGATCCCGAGTCCGTCGGCTCGCGAATTCCCGCGCGCCACATCAGCGCCGGTCGGCCGCGAACCTTCTTCTTCACGGTTGGGATTCAGCTATGAGCCGCTTCGTTGCTTGTGCCATCGCGATCGCGTGCAGTGCCCTCGCCGGCTGCGCACAAACCGGCGGGGCGTTCGCCGAGGTGCCGGTCCAGGCTCGGGGAACGGAGGCCGAGACCTTCGTCAGGGGCGGCTGGGAGGTGACCCTGGACCAGGCGACACTCGGCTTCGGGCCGGTCTTCTTTTGCGCGACGGACAGCGCGCTTTCGAGCCGATGTGAGGTCGCTATCCTCGAGTCGCTCGACGGCGTCACTCTGGACGGGCTCGATTCCACGCCGCAGCCGATTGGCAGCCTTTTCGGAACGACGGGGACCGTACGCACGGCGTTCTTCGACTACGGCATCGTCTGGCTGCTGACCAGGCCGCTTCCCGAAGCGCTGCCGGGCGTTCCGGAAGGGCCCGGGGTCGTCCGGTTCGAGAGCTCGAGCTACGTTCCGGAGGGTCATTCGGCGCAGTTTCGGGGGACCGCGACCTGCGTCGAGGATGCGGCAACGTGCTGCCCGGGCGCCGCCGTCTGCCCGGCCGCGTACTCCTTTTCAGCCAACGTCGACGTGCTGGTGGTGAATCCCGGCACGCCTGCCGTCAACGGCGCTCGCACGGTGCAGGAGATCACGACCGATCCGCTCGCGCTCGCCGTGACGTTCGATCCAAACGCATGGTGGCAGGCCGTCGACTTCGGCAGGCTTGCCGCGCTCGACGACGGGTCGGGAGAGGTGCTTCTCGGTCCCGAAAACCCGGACTACAGCGCGCTGGTCATTTCGATGACGGCCAACGAGCTTCCAACCTTTACGTGGACGTCCAACGCCACAGAACCATGAGCTTTCGACGAAGAAGGATGACGATCATGATGAAGACCGAGTACCGGAACCCATCGAGCGCTGTTTTCGCCCTCGTCGCAGCGTGTGCGATCGCTGGCTGCGGCGGCGACGGCCGAAGCGGCGATGGGAATCTATCGGTGCTGCTCGAGGCCGAGGAGACCATCGTCGACGGCATTCAGGCGGGTACCGGAGACGAGAGCATCCTCGATGGATTCGACATCGAGTTCAGCCGCTACATCGCTACGGTGGGCTTGGTAGCGATGAACCAAGGCAACGGAAGCAACGCGCAGACGAGCACCGTCGTCGCCGTCGCGGACTTCACGAGCCTGGGGACGCCGCCGCCCGAGCTCACGTCCTTCAGTGGGATACCGACCGGTCAGTACACCGAGCTCGGGTTCGAGACCCCCGCAGCGGATTCCGCCGTCGTGAACGTCAACTCGGTGGACTCCTCGGACGTCGACGCGATGATCGCCAACGGTTGGAGCTACATCGTCGAGGGTACGATCACGCGCATCTCCGACAGCGCGAGCAAAGAGTTCCGAATCGAAGCCGACGTGCCCGCGATCTACACCAACTGCGCGCTCGAAGGGCAAGAGCCGGGTGCCAACGTGAGCCGTAGCTCGAGCGCCACCGTCACGCTCCACGGCGACCACATCTTTTTCAACGGCTTCCCCGAGGAAGAGGGCAACGTCCAGCGGCTCGCCCAATGGCTCTGGGACATCGAAGACGTGAACGACGACGGTGTTCTGAGTAGACCGGACTTCGAAGCAGCGACGGACGTCGGCAGCCTCTTTCCGACGCCGCCCGAAGGCGTGTACGAGCTAACCGGCGGCCCGGTGTCGTCGATCGAGAACGCGTGGGATTTCGTGCGCGCTCAGCTCGCCACTCAGGGTCACATCTTCGGTGAGGGCGAGTGCGAGTGGAGCCCGCTCTGACGGTCTCTCAAGCCTGCCTGAACACGATCATCCGCTCGATGGTCATGTCGCGCATGGAATGCTCGATGCCGCCGAGGTTCAATCCGGAATCCCGGTGTCCGCCAAACGGCATCCAGTCGACTCGAAAGGCAGTATGGTCGTTCACCATCACGGCCATTCCGTGAAGCCTCCGTCCGACGTCGAGCGCTCGGTCGAGGCGATTGGTGAACAGCGCCGCTTGGAAATACGCGTGCGGAAGGTTTGCGCGCCGTACCGCGTCTTGGATGTCGTCATAGTCGTAGACGGATACGACGGGTCCGAAGACCTCGTCTCGTGAGATCCGCGCGTCGTCCGGTGGGTTCAGCAGCACGGTCGGCGCGTAGGTCGTCTTGCTCAGCGGCTCACCCCCGCACAGAACCTCGGCCCCGCCTTCTTTGGCTTCGGTCACCCATTCGTGGACGCGCTCGACTTCGCTCGAACGAATCAGCGGTCCGACGTCGGTATCCGGCTCGGTCGGGTCACCGACCTTGAGCGCCTTTGCGGCTTTCACCAAACGCTCGGTCAACGCGTTTCGAATCGAGCGATGCGCGTAGATGCGCTGCACGGAGACGCATACCTGCCCAGCGTGATAGAAGCCTGCTTTGGTGAGAAGGGGAATCGCGTCCTCGAGGTCGGCCGTTTCATCGACGATGACGGGCGCCACGCCCCCGTGCTCGAGGGCGCATCTCGCCCCGCGCGCCAGCTTCGACCGAAGCATCCAGCCGACGTCCGCCGAGCCGATGAAGGTCATGAAGGCAACGCGCTGGTCGGAGACGAGCCGGGCCGTCACCTCGTTTTCCGTGAGAATCATCTGACACCACGGCTCTTCGAGCCCCGCCTCCCGAACCATCCTCACGAGCGATTCGCACGACATCGGGGTCGCCCCCGCAGGCTTGACGACGACCGGGCAACCAGCGGCAATCGCGGTGACGACCTGATGGATCAGGAGATTGAACGGATGGTTGAAGGCGCTGATCGCGAGGACGACGCCTCGAGGCTCCCGATACGTGACGGCCCAGCGCCCTTGGCTCGCGGAATTGATCCCCATCGGCACTTCTTCGCCGGTCAGCCTCGCAACCGCGTCTCTCGCGACTTTCACGCCGCTGATGGCTCGCCGAACCTCCACCAGAGAGTCCTGAAGGGGCTTTCCCCCCTCACGGGCAGCTTGCAGGGCAAGCTCGTCGACTTTCGATTCGATGCTCGCCGCAAGCGCATCGAGCACTTCGATCCGCCTTTGGCCCGAGAGCCAGCCGTCCCGGTTCTCGTGGGCGGCGTGCGCGGCCGCGAGCACCTCCAGGGCCTGCTTCTCGGTGTGGTACTCGTACGTCTCGAGAGACGCTCCGTCGTAGGGCGCGGTGACTTCGAGCTTGCTCATGGAGTGCCCCCGTTCTTCCGCGCGAGCTCGTCGATGAGCACGCGCTGGTTCTCCGAGTAGTCGACCGGCACGTCGACCACGTGGACGCCGCCTTGGATGCCGCATTCGCGCACGATGTCCCTCAAGCCGCCGACGGCTTCGACGCGATGCCCCTCGGCGCCGTAGCTCTCCGCGTAGCGTACGAAATCAGGGTTTCCGAAGGTCAAGGCAAAGTCCTCGAACCCATCTGCCGCCTGCTTCCAGCGAATCATCCCGTATGCATCGTCGCGAAGGATCAGGACCGTTAGGTCGAGCTTCAGCCGGACGGCGGTCTCGAGCTCCTGCGAATTCATCATGAACCCACCGTCGCCGCACACGGCAACCGCCTGGCGCTCCGGATAGACGAACTTCGCCGCAATCGCGGCAGGAAGGCCAGCGCCCATCGATGCGAGGGCGTTGTCGAGGAGGAGCGTGTTGGGGATGTGAGCCGGGTAGCTTCGCGCGAACCAGATCTTATAGATTCCGTTGTCGAGCGACACGATGGCATCGCTCGGGAGCGCGTCTCGGAGCTCTCGCACAACACGCTGCGGAACGAGCGGGAAGGTTTCGGGCGCCGAGGCTTCCAGCACGTGGGCTCGCCAGGCCGAGCGAACGTCTTCGAAGACCCGTGTCTCCCAGTGTTCGGTTGGTTTTACCAGCTCACCGAGCGCTGCCGTATTCGTTGCCGTGCACCCAAGCACCTCGAGCTGCGGGAAATAGACGTCGTCCATCCCCGCAGCGTCTTCGTTCATGTGGATGACCTTCTTGCCGCCGCGTTCCATGAAAAAAGGAGGCTTCTCGCTCAGGTCGTGGCCGATCATCAAGACGAGATCCGCCGCATCCAAGGCGTCGTGCGTGTAGTCGCCCGACGAGAGCGCCGTGGTGCCTAGGAACCGAGGGTGCCGCTCGTCGATCGCGCCCTTACCCATCTGAGTCGTGACGAAGTAGAGACCGGTGCGGTCGATGAAATTCTGCAGGACGCCAAAGCTCTTGTTCCGATTTGCACCCGCGGCGATACACACGAGCGGCCGCCGAGCCTCCATCAGCATTTCGGCGGCGGTCTCTAGCGCGTGCCGGCTGGCGACCGCAGGCTGTACCTTGGTCACGGTGAACGGAAGCCGGTCGACCTCTTCTCGCGCCACGTCTTCCGGAAGCTCGAGGTGGACCGGACCCGGTTTCTCCCTGCGCGCGATGCGAAAGGATTCCCGCACGAGGTGAGGCAGGTTGTTCGCGTCCACGATCTGCTTCGAGAACTTCGAGATCGGCTCCATCATCCGAACGATGTCGAGAATCTGAAACTTACCCTGCTTGCTTTTCTTGATCGGTTTCTGGCCGGTGATGCACACCACCGGCATTCCGCCGAGGAACGCGTAGCTCATCGCGGTCGTCAGATTGGTCGCGCCCGGCCCGAGGGTTGCGAGGCACACGCCGGGCTCACCGGTGAGCCGGCCCCAGGTCGCGGCGATGAAGCCCGCAGCCTGCTCGTGGCGGGTCACGACGAAAGTGATGTTCGAGCTCCGAATGCTATCCAGCAGGTCGAGGTTCTCTTCGCCGGGAACTCCGAAGATGTATTTGACGCCCTCCGCTTCGAGGGCTTGTACCAACAGGTCGCTTGCTTTCATCAGGCCACGGAACCTCTCGAATTGGTATAGAGAGACTGCATCCCATGGCAATGGGCATCGCCCTAGGTCGAATCGCTCGACGCGCGTGACGTCCGCTTTGCAGAGCAGACCGTTCCCGTACGGACCCTGGGCGTCACGAAGCGTCGACCCTTCGATGGCCTAGGCGCCCGTCTGAGCCGCGAAATATCCGAGCACGTCTTCGATGCCCTCGGCGCGATACGCGACCTCTTGAAGTGCCACCACGTCGGCCTGGAGCTCGCGGAGCACTCGTGCGATTCGCTCGGGCGATTGCCGGCCATCTCGTCCGACGGCGCGCCGAATGTTGTACGTCGCGACGCGAAGAAGCATGGTCCGAGCTACCGGCTTTGTCCCTTCCGTCGCAGCACGCGGCGCAGTGCATAGACCCCGGCGGCCACCGCGAGGACGGCAACGGCGACCAGAGCCACCGTTGTCGTACTGGGATCCCGAAGCGAGGCGACGATGCGGTCGGTTAGAAACGCCGCCGCGATGACGCCCGGCAGCACTCCGACCAGGTTGCCAACGGCGAAGTCACGCAGCCGAACGTCCGAAACGCCGGCGACGACGTTGACGACCGAGAACGGCGCAACCGGGATTATTCGAAGCGTGATGGTCGCCAGGATTCCACGTTCCGAGAGCTTTCGGCTGATGCGGTTCACGCTGCTGCCAGCGATGCGCTTCACCGCGTCGCGGCCGAGCAGGCGTCCGACTCCGAAGGCCGCGAGTGCTGCCGCCTCTGCTCCGACGATGGCGTACGCCATGCCAACCCAAGGCCCGAACACGATCACGGTTGCAATGAAGAGAAGCGTCACCGGGATCACTGCGAGGCCCGCCACCACGTAGGCTGCCAGCAAGTAGAGCGGCGTGAACGGGCGCTGCTCCATCCACTCCCCGGCCTCGGTCAGTTTTTCCACGGACAGCCACTCTCCGAGGGGCGTCCAGCGCCAGAGCCCTGCAAGCGCCAGGACTGCCAACGCGACCAAGGCCAGCTTGATGAGCGCGCCTCGGTTGGGCTGGCTCTCCGGCTCTACGAACGATGGCAGCAGAGCCTCGGGCTCTACCGGCCTTTCCGGGTCGACGACGCTTGCATCGGGGACGAGCTCGTCGACCTCCGGCAGGACCTCGCCGTCGAGGGGCTCCAGCGCGCGGTCTCCGCTACGAAGCGATTCGATCGCGCTCGCCAGGGACTTGCTCTCGTCTTCGGCGTTCGCGAGAGCATCGGCGCTCACCCCGAGGTGCTCGGCGAGAAGCCGTTGCCGAAATCCTTTGATGGCCGCACCGTGTTCGTCCGAGGATGCGGCCTCGATGGCGAGATCGCACTCCGAGTCGAGGCCCATCGATCGATTGCTGAGATTCGAGGAGCCGACGCGCATGAACACGTCGTCGATCACCATCACCTTGGCGTGAACCATGAGCGAGACGTGCGGGTCGACGGAAAGACGTGGGTAGTAGACCCGCAGACGGTCGTGCCGGTCGGCATCGCGGAGACGGCGAAGCATTCGTGCGCGCAAGACGTCCATCGTGTGCTGCTCGAGCCAGCCGCCCGTTTCCTCCGGCCCGACGACGATGACCTCGGGCCCGTCCTCCTCGGCGAGTCTCTCCGCGAGGGCGTCGCCGACACGGCTCGAGGTCAGGTACTGGTTCTCGATGTAAATGAAGCGTTTCGCGGCTTGGATGCTGTCGAGGTACAGCTGCTCGACCTCCCGTACCTCGGTCTCCTCGCGGTAGGCGGGCAGCGTCCGCGCAATTGCAACGCCGGCCTGCCGCAGCGCGGGCGCGACGCTCGGCGGCCACACGTCGTCGTGTAGATCGCCGCTCGGGTCAGCCAGCTCGGCGTCGCTCACTCGCGCCCACCGATGGCGTACGAGCTCTCCGAGCGCCGCCGCCGCTTCGCCGTCGACCGCCAGCTGAACGTCGTGGAAAGGCGGATAGCTCGTCCCCTGCGGATCGGTTCGTCGCTCGTCGTCGACCCGGTGCTCGGACGTGTCCCAACGCCACTGGCTGAGATCGATTCCTCCACAAAATGCGAGACGATCGTCGACGACCACGACCTTCTGATGCTGGGACGCACCGATGGGATGTTCCCCATCGAGACAGAAGTTCACCCGGTCGTGCGACTTCCAGCCCAGCTTGTATCGTGGAAAGAACTCGCGCTCCATGGCGTAGATCATGGCGAAATCCCAACTCAATACATAGGCGTGGAGCTCGGGTCGCCGGGCCGTGGCTTCATCCAACAGCGCCGCAAGCGTCGAAGCGTCTTTCGTATCGCCTCCACGCAGTAGGTCCAGCTTGCTGTGGATGTCCCAGCCGACGAGGAAGATCGAGCGCTGAGCACGGCGGATGGCTTCGTACACGGCGCGAAAGTACCGCTCCCCATCCACGATGAACGCCACGCGGTCTGCTTCCGCCACCCGCCAGCAGTTCCTTTCCTCTCGGAACAAATCCGACACACACCACCTCGCGTCCCCGCATCGTAGGGAACGGCCGGCGCACGTCACCCCCCGTTACCCCCGGCGAGGGCGTTTGCCACGTCGGCCTGTCCGCTCAATTCCATCGAATCGCGCGAGAATTCATGGCCATCGGCGACTTCGCGCTTGTAATCCAAGCGCGATCTAGGTACTCGATTCGCTCTCTGGCCATCGCGAAGGAGTCGTCTGATGAAGCAAATTCTGATCTCGCTCACCCTCGTTTTCGTTTCTTCCGTCGCCACCGCGCAGGACGTCTGTCCGGAGTTTGCCAACATGGTCAACGTCATCGTCAAGGACGGTACTGCCGGCAAAGAGCTCGCCATGGAAAAGGCCTTCGCCAAGCAGAAAAAGAAGGGCATCTACCGCGGTTGGGACCAGAGCATTCGCCTCGAGGGTTCGAGCGCGAAGTATGCGGTGAAGCCGACGCATTCGTTTGCGTTCAGGCCCTTTCACGCATCGATCCACCCCCGCCAGCAAATCAAGCTCTATCCCTTCAACCCGAGCAAAGGCGATCGCGAGCTGAGCGTAGGAGGAACCACCAACTGGGGGGGAAGCAAGGACCGCAAGTCTCAGGACAGCTCGATCGACCTGAAGTTCCAAAAGATCAAGGACGGCTGCTACAAGGTCACTCCCGCCGTCAAGCTGCCCAAAGGCGAGTATGCGTTCAGCCTTGCCGGCGCCGACACGAGCTCCACCGGCGACGTTCAGGGAACCAACGCGGGTTGGGGGGCGAGCGTCGAAGGCCAGGTTTGGTTCGGCTTCGCGATCAAGTAGCCTGGGAGGTCTGGAGGTGGTCGTGTTGCGTTCGAGCTTTTTTGCCTTTCTCTGTTTCGCGGTCTTGGCTGGCTGCGGTTCCGAGGAGACTCAGTCCGGCGGCTCTGGCGGCGTTGGAGGGAGCGGCGGGTCGGGAGGCGCTGGCGCGACCGGTGGAACCGGCGGCTG
>JAHELW010000246.1:2426-3618 GCA_024643985.1 Myxococcales bacterium | reverse complement strand
GTTCCCCTCCCTCCCGAGGCCCTGGGCCCGAGGCCCGAGAGTGAAACCAGGTGCGCATTACGCCGACCAACCCGCACGACATGCGGGGCGGCAAGGCGCCTGCAGAGGAGAATCGGTCGGGATGCCCAGCACAGCGAGTGGGGGGAGCGAAGCGACCGGGTCCCGCTCGCGAGCACGGGCGTCGCGACCGATTCTCCGATCGTGCGGGTGCATGGGTCGGATATGACCAACTCAGCTTCGCTTCGAGGCGTACTCCTGTGTTGCTTCGACGAGGTGCGACGTGATCTCCGGCTCCAGCGCCGAGTGGCCTGACTTCGGAGCGACGATCAGCTTGCTTCCCGGCCATGCTCTGTGCAGCTGATAAGCGCTTTCGACGGGGCAGACGATGTCGTAGCGGCCTTGGACGATCGTCGCCGGAATCTGCGCGATTCGATCGATGTTCTCGAGGAGGTCGTCGTCTCGTTCGAAGAAACCGCCGTTGATGAAGTAGTGGCACTCGATCCTGGCGAAGGCCTCAGCGAAAGTGGCCTCTCCCGTGCGCTCGATGAGCTCCGGGTCGGGAACGAGGCGGCTCGTGCTTCCTTCCCACATGCTCCACGCACGCGCGGCCTTGATGCGCTCGTCGCGATCCGAGCTCGTGAGCCGGCGGTAGTATGCGCCTACCAAATCGCCGCGCTCCTCTTCTGCGATTGGGTCGAGGTACTTCTCCCAGGCTTCCGGGAAAATGCGGTTTGCGCCTTCTTGGTAGTACCACTGGATCTCGCGGCGCCGCAGAAGGAAGATCCCGCGTAGGATCATCTCGGTTACGCGCCGTGGGTGCTGCTGCGCATAGGCCAAAGCGAGAGTGCTCCCCCACGAGCCTCCGAAGAGCTGCCAGCGCTCCACCTGGAGGTGCTCGCGGATCGCTTCCATGTCGGCGACGAGATCCCAGGTCGTGTTGTTTCGAAGCTCGGCATGCGGCGCGCTTCGGCCGCAGCCCCGCTGGTCGAAGAGGATGATGCGGTACACGGCCGGGTCCCAAAAACGTCGATGCACGGGGCTCGAGCCGCCACCGGGGCCGCCGTGCACGAAGACCGCGGGCTTCCCTTTCGGATTCCCGCACTGCTCGTAGTAGACGGAGTGCAAGCCGTCGACGGCGAGGTGGCCAGAGTCAAAGGGCTCGATTTCTGAAAAGAGGCCGGGCATCACCGAG
>JAHELW010000246.1:0-2416 GCA_024643985.1 Myxococcales bacterium | reverse complement strand
TCACAGCACGTTCGCGGACTGGCGCAACTCTCGACAGTGACTATCTTGCCGCCCGGGCATGACTCAGAACGAATTCCAGCGGCGACGCACGTTCGCGATCATCTCGCATCCCGACGCGGGTAAGACGACGTTGACCGAGAAGCTCTTGCTTTATGGAGGCGCCATTCACGCCGCCGGCGCCGTCAAATCGCGCAAGGCCAAGCGTTCCGCGGTCAGTGATTGGATGGCGCTCGAGAAGCAGCGCGGCATCTCCGTCACGAGCTCCGTCCTACAGTTCGAGTACGACGACATCCGCTGGAATTTGCTCGACACCCCGGGTCACAACGATTTCAGCGAGGACACCTATCGGACACTCATGGCAGCTGACTGCGCGATCATGATTCTCGACGCGGCGCGCGGCGTCGAGCCGCAAACGCGAAAGCTGTTCCACGTGTGTCGAATGCGGAACACGCCGGTCGTGACGTTCATCAACAAGATGGACCGGCCTGCGCGCGACGCGTTCGCACTGATGAGCGACGTCGAGGACGTGCTGGGCGTCAGCACGGTCCCTTTCACCTGGCCGATCGGGAGCGGAGATCTCTTTCAAGGGGTGTACGACCGGCGAAACCAGGCTGTCCTGCGGTTCGAGCGCTCGAAGGAGGGCCAGGCCAAGCGCGCTGAGATGAAGGTTACCGGCATCGACGATCCCGAGCTCGATTCGCTCCTCGGAGCGGAGCCGGCGGGTGCGCTCCGCGAGGAGATCGAGCTACTGGATGGAGCGGGGGAAGAGTGGAGTGAGCCGCGGTTTCTCTCTGGCGATCTCACGCCCGTTTTTTTCGGAAGCGCGCTTACGAACTTCGGCGTCGAGCCCTTTCTTCAGGCGTTCAAGCACCTGTGTCCGCCTCCCGGCGACCGCGATGCGGCGGGCGACGTCACAGTGAGCCCGAGCGACGACCGGTTCAGCGCGTTCGTCTTCAAAGTGCAGGCCAACATGGACCCCTCGCACCGCGACCGCATTGCCTTTGCGCGCATCTGCTCCGGCAAGTTCGAGGGAGGGATGCGCGTTCACCACTATCGTCTTGGCAAAGCCATCCGATTGAATCGTGCGGAGCAGTTCTTTGCGCAGGATCGTGAGAGCGTGCTCGAAGCCTACGCCGGCGACATCATCGGCCTCTATGATCCGGGGCTCTTTCGCATCGGCGACACGCTCTCGACGCAGGGGGCGATGAGCTTCGATGCCGTACCGCGTTTTTCACCGGAGCACTTCGGCAGATTGCAGCTTCTCGACCCGCTCAAACGCAAGCAGCTTAAGAAAGGGATCCAAGAGCTTTCGGAAGAGGGCACTGTCCAGCTCTTCACGGAGCCCGGCCGAGAAAAGGACCCCGTGTGCGGCGTCGTCGGGCGCCTTCAGTTCGATGTGCTGATGTTTCGTCTGGAGCACGAGTATGGCGCCAAGGTGACGTTCGATCTGCTCCCCTACCAGCACGCCCGGTGGGTCGATGGGGCGGCGACATGCGAGGAGCTTCGAGCGCGCAGGGTCCCCATGGCGGTGCTCGACCGAGACCATCGCCCGGTCGCTCTTTTCCGCGATGAATGGGAGCTAGGGCGGGCCGAGCGCGACAACGAGAAATGGACGTTCCACGAGACCGCCCCGATAGTGGCGGCGGCCTGAATATCGGGGTGTCGGAGCCGTCCAAAAACGGCATACTTAAGGCGAAGAGGGAAACGGTTAGACGATGAAGCACGCCATCAGACTGGGCTTCCTTTGGGCGATTTTCGTGTCGGTGCCTGCCGTCTCGCTCGCCGACGCCACGACGTTCACCGTCGGGGGTGACGGCAAGAGCCGGGCGACGTTCGTTTCCGATGCTCCGCTCGAGACGATGACCGGGAAGACCAACAAAGTCACCGGCAGTCTCTCGGTCGACCCGACGGACATCGCAAAGACCACTGGCAAGTTCAAGGCGCCGGTCAAGTCCTTTCGGACCGGCAACGATCTTCGCGACGAGCATCTTCAAGGGGACGGCTGGCTGAACGCCAAGAAGCACCCCTTCGTTCACTTCGAGATCGCTGAGGTCGTGCTTGGCAAGAAGGGAAGCGTCGAGCTCAAGCAAAACAAGAAGACGAAGGTCGAGGTCAAGGGCAAGTTCACCGCCCACGGCGTCACCCAGTTCGTGACCGCGAAGGGCACGGTGAGCTGGTCCGGCGAGACGATTCGCATCCAAGCAACGTTCCCGGTCAACCTCACGGACCACCAAATCTCGGTCCCATCGATCGTCCGCCTCAAGGTCGCCAACGTGATGGAAGTGTCGGTGGACCTCCTCGCCCGCGCCAAGTGAGCTAGCCCGCATACGGGGCTCGGAAAAAACACGACGGGGGCCTGCGCGGAGCGGGAGCGCCTGCAAATGCGGCCCGCAAGGCCGGAGAATCGGTCGCGACG
>JAHELW010000245.1 GCA_024643985.1 Myxococcales bacterium | reverse complement strand
TTGCCTCGTGAGAGTCGCTGCGGCTCGCTTGCCTCCGACGACGAGCGACGTGCCGATGAAGGGGAGCTGGAGCCGCGTCACGCCGATCGGCAACTCGACCAGACCCGAGCCCCTTCGCCAGTAGGGGCGTCCAACCCGGTACGGGCGCCGCGGCGCCCGCAGCACGGCCGGGCCATCCAAGATACTCTGGCTCCGACGGCCGCGGAGCTTGATCGCGGTCAACGCGGCGGTCTTGGCGGCGTAGTAGCTCGGGCAAGGAAAGACACTCGAGTCGTATTCGAAGCCAAGCGACTCGAGGACGTCGAAGAGCTCGTCGGACACCGTGTAGCCGGGCGCTCGAAATCCTCGTGCACGCGTTCCGCACGCGTTTTCGATCGCCGCGGTCGCGCGCTCCACCTCCTCGACGATCTGCAGTCTGTCGCGCCGCACGAGGTCGTAGTGATGGGAATGGGTGTGATTGCCGATCTCGTGACCCGCGCCCCGGAGCGCCGCCAGCGCCTGGCGATTGGTCTCGCGTTCGAGGTCCTCGCCAATCGCGAAGAAAGTGGCAGGAACGTGCTCGCGTTCGAGCCACTCGGCCAGCCGGGGAAGGCAGCGGTCATACACGGCATGCGCCGCGGCGCCGAGGTTCGCATCGAGCCCGTGGATTGCGGCGTACCGAGGCACGTCGTCGAGGTCGATGGAAACCGCTGCTAGCTTGAGACTCACCCTTTGATCCGGATCGCGATGAAGAGCTTAGCCAAGTTCCTGAGGACATTGGGAACGCGCCTCACCAGACCGAGGGAGGGCGGACGCTTTTCCAGGACTCGGACGGGGATTTCTCGGACTGCGAGGCCCGCCCTTTGGGCCCTTATGACCAACTCCGACGCGAATAGATCGCGGTCGACCAGGCACGCGAGGGCGATGGGCTCGACTCGCTCCCGTCGAAACGCTTTGAGACCGTGGGTGTCCGTGCCTCGGAAGCCGAGCATGATGCGAAGGAGACCGCTGATCACACGGGTTCCAAGACGCCGGTATAGAGGTCTTTCGTCTTTCGACCCCGCCATGACCTTCGACCCGACGACGAAGTCGATCGACGTGTCTTCCAGCAGGCGAAGAGCGCGAGCGTAGAAATCGGTGTCGCACAAATCGATTTCGTCGCAGATCACGATGCGACCGCGTGCGTGCAGTATGCCGTCGCGAAGCGCCTTTCCATAGTTGGGCTCGGCGGTGTGGCGGCATTCGAGTTGCGGAAATCGCTTCGATAGCTCGGACGCAATTTCAGCTGTTCCATCCGAAGAACCGTTCTCTGCGAGAATCAGCTCGTAGGACCAGGGTGCAGGCTCCAAACGGTCGATGAGATCGATGACGGCAGCCCGCAAAATGGCTTCCTCGTCGTAGACGGGGATCACGATCGAAATCGAGGGCGCGCCATGGTCGTTCTGCAAGGCGCGGCACTGTCTTACGAGCGCTCGCCTGCGTCAAGCCAAGGCACACACGATCGCATGCGCATGCTCCAGCTCGACACGCACGGGTCCGAGGCTCGCCGGAAGCGCCGCGGTTTGTCCCATGGTCACGTCGACGACTGAGTTTCCATCGTCGAGCCTGACCCGGCCTCCGAGGACCGTGAGCCCGCGGAGCACGTCTTCGGGCGGGAGCTCGACGTGTCCGCTGCCGGCAAGCCGCATGATGATGAAGCACCCCGTGAGGAGCGGGCCGGTCGGACTCGCGAGCGTCTCGAGAACGGCGGAATCGTCGACCGCCGCGGCACCGGCCGGATAGTGAATGCGGTCGATGAGGAGGCTGCCTCGAGGCCCCGCCCAGTCGGTGACCTCGAGCGCGCGCTCGGCGTGCAGCGTTCGCGGCTCGCCCGTCTCGTCGGGCTGCCCCGATTCGTCGTACCGGCGGTTCCAATCCCAGTATCGGTACGTGATCCCACGCTTGCCCGGCGCCACCCTTTGCGGCTCGAGCAGAAGAACGCCCTTGCCGATCGCATGAGGTGTGCCGGGCTCGATCAAGAACAAGTCTCCCACCGACACTTCTACGAACGACATCAGCGCATCGATCCGTCCGCCCGATCTCAGCTCGCGCCGCACGTCGTCGCGCGAGACGCCGTCTCGAAACCCCAAGTAGAGCCCCGCGCCGGGTTCCGTGTCGATGATGTACCAAGCCTCTGGCTTCCCGCTCTCTTTCGGGCCGAGGGCTGGGTCGTCTTCGCCGGGATGAATTTGAAGCGAAAGGTCATCGGCTGCGTCGATGAGCTTGACCAACAGAGCGGTCGAGCCGAGGGGTGCCTCGCGGCCGAGCAGACGTGGGTCCGAGCGGAGCACCTCATCGAGCGTCGGACCCTCCACCAGCCGGCTCAGGAAGTCGGGCTCGACCGATAGCTCCCAGGCTTCACCGATTGGGCCCTCGACCTCGATGCTCGACCCTGCTTTGAGGCGCTCGACGATTCGACGCCCCCCCCAAGGCGTTCGCGTCGCCGACGTGAAGTTGTCCGGCCGGAGCAGGAGAGGGCGCCGCCAGTTTTTTGGACCTACTTTATCCCACATGTAAGGTGATCCCTCAGCCCTATCGTAACGCCCGAGGGAGGTTTGGATGGGTTATTTGGGTAAAGAACGGCGAATTCATCGCGTCTTCGTGACTCGCAACAGCGAATACCACGTCCGCCGGAACGTGTGTGTCGGGGTCCGCGACCGACGCAGCGGGGAATGGCTCGGCGGCCACATGGCGCTCAGAAGCACGGTTTCGGGCGGTCTCAAGTTCCACGACAATGGCGCGATCAGCGCCTCGGAGGGCCTTCCCACCGTGGGCGAGTCGCTCTTCTTCATCGCCGCCGGCCGTGACCTGATCACGAGCCCGGTGCTGAACGTCGAGCGTCCGCCGCGCGAGGTCGTGCACGCGTACCCCATGTAAGCATCCCTCCGCGGGATGCTATATCCGCGGGGATGCCCTCGGCGATGAAGACCGTTCGCGTGGTTGCGGCGCTCGTCGAGCGCGACGGACGCTACCTCATCACTCAGCGTCGTGAGAACGCGGTTCTTCCTCTGCTCTGGGACTTTCCCGGCGGCAAGGTCGAGCCCGGCGAAGACGACCAGGCGGCGCTCGTGCGCGAAGTGGAAGAGCGCCTGGGGGCGGCGGTCGAGGTCGGGCAGCTGATCTCGTTCGTCAATCATCCGTACGAAAGATACGCGGTCGACCTGTATCTGTACGAGTGCAAGCTGCTCACCGAGGATTTGGAGTGCCGCGCGGTCAAGAAGTACGCGTGGGTGACCTCGAAGGAGATGGAGTCGTACGCGTTCACGCCGGTGGATGAGGCGTCGATGAGCCAGCTGCTCGGCGAGGGCTGACCGCCCGCTCACACGTCGTAGAAGATCGGCGGTCGCTTGCGGATGAACCGCAGCACGAGCTCTCGTGCTTCGTCCGAGAGCCCCTCGAACTGAATGCCAATTCCCGGCTCCGACTCCGAAGCGAAGTCCATCGGGTCGCGAACGAACCGGACGTAGCCGTCGCATTCGAACTCGAATCCCCCCGGCAGCGTGACGAGCATCGTCACGGACGTGTCTTTTGGAAGTGTTTCGTAAGTTGCCAGGAACACGCCGCCGTGTGCGATTTCCCCGCTGAAGCCGACGTAGAAGTTGGACTGCGTC
>JAHELW010000244.1 GCA_024643985.1 Myxococcales bacterium | reverse complement strand
CCACTACCCGTTCACACATGGGCCGACGGCGTCTATAAGATCGCCGCGATGGCGGACGACAAACCTGGAAGCGCCTACGCCGCCGCCGGCGTCGACATCGACGCGCAGGGAGGATTACGGGTGGGGGTGGGTGGGTTGGATCTAACTAAACCGAACCAGGCGCGCATTGCGCCAACAAGCTCCGTTGAATTGCGGGCTCGAGGCCCTCGGCCCTCGGCCCGCGGCCCGGGGTGGGCAGCTTATTCCTCGTCTGGGGTGCGGGTGCTCACGCCGGTTCCCGTCAGGACGTATTCGACGCGGCAGGGGAGGGAGAGGAAAGGGCCGCCTAGGGCTGCGACGGCGGGGGTGCAGTCGGCGCCGCTCAGGGGGACGATTTCGGTGGTTTGGGAGCCGGACATCGTGAGGAGGGCTGGCTCGACGCCGGCGTCCGCGCCGGTGAGCTCGTCCGTTTCCGATGCGACTTCCTCGACGATGAACGTGAACGTGTCGCGCTGTGTGACGGAGCAGCCGACGTAGCCGCGAAAGCGGTCCGGCTCGATGACCATCCAGCTCCGGCTGACCGTGAAGGTGTACTCGTCGCCGCTATGGATCCCTGCAAACAGGCCTCCGCCGGGTCGTCGCCAGTAGGCACGGCCTCCCGGCTCGCTTCGAAGGTCGAAATCGAGGTCGAGCGGGTCCGGGGCGGGGATGGCGGAGCCGCAGCTTTGCTCGACCATGAGACCGGAGGCCTCGAACACCCCAACCGGGTTGCCGGGCGGCTCTTCGCCCTGGTCCCAGCAGGCGACCGCTAGCGCGAGCACGAAGAGCAGCGTCCAACGCATGGCCCCGGGTTACCGGGAGGCGGGGCCCGGGGTCAAAAATACGGCGTCAGTAGCGAATCTCGAAGCCGCATCGGAAGGTGACGCGCGTGGTGACCGGTTTGCCGTCTTTGTCGATCGGAGGTTTCCACTTCTCGCCTTGAAGCGCCTTCTTGCACGCGGCGCCGAACCCGTAGCCATCGGGGTCCTCGTCGAGGATCCGGATCTTGAGGGGGAGGCCCGCGGGGCTCACGTAGAGCCGCGCATCGGCCGACCCCTCGACCCCCTCCTGGCGCGCCTTCTTGGGGTAGAGCTTTTCTAGCTTTTGCTTCAAAGGTGGCGGAATCGGCTGTCTCGAGAGATCGCCTACGTCGACGACGACGCCCTCGCCGGTCCCTCCGATGATTCCGCCGAGAACGCCCTCGCGGCTCCTTCCGGTCACCACGGCGTCCGGCCGCCCGATCGGGCCTTCGCGGCTCTCGCCGGAGCCCGGGTCGACCGCCCAGCTGCTCGGCTCGTCGCCCTCGTTGGTGAGCACCACGTTGTCGAACGCCACGGGGGTTTCCGGTGCCGCAGCCGGAGGCTCCTCGAGCTTCTCGGGCGGCGGGTCCTTGGGTGCCTTGAAGGTCTTCGGCTTGGGCGGGGGCTTCACCCGCTCGGGCTCGGGCGGCTCAGGCTCCTCGGGGGGCTCGGGCTCCTCGACGGGCGGCTCCGGCTCTTCGGGCTCCTCGACGATCGACACGGCCACCGCATCGATTCCGTTTTCCGGGCCCGCCCCGACCGGCGTCTGCGGCATCACGCCGAGGAAGGCCGCGTGCGTGGCGATCGCCAAGACGACCCACCCGGCTTCGAGTGCCCACGACGGCAGATTCTCGAGGGGAGTCGACATGGCTGCGGTCGCGGATTGGCTCAGCGTCCGATCTCCTCCGGACGCACGTTGATCGCGAACTTGGTGATGCGCTCTTGCCGCAAGATGTCGATGATTTGGACCACTTTCGAGTGCGCGATGCGTCCGTCCGCGGCGATGACCGCGCGGAGGTCCTCGTCCGTTTCGCGCGCGGCGCGCACCTTCGTGCGGAGCTCTTCGGCCGTCACGGGGATCGTGTCGAGGAAAACCTGGCCACTCTGGTCGATCGAGACCGCCAGTGTCGACGGAGTCTGCTCGCCCGTCGCCGCCTTCGGGAGCTCCATCGGAATCGTCTTCGAGACGATGGCGGTCGCGGTCACCATCAAGATGATCAGCAGGACGAGCACGACGTCGACCAGCGGCGTGACGTTGATGTCTGTGATCAGGTCTTCGTCGTCTCCGGAACGTGCGCCGCCAGCCATGACTACTCCGCCTCCGTGCGCTCACCGCCCTTGAGATAGGCGAGGAGGTCCCGGCCGAGCGCATCGGCCCAGGTGAGCCGGTAGCGAATCAGGCGCTGGAAGTAGTTGAAGAACGCGACCGCGGGAAGGGCGACGAGGATGCCGATGGCGGTCGCGACGAGCGCCTCGCCGACCTCGGTCATGAGACCGCTCGTCACCTTCCCCGCGCTTTCATCGAGAACGTGAAACGCCTTGATGACGCCGATGACCGTGCCGAGCAGACCGACGAACGGCGCGTTGTTGCCGACGGTGCCGAGGAAACCGAGGTTGCGCTCCATCTGCGTTCGCGCGACGGCTGCTTCGCCTGCAAGCCGTTCCTCCACGGCCTCGGCGCCGTCACCGACGACTTCGACGCCCGAGTAGACGATCCTCGCCTGAAACGACTTCGACTGCGAGAGACGTTCCCGAACGCCCGCAATGTCGTTCTTCGCGAGGAGCAGGCGGAGGTCTTCCTGCAGGGCCCGGACGTCGTCGCGAGAGGCGAAGAAGTAGTAGATGCGCTCGAAGATGATCGCCACCCCGATGATGGACAGAATAATCAAAAGCCACATGACCCACGTGGCCCCGAGCATGGCGAAGGCTGTGAGTCTTTCTTGAATGTCGATCATGCTTTTCCTCGGATGAAAGCGCGCTCTTAGCCGGATTTCCCTGTCTGCGCATCCCGCTTGAGAATCTCCCGCATCAATATGGTCGCGTAAGAGCCCGCGGGTAGGGTGAATTCCAAGCGGGCCGTGCGGCGGCTCACATCGAGGCCCACGTCAGGCACGGGAACCCTCACGAAACGTCGTGTTCCCGGGGCGATCCCCTTCCATTTCGCGAGCAGGTCGGGGGTTAATCCACCCTCGGCGAGAAGCGCCTCTTCGCGGACGCGCGCTTCCCCGCTCGGCCAGCGCATCTTGGGCCCGAACATCGGGCCCGTCGGGCTGATCTCCCACGCGTTCGCCCGCGCCTGCGCGTCCTCGACGTCGTCCGCCACGAAGAGTCCGCCCGACTCGTGCTTCTTCACGAGGTCCCCCGCGAAAACCTTTCCAAGCGCCGAGGTTCGAACGCGGTCGGCGACGCAGCGGTTGAAGATTCGCGCCTGAAGCGCGGACATCTCGAGCTTTCGATGGAACTTCGACCGCGGCGCCCGGGCCTCTCCGCGTACCCACCGCAGCGCGCGCTCCGCGTTGTCGTCGTTCCGGCCGAATCGCTGCACTCCATAGTAGTTGGGAAGCCCGGAGGCCTCGATCTCCGACAACACGCGCCGGAGGTCATCCATTCTCGACGGGTCGATCCCTCGCAGACGAACGATGAACCGGTTGGCTTTGAGATGCCCGGTTCGAAGCTTGTGCGGATGCGAGGCGGCGTCGAGGACGCGAAGTCCCTCGGCCTCGACCTCGCGTGCCGCTTCGGGCGTCGTTCCGGTCACGCTGATCCACTGCCTCGTGACGGCCCGCCGATCCTTCAGACCCGCCCATCCCGCACCCTCGGGATCGATGCCGAGGTGGGAGCAGAGCAGTCGGACCGCGTCGCGCGTG
>JAHELW010000074.1 GCA_024643985.1 Myxococcales bacterium | reverse complement strand
GCGCACCAAGCCCCCCGTTGCTTGGTGAAGCTCGTGGAAATACTGGTCGTACGGCCGCCGGATCCGGCTCGCGCCCCGCGCAAAGAGGCCCTCGATCGGGGAGCCATCGCCCCGGTCGAAGGAGTGCTCGAAGCCGCTCAGCCGGTGCCGCGCGATCACCGCGGCCTGGAGCTCGGGCTGGTTCAGCGGCTCCAATCGAATCACCTCGGGGAAGGCATCTCGGAGCGGCGCCACCGTCGAAGCGAAGTTCCAAAACAGAACCGCTCCGTGCGTCAACCACCTCCGCCGGCCTCCTTCCTCGATGATCCCTTTGACGAATCGTCGAAGCGGCTCGAACCCACCTGGCGCCATCGAGAGCATCCAATGCAGGCCGTCGACGACCACCAGCTGTCCTTCCGGCGTGTCTTGAAAGATCGCGTCGACGTCCTCGACCGTGACCGGACCGCTGAACACCACGCGCTTCACGTTCTTCCACCGCCTGCTGCGTACGATCGCGCTCGAGACGGCAGCCTTGCCGACACCGTCGACCCCGATCAGCGCAACCGATCTCAGACGGCCCCGATGCTCGCTCGAAAGCACGGCCTCCGCGCGCTGGATCTCTTCGTTGCGTCCGGTGAGGACATCACCCGCCTCCATCGTGTCCGCGGCGAAAAGGCGCCGGTAGACGAGAGGAAGCTCGGTGCCGACGTCAGGGGCGGCAAAGCTTCCAGCCGTGAGCTCCTCGGTCGGGAGCGGCCGGGTCAGTCCGAGGCGTTCGCTCCAGTCCTCGAGCCGCTCGGCGCCAAAAAGCGCGCGAAGAGCATTGGCTGCCTGAGCCTTGATGCGTTCGGTGCGCGGCGGCCGCTCCGCCTGCTCGATCATGCGAAGGCCGCTCGCTGCCCGGCGCATCGCCTCGAGGCGCGAACGGCTGAACTCTCCTTCGGCGAGCTCTTGTCGAAGGGTTTCGAGTGTTCCGAGCGCTGCATCGTGCATCTCGGTATCGATGGTCTTCGGCCAGCTCTTTGCCTCGACCCGGATTTCTTCGAGCGAGTTGTAGCTGCGCTCGAGCTGCGTGTAGACCATGTCCCTCAGCAGAGAGTGCATCTCCTCCGGAACGGGCTCGTCGTGAACGATCTCGAGCTCGGCGGTGGCGAGCTCGACGTTGAACGCGACGACGCGCTCGAGCTCCTGAAGCAAGTTGGCGAGCGGCTGAACCCGCTCGGCGAGCTCGCGCTGAATCGCGAGCAGCTTCGGTGCGACGCGGCTGTCGATGTAGGTGAGCACGACCTCTCGAAACGGCACCTCGACCTCCGGAAGCGCCGTCGGCAGCCGCCATTCACCGGTCTGCTGCTGGCCCACGGTGACGCGGTATCGCGGCGTGAGCGCACGGCACGCCTCCACGAGCGTATCGAGGAGGGGCGCAATCTTCGTGTCGTCGCTCAGGTCTTGGTGGAGCTCGTTCGTCACGCGCGCGGCTTCGCCGGTTGCCTTACTCGTCGTTTCGGTCGCGGTGCGGAGCGCCGTTGCGAGCTCCTCGCCGGAGAGGTCGCTTTCCAAGTGTGTGTTCAGCTCGGTGAGCGCGGTCTGAAGCGTGTCGCTGACGCGCGCGACCTGCGAGGTGGCCCGCCGATCGACGGTATTGGTCAGCCGGAGAACGTATTCCGCGACCTGGTCCTTGATTCGCGCCTCGAGACCCAGCAGCTCGAGCTCCATGGCAAGCGACGAGTACTCGGCAGAGCTCGCTTTTCTCAGGTTTGCGACGTCCTTCGTCAACGTCTCGATCGCGCGCATGCGGTTGGCAAACCGCCTACTCGTACGGCGTTCTTTCGAAGGCAGGTCGAGCGTGCCGAACGTCGGGAGGTCGTCCTTCATGTGCACGAAGCCGACTGCGACGGCGCTTGCGGCACGATGGGTCCCGTCTCCGGTAATGCGTACGATCTCGTCGAGCGCCAGCGCGAGCTCCTCCTCGACTTCGTGCCGAAGGCGCACGAGCTGCCGCTCGAGGTCTGCGTCGGGGTCGCTGCACACGCCGGCGATGTCGTCGTAGCCCGCGATCAAGCCATCGAAGAGGCTGCGCGTCCGTGCGGCCATGTGCCGGTCGGCCTCGACGAAGAGGGCCGCCAGCGCCTCGAAGCGGGTCGGGGCATCGTACGACAAGTGGTAGCGTCCGAGGGCTTTCAGACGGACGTCGCGCGTCGGTGGGCTTTGGCCGAGAGCCTTTCGCCACCCGCGCCGCAAGCGGAGGAGCTGGCGCTGCGTGCGTTTCCAAATCGAATCGCCTTCTTTCGACTGGTACGAGACGTCTTCGTAGGGGGCGGGCACGACCTCCGGCAGCTCGTCGACGACCGCGTCTACGTTCGACAGAATGCTTTCCGGCGTCCAGGTGAGCTTCGAAAGCGTCACCGACCGTCCGAGCACGATTCCGCGCCAATGCGCGGCAAGCTCCGACTGAGCGCTTCGAAGCATGGTCAGGAGCTCGTCCCGCTCGGTTCCCTCGTCGGCACGCGCCTGAACGGTCAACCTGCGATGCTGCCGCAGGAACTCCCTTCGAAGGTCGCGAAGGTACTTTCCGGCATCGATTTGGAAGTTGCGAAGGGGCCCCGTCGACACCTCCCGGACGATGCTCTGGAGGTCGGCTCCGAGCTCCTGCATGCGCGAGTTGAGCTCGTTGCTCTTCGTCTGCAGAGGAACGCCCCATAGATTCTTCGACCCGACGAGCTCCGGCCACGGCTCGAGCTGCTTCGAGGGCCCGTCTTCCCCCTCCGGTCGCAGAGAGGGCGGCTTCACGGAAAGGTGGCGGGTCGGGGCGAGAGAGGTCCGCGTGCCGCTCGTTTCTCCGGCGAGCCCGAGCCCCATCTTGAAGAGGACCGGCCCGATGAGCTCGTTGATCGCGACGCCACCGATGATCAGTGTCTCGAGCGCGCGGCCGAGCTCGCCAAACGACTTCCCGATGATCGCTGCGAGGAGGATCGAGACTCCCGCCTGCGACACGAAGCCCATCCAGCCGAGGCTGCGCGTCGCCTCGTCCGACTTGCCGATTCGCGCTCCGAGGTTCGTTCCCGACCAGATCGCCAGCACGCGGACTCCCACGAGCGCCACCGCGAACAGCGCCACTTGCTGGAGCTGCTCGAGATGGAGCTTCGCGCCGGCAAGCGTGAAGAAGACCACGTAGACCGGGAGAGAGAGCCGCTCGACGGTTTCGATGAGGCGATGCCCGCTCTTCGAGAAGTTGGCAACGCCGAAACCGGCCGCGAGGAACACCAGCACCGAGTCCCACTCGAGCTGGTTGGCGATGAAGGTCACCAGGTAGACGACGCCGACCACGAAGAGCAGCAGCTCCTGATTCACGTACCGGATGTAAAGCGCCATCAGACCGCCGACGACGAGCGCCCCAAACGCGATCGAAAAGACGATGTGGTTCAGGAGGTATTCCCAAATCCCTCCTTCGAGCGCGCCCATTCCAATCTGCTGCGCGACGATCACCTGGGCGACCGCAAAGGCAACGACGACGATCACGTCCTTCAGAACGACGACCGAAAGGACGTTGCGCATCATCGGGCCTTCGGCGCGCGACTCCATGATCACCGCGATCGTTGCGGCAGGGGACGTCGCCAGAGAGACCGAGGCCACCATCGCACCCACGGCAAGCGCCGCCATCGTCGGAAGGCCTTCGATGCCCGGCAGCCCGATGAATGGGACCGCCCCCGAAATCAGCCAGAAGAAGCCGGTCATCAGCACGCCGATCGAGAGAAGCTGGGCTCCGATGATCGAGCTGATGACGCGGAGCCCTTTCTTCAGGCTTTCGAGCTTGAGCTCGCCGCCCGCGGTGAGCGCGATCAAGGCGACCGCAAGCGTATCGAGCAGGCTCAGCTGCTCGATGACGTCGTCGTTGAGAATGCCTTTGTCGAAGGGCGGCGGCAGATTGAGGCCGCTGAGCGCATTCGCGAGCGAAGGCCCGAAGACCAAACCTGCAATGAGGTATCCCGTGATGTGCGGCAGGCGGATCTGACCGACGAGGCCGCCGATCGTGTAGCTGGCGAGAACGACGAAGCCGAATGCGAGCATCCCGCTCGGGTCGAACTCCTGCTGGGCGAACTGCTCGAACTGATAGAGCGCCGCCATGCCGAAGAGGAGCAGGATGATGACCGCGATCTGGCGTCTGGCGTGGGTGTCTTCACCCGGTGGCGGCATGCTGTAGGCGCCCGTCATCAACGCCTCCAGAACCCGGGAATGATCAGCGCAAAGAGCGTGAAGAACTCGAGCCGGCCGAGAAGCATCGCGAGGGCGAAGAAAATCTTGCTCCCCGCGGAGTAGGCCGCGAAGTTGTCATCGCCGAGGTGAAACGGCGCGGGACCCATGTTCGAGAGACAGGTCAGCATGGCGCCGAACGCGGTCGGCACGGGCACGCCCTCGACGAGCGTCACGAACAGAAGACCGAAGCCGACGCAGCCCATGTAGATCAAGAAGAAGGACCCGACGTCGGCGAGCACCTCGCCGCTGACCGCGGCCTTGCCCATGCGAACGAGCTGCACGGTCGCTGGGCGAAAGCTCTTCTGAAGCTGCGCAATCGCCTGCTTTCCCATCAGCACCGCGCGCTCGACCTTGATGCCTCCGGCCGTCGACCCGGAGCAGCCTCCGACGAACATCAGCAGGATGACGATCGTGAACGCGGTGGAGCCGTATGCCGTGTAGTCATCCGTCCCGTATCCCGTCGAAGAGATCGTCGTCGCAACCATGAAGAACGAGTATCGAAACGACTCGAGAATCTCCGGATGGACGCTGAGGTTGAGCACGGTGAGCACGAGCACCGACACGACGACGATCGCCACGTAGGCACGAAACTCGATGTTTCGGACCAGGCCACGCCAGCTTCCCGTGCGCAGCAGGCCATAGTAGAGGCCGTAGTTGACGCTTCCGATCAGCATGAAGCAGGCGATTACGTACTCCACCGCGGGTCGATTGAAGCCCCCGATCGAGCTGTCCAGCGTGGAGAACCCGCCCGTCGACATCGTCGTGAAGGCGTGACAGACCGCGTCGAACAGGTCGAGGCCCAGCACCTTGAGGAGGCCGATTTCGATCAGCGTCAACAGCGCGTAGAGCTTCCAAAGGGCAAAGGAGGTTTCGGCGATTCGTGGACGAAGCCCTTCGGCAGTCGTTCCGGGGACTTCACCGCGGAAGAGATGCTTGCCCCCCGCGCCGAGGTTTGGAAAAACCGCGACGAACAGCACGACGATGCCCATGCCGCCGAGCCACTGAATCAGCGAGCGCCAGAGGAGCAGAGGACGGGACAAGCGCCCCTCGATGTTGGTGACGACGGTCGCGCCCGTCGTCGTGAGACCGCTCACCGCTTCGAAGAAGGAATCGGCGGGCGACATCCGGGCGCCGAGCATGAAAGGAATTGCCCCGCACACCCCTGCGGCGATCCAGATCAGGCTCACGGCGAGAAGCGCTTCACGCCGCGTGATGCGTTCCGAAGTGAACCGCTTGCCATAGAGAAAAGCCGTGAGACCCAGGACCGAAACGATGATGGCCGAGAGCGCGAGCTCTGCCGCGCCGCCCTGGGGACGCACGGGATCGGGCGCGAACCGGTCCCACACCATCCCGACGCCGGCGCAAAGCGCGATCATCACGCCGATGCCCAACACCACGGCACCAACGGGCCTGATGACACCCCGAAAATCGCGTGCTTTGGTGCTCACTCACCCCTCGGTCGAAAGAGACGCTCGACGGTGGGCCGCGCGTCTTTGGTCGTCATCAAGATGACCCGGTCGCCGGGGTGCACGATGTCCTTTCCGTGCGGGATGATCACGTCGTCCCCGTGCACGATGGCCGCGAGCAGGGAGCCCCTCGGCAGATTCATCCGATGCAGCGGCTTGTTGACCGCTCGACACTTCGCGCTGGCCGTGAGCTCGACGACCTCGGCCTGGCCGTCTTCGAGCACGGTGAGGCTGTGGAGCCCGCCTCCTCGCGAAAACCTCAAGATCTGATCCGAGGCGACCGTACGCGGCGAAAGGACGATGTCCACGCCGAGCTGCCGGTAGATCGAGGCGTAGTCGGCCCGCTGTACGATGGTGGCCGTGCGCTTGCATCCGGCCCGTTGTGCGAGCAGCGCCGCCATCAGGTTGATCTCGTCTTGGCGAGTCACGGCGGCAAAGAGGTCGTATGTGCCGACCTCCTGCTCCTCCAGCAGGTTCCCGTCCGTGCCGTCGCCGTGGACGACCTCGACGCCCTGAAACTCCGCGCTGATCTCTTCGGCGGCCTCGAGGTCGCTTTCGATCATCATCACCGTGGCCCCCTGCGAGAGGAGCTCGCGCGCCAGCGCCTTTCCGACGACGCCCCCACCGACGATGCAAATCCTGCGAGCCTCACGCTCCTTGCTGAACAGACGCTCGGCCGCAAGAACGCCTTCGGGTCGACCGATCAGGTAGACCCGATCGCCCTGCACCAAGACGTCGGCGCCCCCCGGAACGAAGAGCTCCCCGTCGCGGACGACCGCGCTCACGAGCGTGTGGGGAGGGAGCTCGACGGACGAAAGAGGCTTGTTCAACACGCGTGACTCCCCGAGGTCGATCTGGACGAGCTCGACCCGGTCCTGCGCGAGGTCCACGACGTCGGACGCGCCGTAGGATCGCGCAATCCGTCCGAGCTCCTGGGCCACCAGCACGCGAGGGTTGATCACCACGTCGACCCCGAGCAACCCGTAGCGGATGCCTTCGGTCCACTCGGACCACGCGGTTCCCTGAACCCGGGCAACGACGTGCTTGGCGCCAAGCTGCTTGGCGCCCAACGCCGCGATCAGGTTCATTTCGTCGTGGTTCGTCACGGCGGCGACGAGATCGGCACGGGCTGCCCCCGCGATCTTGAGCAGTGTCTCGCTCGCCCCGTAGCCGACCATCGACGCGACGTCGTAGTTCTCTTCGGCGTTCTGCACGGCCTTTGCGCTCGAATCGATCGCGACGATGTCGTGTCCCTCTTTGTCGAGGACACTCAAGAGATGGCGGCCGACCTCTCCCATACCGATGATGACGATGTTCATTTCGCAGATACCTCGAGCGACGTGCTGGAGTCCTCTCGGAGCTCGCGTTGAATCTCACCCTGGTCGGCGAGCAAACCTCGAAGGAGCCGCGGCGCGAGCAGGTCGTTGATGATGATCGAGCCGAGAACGACGGAGTAGGCGATGTCCGCCGCACCGCCCTGATACACGAGCCGGAACGAGACGGCCATCGCCAACGTGACGTCACCGTGTGCGAGAAGCCCTCGGAACAAGTCCTTGCGGAGGCTGGTGCCCCACGCCGCGACGACGCTGGCGAGCCACTTCGCGGTGGTTCGAAGGAGGAGAAATCCCCCGAGCGCGATCAGCGTGATCTGCAGGTCGGTCGGCTTCCAAAGCGCACCGGCGAAGAACAGGAGGACGATGGCCATCGGCCGCTCGGTCGACTCCAGGGTGCTGTGGAGCAGGTGGCCGCCTCGCGCGAAATTCACGAGCACGAAGCCCATCGAGAGGTTCACGGCGAGCGGAGAGAGCTCGAGGAAATAGGCGCCGCCCGAAGCAAACGCGATGATCCCGACGAGCGCTAAAAAGCGTGAGTTGTCGGACTCGTCTCCCGCCAAAAACAGCGAGAACAGGAAGCCGAGAGCGGCGCCGAGGAGGACGGTGACCCAGGCCCAAAGCGAGGGCGAGTACTGCTGGGCGCCGGGTGCGCTTTCGTGAAAGACGCAGAAGATCAGGCCGAACGCGAGGATGACGAGGATGTCGCCGAGCCGCGTGCCGTTTCGTAGGAGCGGGGAGAGGCGGCCGCTGATCTCGTAGCGCCGCGAGAGCAGGTCGAAGGGCTCTGCCGAGTCGGCGGCCGCGAAGCATGCGAGCGCCGCCGCGCTCAGCATCGCCGTGCGCGGTTCCTCGGCCCTGAGCTGCCAGGGCTCGAAGAGGAGGCCCGACTCGGTGAAGAAGTAGAAGGCGCTTGCTCCTACGGCGATGCCGGGGAGCAAGTGGTGCAGGAAGACGATTCGCCAGGTCGCGGGATCGAGCTTTTGAAGGCTCGCGAAGTTGAAGTCGGTTCCCCGCAGCAGCCCGACCCAGCCGGCTGCGAGGGCGATGATGGGAACGATGCCGGTGATGTTGTCGAAGACCCCGATTGCCGGGAACGTCGGACCGAGCAAGACGCCGAGCAGCAAATACTCGGCGCCGCTCACCACGAGAAAGCGACGCTGCAGGCGCTCGACCACGTTGTGCGCGAGCACGTATGCGGCCCCGATGACGACGACGAGGATGACGACCGTGCCGAGCTCTCCGGCGCTGCCCTTGGGCCCTGCGTCACTTGCCGCGCTCGCGACGGCCGTCATGGCCAGCCACAGAACGGGCAAGGCGATTACAATCCCCGCCATAGCCGCCCGATTGTGAAGAAGAAGACGCCCAAGCGGTAGTTTCGGGCTGGACGGATGTCTAGCAGCTACTTACGCAAGCCTTCGAGGACGATCGAAATCAGACTTTTCGTGGTCTCGACCGGGTCCATCTGAACTTGATTTCGCACGGATGCGAGCGCCAAGGCCTCGACGGCGCCCAGCACCGCGAGCGCGCTGACCTTCGGATTCGAGACGACTACGAGGTCTTGGTCGATTGCCGCCTGGCTCAGCGCCACCGCCCGATGGTCGAGCTCCGCGGCGAGGTCGGAGATCGCCTGCCGTGCGGTCGTAGCGGGAGCACGGCGCTCCTGCAGGTAGAGGCACATCGCGTCCGGGTACATCGCGAGCGCGCCGACGAGTCGGTTTCCCAGCTCCGCGTAGGCGCTCATCGCTTCGTCTCGATCGCGAATTTGGGAAAGCCGCTTGTGGCATTCGTCGAGCGCCTGTCGAGTCGTCCCGGCGACCGGCTCGATCACTGCCTCCACCAGGTCCGCCTTGTCGCGGAAATAGCGGTAGAAGTTGCCCTTCGCCATGCCGGCCTCTCGGGCGACTTCGTCGATGGTGACCGCCTCGATGCCGCGCACGAGGAAAAGACTGAGCCCGGCGTCGACCAGGTCCTGAACGCGCTTGCGACGATTGATGTCTCGTTTGCCGCCTACGGCGCCCGGGCGCTCTAGAGGTCCTGCGCGCCGCGGCCTTCTTTCTTGATCCATCGAGTTGCTCCTGACGGGATTTGAAGCTCTGCGATGACGGATTATGGGGCACGAGGTGGCCACGTAAAGAGGAATTGCGAAAATATTGCGCCTCGGTGGCCGGCTCTTCCGCAACATTGCGCGCAAGCCGGGAAACCGTCACAATTCGAAGTGTTAGGCGAGTTTGACACCGGGGGCGCAGACCCCTAAGAGCTTGGCTCAGGATCGGAGGAAGCACTGGATGACCTTGCCTGCCCGCAAACCCGACTGGCTTCGCGTGCGGCTCCCCGCGGGGCCTCAGCAGGAAGAGTTCGAGGGGCTCAAGGCGCGTTTTCGCGCACGAAAGCTCCACACCGTCTGCGAGGAAGCCCGCTGCCCGAACATCTTCGAGTGCTGGGGTCAGGGCACGGCGACCGTCATGATCCTGGGGGAGACCTGCACCCGCGGGTGCCGTTTCTGCTCCGTGAACACGGGCAGGCCGGGCGGACGCGTCGATCCCGACGAACCCGAGAACACCGCGGTCTCGCTCGCCGAAATGGGGTTGGCCTACGTGGTGCTCACGATGGTCGACAGGGACGATCTTCCCGACGGCGGCGCGGCCCACGTGGCAAAGACCGTGCGACGCATCAAGCAGCGCAGCCCGGCGCTTCGGGTCGAAACCCTAGTCGGTGATTTCGGCGGAAGCCACGACGACGTCCGCACCGTCGTCCAGGAAGGCGCGCCGGACGTGTTTGCGCACAACGTGGAGGTGGTGCCCCGGCTCCAGCGACCGATACGCGATGCGCGCTGCTCCTGGGACCGGTCGATCGACGTCTTGGTCGCGGCCAAAGCGTTTGGCGCTGGCGTCACCAAGTCTTCCCTCATGGTGGGGCTTGGAGAAACGCGCGATGAAGTGCTCGGGGCGATGGAGCTCCTCCGGGCGGCCGACGTCGACGTCCTGACGATCGGCCAGTACCTGCGCCCGACCCGGCGACACGCGACGGTCGAGCGCTACGTCGACCCGGCCGAGTTTCACGACTACGAGCAGGCCGGGCGGGACATGGGCTTTGCGTTCGTTGCTTCGGGCCCGCTCGTTCGCTCGAGCTACCGGGCGGCGGAGGCGTTTCTTTCGGGTGTGTTGGCCGAGCGGGCAACCGGCGAGCCGGCTGCCACCATGAATCGGTACGGGAGGAAGCGAAAGCTTTCGGTGTTAGCGTAAGCAAAAAGGGGGCTCATGCAGGTCATTCGCGATGACGGAAGTCTCGATCCCAATCTCGATCCGGGTTTGTCGATCGACCGCGTCGTCGCGTTTTACAAGGCGATGGTCCGAACGCGCGTCGTCGACGACCGCCTCGAAAAGCTCCAGCGGCAAGGCCGCATCGCGTTCCACGTGGGCTCGCTCGGCGAGGAGGCCGCCATCGTCGGCGCCGCGGCCGCGCTCCGCGATCAGGATTGGATCGTCCCGTGCTACCGCGAGGTAGGCGCGCTCCTCTGGCGTGGGTATCCGCTGCAGAGCTACGTCGACCACATGTACGGCAACGCCGGCGACCCCGCGCGCGGCCGACAAATGCCCGATCACACCTTTAGCCGCGAGCACCGATATCTTTCGGTGAGCGCGCCGATCGGAACGCAGATCCCGCATGCGGTAGGCATCGCCATGGCAGCGAAAAAGCGCGGCATGGACGAATGCGTCGGGGTGTTCTTCGGAGACGGTGCGACGAGCGCGAACGATTTTCATGCGGCGATGAACTTCGCCGGCGTGTACCGGGCGCCGGTCGTGTTTCTGTGCCGCAACAACGGCTACGCGATCAGCTTGCCGACCGAGAAGCAAACCGCCGTGCGCACGCTTTCCGAGAAAGCATCGGCGTACGGAGTGCCCGGAGCGCGCATCGACGGAAACGACGTTCTCGCCGTGTGGCGGGCGGTTCGCGAGGGGGTCCAGCGGGCGGCCGAAGGCTCCGGGCCGACTTTCATCGAGCTCATGACGTATCGGCTCGGGGGCCACTCGACCTCCGACGACCCGCGCGTTTATCGCTCCGAGGAAGAAGTGGCCGCCTGGCGTCGAGCCGACCCGATCTTGCGGCTGCGCAAGCACATCGAGCAGCGTGGCGTCTGGACCGACGAGCTCGACTCGGACTGGCACGCGGTGTGTGAAGCCGAGGTGAAAGCTTGCGTACAGGAGGCCGAAGCGAAGCCCCCGGCGGCGCTCGGCGACGTCTTCACCGACGTGTATGCAGAACAGCCTTGGCACCTCCGCGAGCAGCAGGCTCGGTGCGTCGCGGGTCCGCGGGCGCCCGACGAGGAGGAGTCATGACTCGAATGAATCTCGTTCAGGCGATTCAGAGCGGCCTTCGCGATTCGATGCGGGGTGACGATGACGTCCTCGTGATGGGAGAGGACGTCGGCCGTCTCGGCGGAGTGTTTCGGGTGACTCAGGGCCTTCGCGAAGAGTTCGGCGACGAGAGGGTGTTGGATACACCGCTTTCGGAAACCGGAATTCTCGGCACGGCGATCGGGATGGCGCTCTACGGACTCCGACCCGTTCCGGAGATTCAGTTTGCCGACTTCATCTATCCAGGGTTCGACCAGCTCGTCAGCGAGGCGGCCAAGTACCGATACCGCACCGCCGGTGACTTTCACGTTCCAATGGTGGTGCGAACCCCCTACGGCGGCGGCATCCGTGGGGGGCAGTATCACTCTCAGTCACCGGAATCGCTCTTCATTCACCAAGCCGGGCTCAAGGTCGTCTGCCCCTCCAACCCGTACGACGCGAAGGGCCTCTTGATCGAGGCGATTCGCGACGACGATCCGGTCTTGTTCTTCGAGCCGAAGAGAGTGTATCGCGCGGTGAAAATGGACGTTCCGGACGAGCCGTACAGCGTGCCGCTGAGCGAGGCGAAGGTGGTCCGTTCTGGCGAGCAGGTCACGTGCGTCGCGTGGGGGGCCATGCTGTACGAGGCGTTTGCAGCAGCCGAGGCGGTCGCCCAGCAAGGGATCGACGTCGAGGTGATCGATCTCCGAACGCTTTGGCCGGTCGACATCGAGACAATCGTCGCGAGCGTCCAGAAGACCGGCCGGTTCGTGGTCGCGCACGAGGCGCCCCAGACGTGCGGTTTCGGGAGCGAGCTGGTGACGCTCGTGTCCGAGCGCGCGTTCCTGCATCTCGAGGCGCCGCCGAGGCGCGTCACCGGGTACGACACGCCTTTTCCATTGACGCACGAGCGCGACTACCTTCCCCTGGCGCACCGGATTGCTCCGGCACTCCTCGAGACTGCGAGGTACTGAGATGGCGCGGCTCGAGTTCAGGTTGCCAGACATCGGCGAGGGGGTCAGCGAGGGCGAGATCGTCGAATGGTTCGTCAACGTCGGCGATGCGGTGTCCGAGGACGATCCGATGGTGGAGGTCATGACCGACAAGGCCACCGTGACGATTGGCGCGCCCTGCGATGCGCGCGTCGAGGCCCTGCGCTTCGACGTCGGTGAAACCGCGAAGGTCGGCCAGATCATCTTGACGCTCGAGCCCGCCGGCGAGTCGAACGTCGGGAGCGCCCAGCGCTCGAGCCGGCCGCCCGCCGCGGCGGTCGGTGACATTTCGGATGACCTGCCGGGAGCCGGGCTGTTTGGAGAAGCCCACGGCGCCACCTCGAGCGGCAACGGCCATCACGAGGGGCGAAAGAGCTCGGTCCGCCCTGCGATCGCGGCGCAGCGAAGAGCGCTTCGCACCTCGCCGGGAGGCGGCCCTCAGATCGAGTATTTTCAGGCGAAGCCGCTGGCCACGCCCGCGACCCGCCGGCTCGCCAGGGACATGGACGTCGACCTGCGAAAGGTCCGGCCGAGCGGCCCGGATGGGCGCGTGACCCGTGACGACGTGCGCGCGGCCGTCCGCATGGACATGGCCGACGATCAGCCGCATGCGCCGCTCGAGCGAAGAGAGGCCATCGTCGGAATGCGTCGCAAGATCGCCGAGCGCATGCGCCATGCGAAGACCACCGCGGCCCACTTCACGTTCGTCGAAGAGTGCGATGCTTCCCGGCTCGTCGACCTCCGGGACCGGCTTGCGCCGGAGGCCGAGCGGCGCGGCATTCGCCTCACGTTTCTCCCGTTCATCATTCGGGCGGTCACCGAGGCGCTACAGCGGCACCCGGTGCTCAACAGCGCGGTCGACGAGCGCACGCAGGAAATCGTCTACAAGCACTACTACAACATCGGCGTCGCGACGGCGACCGATGCGGGGCTCGTGGTTCCCGTCGTCCATCATGCGGATCGGCTGCGGCTGTTCGAGCTTGCGAGCCGCATCGAGGAGCTCGCCGAAAAGGCGAGGGAGGGTCGCCTGCAACCGGAAGACCTCCGCAGCTCGACCTTCACGGTGACGTCGCTTGGCAAGCAGAGCGGGCTTCTCGCTACTCCCATCTTGAACCATCCGGAAGTCGGTATTCTCGGCGTGCATCGAATCAAAGAACGGCCGGTCGTGCGCGACGGCAGCATCGTCGTAGGAAAGGTGATGTTGCTGTCGCTTTCCTTCGACCACCGCATCGTCGACGGCCACGTTGGCGCGGCCTTCGCGTACGACGTGCTCGACACGCTCGAAAACCCGGAGAGACTGTTCTACGAGTATCTCTAGATGTCCCTTTTTCGCGAGAAGCTGCTCGGCTGGTACGACCGGGCGGCGCGGGATCTGCCGTGGCGGGCTACCCGCGACCCGTACGCGATCTGGGTTTCTGAGATCATGCTTCAGCAGACTCGGGTCGACACCGTCATTCCGTATTACGACCGTTTTCTGGCGCGCTTCCCGACCGCCGAATCGCTTGCTGCCGCCGACGAGGACAGCGTCCTTTCGCACTGGAGCGGGCTCGGCTACTACCGCCGCGCCCGCCTGCTCCACGCCGGAGTGCGCGAGGTCGTTGCCCGCTACGGCGGACAGGTCCCGGAAGATGCCGAGGCCCGCCGCGACTTGCCTGGCGTCGGCCGCTACACGGCAGGCGCGATTGGCAGCATCGCGTTCGACAAGCAGGAGCCGATCGTGGACGGCAATGTGTCCCGCGTGCTTGCGCGCCTGCTCCGGATCGACACCCCGATCGGTGCATCCGAGACCACCAAACGACTTTGGCGCGAAGCTGAGCGCCTCGTCGTGGGCGATCGCCCCGGTGATTTCAATCAAGCGCTGATGGAGCTCGGCGCGATGATCTGTACGCCGACGCAGCCGAGCTGTGAGGCGTGTCCTTGGGTCGAGGAGTGCAGCGCGTTCTCGCATGGCGACGTCGACCGCTTCCCGGTTCGCCGACCGCGGAAGGCGCCCCGCGCGTTGACCCTCTCCGCGGTGATCGCGACTTCTGGGCGTGGCGCCGACCGCAGGGTGTGGCTGACGAAGAGCGGCGACGCGCTCTTCGGTGGGCTCTGGGGCGCTCCGATGTCGGAAGGCCTGCCTCGCGATGCGCTCCGCGCGGTCGGCTTGAGGGGGCGTCTCGCTCGGGAGCCGGGGAGTCAGGTCGCGCACACGCTCACCCACCGCCGACTCCAAATCGACGTCTATCGGGCCACCGGCGCGAGCGCCGAAGAATCGCCCACCCTCCGCGCCTTCCTCCAAGAAGAGCTCGACGAAGTCGGCATCTCGACCCTAACCCGCAAGCTCCTAGGGGACATTCTCCCCCCTCCCAAACCCCTCTAATTCCGACCACTTACAACCCACACCGCGAAAACCCGAATTCGAGGCTGCACTGCCGTGCATACGGGGCACGGAAAAAACGCGACGCGGGCCTGCGCGGAGCGGGAGCGCCTGCAAATGCGGCCCGTAGGACTGCGGATGTAGGCCGCGCACGCGCTCCCTCGGGCTGCGCGCCAATCGCCGGTGGTTGCTGTTGTGGCGAT
>JAHELW010000243.1 GCA_024643985.1 Myxococcales bacterium | reverse complement strand
GAGCCGGGCCGCGACTTCTGCATGAAGGGAGTGACCTTGAGGTCTTTCGGCTCCGACTCGAAAGGCGCGGGCGGAATCTGACTCACTTCGTAGGCCGTGAACGACACGATTCGGTCGTTTTCGTTCCCCGTGCGTTCGTGGTAGCGGAAGATCCAGTCCTCGAGCTCGGGGAAGTACTTGCGAAACGCTCGAATCCGAACGGTGTAATCGCACCAGTAGTAGTTGTGGCCGAGGCGCGGGGGAATCGTTCGCAGCTCGGGATCGGCGTAGCGCGACGCCAGCTCGTTGAAGGGATCGACGCGCCTCCCATCGACGGTCGTGGCATCGAAGACGAGCCACATGTCGAAACGAGGTGCGTCCGGGGCAAACATTCGCCAGCCCTGATTGAGCCGTAGCGTCTGCACCGTCGCGCGGATCCATTTTGGCTGGTCGTGCTTCAAGAGCTTCGGGATGGCGGGGTTCTCGACCAGCACCTGCGAAGTCGCAACGACGACTAGAAAGCCGAGAACCCCCATCTCGAGCCAGCGCCAGGGCGATCGCGTCGGGGCGGAAAGCGTGCCGTCTGTTTGGAGAGTGAGCCTCCGAGTCCAACGGTCGTCGTTCCCTCGCTTCTCGGAGAGCTTCCTCTGCAGCCACTCCCAGTCCTCGGTGCTGACCAAGAGAAACGAGTAGCCGATCATGACGAAAGAAAAGTGGCCCAGGTTGGCGACTGCCGCGATTCCGAGATGAAGCACCCAAATGCCGAGAAACGCCGCTCGCCGGGTCCAGGGCCGTCCCCAAGGGGAAAGGATGAGGAACGGCAGCGCGAACTCGAGCACGAGCGCGAAGTACGTCATGCCTCGAAACGCCCAAAACGGAAGCTGCTCTCGCATCCACAGGCCGATCGCCGTGACGACACGCTCCTGATGCGCCAGCCAATACACCGCGCTTCCGTCCTGCCAAGTCACGCCGTTCTTGTGAACGGCATTGAAGTAGTAGATGACGGAAAGCTGAAGCATGATGACTAGCACGGCCGGTGAGACGACCGGCGCGCGAACCGCCTTTCCTGCGGCGCTCCGACGCCGAGCATCGATCGAAAACGCTGCGCCCATCGGCAAGAACGAGGTCCACAGCACCAGGTTGCAGAGAACGAAGTCGCCTCCGTTTGCCAGCAAGTCGACGCGGATCTGCAGGGAGACCAAACAAATGAAGCTCAGCACGTGGAAGAGGCGGGTGAAGATCCCCAACAGAAAGCCGATGTAAACGACCGCGATGAGGATGAACGCGAGCGTCACTCCGGTATCGGACGTCACGTAGGAAAAGAACGTGTAGCCCCACGGTCTCATCGGGTGGTCCTCGAGCATCGCGTTCGGCAGAAGACCGGTCTCCGAGTACCAGACCGACATCTCGAGGCTTCGCTTGCCGAGATCGAACAGGAGAAGAGATGCGAGGTAGATGCGCGCGAGCCCCAGTGTCCGCACATCGATGGTCAAGAACCGATCGCGCCACCAGTCACGGCTGGGCCACCGTGCGCTCGCCTGTGTGTATGTCGCCACGGGCAAACCCTTTCCGAGTCGTGCAGGATTTGTCAAGCGCCGGCAGTGACCTCGGGCATGCTATCGCAGCTCAGAATACGTCGTAGCTAGAGCCGACGAGCTCCAGCCACTCCGCCGCGGGCGGCTTCGCCGGCTTGCTTTCCTTGAGCGCTTTTTGAAACGCTTGAAAGCTTGGTCTCGACGTGAACGCCTCGAGCGCGGCTTCGTCCCGGTACATCCCGAAGTGTACGAAGGTCACCCCGTCGGATTCGCGAAACGATTGGTAGCGCACTCCGTCGCTCCCGCTCTCCCGAAGGTCACTCATGACGCGTCGAATGTTTTCCGCGTTGACATCGGCAAAAGCCGGGTCGACCTGATATCTGACATAGACGGCTTTCATCCGGACCTCCTCGGGGTGCTCAGTGCCCCTCGGTTCGAGTCGACTCTACACGGGTCGGCCCGACCGTTCTACGCTGGGCTCGTTTTGGGCTAATTACGGGACCATGCTTCGGGCTGCGCCACTCGCGCTTGCAGCCGCGGTCGGCCTGATCGCGATCGACGGTCAGTTCGTGTACGACGACCCGTCCCTGCTCGTCGACAATCCCGTCGTCACGGGCGAGGTGCCCACCTGGGAGGCGTTCGTTCGCGATTTCTGGGGCCGCGACGCGGGCGAGCGCTTCATCACCTGGCGGCCCCTCATGCCCATCGTGTGGGCGCAGCTCTGGTCGCTCTGGCCGGGAGAGCCTCTGCCGTTCCGCGTGCTCTCCGTCCTGCTGCACGTGCTCGCCGTCGCGATGAGCGTTCGCTTCGTGGAACGACTGACGGCATCGCTGGAGCGAGCCGCCCTGGTCGGTTCTCTGTTTGCGATGCATCCGCTCAACACCGAAGCGGTGAGCGCGATCGCAGGCCAGGCCGATGTGCTGTCCTTCGCCATGGTCTTGATCGCCTGCACGCTTGCTCTCGATTCGTCGACTTGGAGACGGGGATCGTTTTGCGCGCTCGTGTTTCTCGTGGCCGCGCTCGCGAAGGAGTCGGCGATCATCTTCACCCCGCTTGCCGCGCTGCTGATCGTGCTCCGCCCGGGTTCGACCGCCGACAAATCACGCGCGGTCGCGCCTCTCGTCGCGTTGACGCTCGTCGTGGCCGCGTTTCAGCTTTCGCTCCCACGTCCGCCGGGCCTTTCCATGATTACGAGTAACCTGGCCTACAGCGCAGAGGGAGGAATGCGTATTCTTTTGGGTCTTCACAACGTCGGCCGTGCGCTCGCAATGACCGTGTGGCCCGTTCCCATCGCACCGAATCACGGATACGCCGCGGTCGAGCTTCGGGCCGATGCGCTTGCGGGGTGGGGTGCGGTTGGGGCCGTGCTTCTCGTCGTCGGCCTCGGCGCGCTCGTCTCGGCGATTCGGAAGCGACGACTCGAGCTGGTTGCCGCGCTTTGCTTCCTCTATGCGCCGGCCATTCTCCAGACACACTGGCTCGTACGTTTGGTGACCGATCTCGCGGAGCGCCTCCTCTATCCTTCCGTGCTCGGCGTCTCGATGGTCCTCTCGATGGCGCTCTTTCGTTTCGTGCCGCGCTGGGAGCTGCGAGGGGGTGCGCTCGCGGTCGCTCTCGCAGCGTTCTTCTACGCGAGCTTCCCTGCGCGCCGCGCGTGGACGGACGAAGACGCCCTCTGGATTTACGCCGTTCGCGCGGAGCCCCGTGCCGCGCTCCATCATCACAACGTGTCGAACACCCATTTTCGGCGCGGAGACCTCGACGAGGGCGCGTATCATCGGCTCCTCTACACCTATCTGGTCGATCGCCATCCCGAGCCCATTCCATGGGCCGCGATCGAAGGAATCGAGCTTCTGCCGCCCGGCGAGCGATTCCTCGAGCTTCCAGATGCGGTTGCGCCCCGCGACCCGTGTCCGCTCGTCCAAACCTTCAGGACGACGGCCAAACAGTACGGACCGCTCGACGAATACGTGATGCAGCGGTGGCCCGCTCGGTATCCGCAATGCTTCCCCGGCGGTGTTCAGTAGAATGGCCGCGATGAAGCGTACGCGCGCCTTGGCTTTAGTTGCGGCCGTCATCACATCCGCGGTGCTCGGTTTCGCCGGAGTGAAGAGGCTCCGGCTCGGTCCCTTCGCGGGCCCGCAACGCAGCGCGCCTGTCGTGATCTTCGTCGTCA
>JAHELW010000073.1 GCA_024643985.1 Myxococcales bacterium | reverse complement strand
GTATCTTGGATGGGCCGGCCGTGCTGCGGGCGCCGCGGCGCCCGTACCGGGTGGGCCGCCCCTATTGGCGAAGGGGCTCGGGTCTGGTCGAGTTGCCGATCGGCGTGACGCGGCTCCAGCTCCCCTTCATCGGCACGTCGCTCGTCGTCGGAGGCAAGCGAGCCGCAGCGACTCTCACGAGGCAAATGCTGGGGCGCGAGCTCATCAATCTCGAGCTTCACGGCTTCGATGCCGCAGACGCGGAGAAAGACGGACTCGGTGCCTTGGTGCCTCACCGGCTGGATCTGAGGCGCCGCGCGGAGCAGAAGCTCGAGGCGCTCAGCGCGTCCATTCGAATGATGCGAGATGCAGGGTACGAGCTCGTGACGCTGCAGGAGGCAGCGCGACGGCTCAGCCCGCCACCCATCCAGTAGACGCTCGGTCCTTCACGGCCCGAACTGCGAGCTCGTCCGCATGCTCGTTGAGCACGACTCCCTCGTGCCCGCGGACGTGAAACAGCTCAGCGTCAGCGTGCGCCCGAAGCGCGGTTTGAACGCGAGCCACGAGCTCTTTGTTGGCTCGCGCTTTCCAGCCCTGCGTGAGGACGCCGATGGAGTATTGGGAGTCGGTGTAGAGCCGCAGGGGCCGGCCGAGCTCTCGTGCGAGCTCCACGGCCCGGAGCACGGCGGTGAGCTCGGCGATGTTGTTGGTCGCTTCGCCGATGTACTCGCTGAGCTCCCGGCGCTCGTCGTCCCAGAGCGCGACGACACCGACGCCGGCCGGTCCGGGATTGCCGCTGCAGGCTCCGTCGGCGTAGACGAGAAGCTCTTCGGCTTCGGGTGCCTCCGGCGCCGGGCCACTTGGAGAAGGCTTCTTCGGCTTCGACGTTCTCGCAGCCCTTTCCGCCGGGCCGCAAAACGAGTCCGGTTCGACGGTCGCATTCCCCGCGGGGCTCAGGTTCGAGGCGGCCGCGAAGTACGCACGCCCGTCGTTGGGCTTGTAGCGAATCTCGACACGGCCTCCGTTCGCCGCCAGCTCGCCTTCGTCGTCGCAACGCGCAAGCACTTCCGCCCCTCGTAGCCGCATTCGTCGCCATGGCATGGAGCACGCGTTAGCACGAGCGCTTGCCCGGGGAAAAGAAGTTCCTACCCTCGATGCGTGGCTCGTTCCCTGAGCGTCGCGCTGGTGGCTTCGGTCGCGATGGTAGCCGTGATCTACGGCGCGGTGCTGCGCGGGCGGACCGTGCGGGCGACGCGTGCGCTGCGCGAGGTTCCGAGGGCTGCGCGTGCGGTCTTGCGAATCGATCCCGCTGCGGTCCGGCGATCGAGCGCGGCGCAGAGGCTCTTGGACGCCTCGGTCGGCCGGGAGCAACTCAGCGAAATCGAGGCGGAGTGCGGACTCGATCCACTCGCAGATCTGAGCGAGGCCATCCTGTGGGTGCGCGGGTCGGAGCAGCAGCCGCTGCAGTCTTTCGGCCTCATGCTCACCGGGAGCCGTGTCGACGCCAACGACCTCGCGGAATGTCACGCCCGGCTCGTGGCTGCTCGGGGAGGCGCGGTCGTCCGCCTCGAGGCGCCGACCGGCCCGGTTCTTTCGAGCCCGGACGGGGGGAGTGCGATCGCGATCCTGAACGGCAGAACGATCGTCACGGGCTCGGCGCCAACGGTCGCCGAGGCGGTGGCCGTTCACCGCGACCTCCTCCCATCGCTCGGCGAGCGGGCCCGAGTGGCGGCCATGTGGCCGGCGCTGAGCCGAGGCGCCGCGGTCGCCGGCGTGATCGAGCCCCCGGACCACTGGAAGGCGGGCCTCGAGCGGGTGTCGAGCTTTGGCGCCGGCAATGGCGCGCTCGAGGGAATCGAAGCGATCGGCCTGGTGGTGCACCCCGACGAGCGGCCGGAGACCGAGCTCTACTTGGATGTTGCGACACCGGAGCAGGCGCGACGGAGCGCCGCGCTCGTTCGGTCGTGGGCCGCCTCCCCGCCGGATTCCGTGGAGCCTCCTTGGGATGCACTCCTTCGTTCTGCACGGGTTCGCGTCGAGGGCTCGCGCGTTCGCATTGGGATGGACCTCGCTACTCTGTCGACGCCTCCGTGACCTCGACGTGGCCGGTGTAGAAGCCGGAGCCGCGATAGCGGGCCGTCAATCGTCGCAGCAGGATCTTGAGCACGGCCGCCGCTGGAACCGCGAGCAGCACGCCCGTGAATCCGAGAAGCTCGGCGCCGATCAGCAGAGCCAACAAGACCGCGATGGCCGAGATGCCGACGGTGTCGCCCATGATCTTCGGAGTGATTACGAATCCCTCGAGCCCCTGGATCAGCGCGTGCACTCCGAGCACCCAGAGGAGCTGAGTCCACCCTTGCCAATCGAGGAGCGTCATCGACAAAGCCAGCCCGAGAGCCGTGATGCTGCCGACATAGGGGATGAACGCCAGTAGGCCCGCGAGGATGCCGATGGGCAGCGCCAGCGGTACGCCAACGAGCCCATACCCGACGGCATACAACACGCCGAGCATGAGCATCACCGTGAACTGTCCGCGAAAGAACTGCCCTAGAACCGCGTCGATTTCGCGGAAGAAGCCGTGTGCGTCCTCACGATGCCGCGGCGGGATGAGCTCCCCCGCGGTCGCGATCAGGCGGTCGAAGTCGTAGAGCAAGTAGAAGGCGAAGACGGGGATCATCAATGCGGCGACGATCCCCGCGACCGCGGTCGCAGTCCCCCCTAGGAACGAGCGCATCGCGGCGGCGACGGGAGCATAACCCTTCGCCACGACGGACTGGACGTCGAGATGGAGCTCCTGGAACGCCTGGCCGACCGAGGACGGAATCTCGATGCCGTACTCCGCGAGACCCGGCTCCAGCTCCGCACGAGTGCTGGCCACCATCGCTGGAAGCCGGCGGAGAAAGCTTGCCACCTCGTCGAAGACCATCGGAAGGATCACCAGGAAACCAAGCAGCGTGACCACGAAGAAGCCCGCGAGAATCACGGCGATGCCAATCGCTCGACCAAAGGATCGGTTTCGAAGCAGGCGACTCTGCTCGATGCGATCGACGAGCGGGTCGAGCATGTACGCGATGAGGAAAGCAAAGAACACGGGCGCCAAGACCCCACGCAACGTGTACAAAAACCACCCGCCCGCGATTGCGAGGCCGGTCCAAAGAACCCAGCGTGGCAGCCTGTCACGTTCCGACATGAGAGCCTCCTAGCATCACCTTCATGCGTGCCGCCTGAAGCAGTCCCGAACGATACCGAGGTGCCGGCGCGATGGCTCGGTTGCTTCGATGAAACGAGTCGTCACCGGGTCGTGGTAGCCGCTCGCAAGCTGAAGATCGGGATCTCGCTGCTGGTAGAATTCGCCGATCCGCCGCATGCAAACCTCGCGAACGTACTTGCCGACGATGGAGGCCAAGGCGACGGGTAGATGCCTCGCGTCCGCATCGACCTCGAAGCGCACTTCCCCGAGGCCCTCGACGCAATAGCGGCGCTGCCCGCGGCGACGGGAGAGCTCTTCGACCGTCTCCGGCTCGAAGCGGCCGAAGCGCGAGGCGTAGTCTCGGATGCCGCCGATCATTCCGCAGACGACGAGCAGCGGCGCGCCGTGACGCGACCGAACGTTTTCGATCATTTCCTCGAAGAGCCCGAGATCGACATCGAGCTTGTTCCGGCCCGCGCCGAATTCAGCGTTCAGGACTCCGGCGCACGCGACCCGGCTCTGCACGTCGACGACGCGGAGGCGCGACCGGCCGACCAAGCGGTCGAGCAGGTCTCGACCGAACCCCGGATCACCCCCGAAGGCGGGAAGGCGAAGATCGACTCCCCAGCACTGAGCCGCCGTCCGCGGGTCGGGACAGCGGGACTGCAGCAGGGGGCGCACTCCGGGGAAGACCCGATCGAGCAGATCGTCCGCCGTCGAGACGCTGCGTCCCCTCGAGCCGATCTCGAGAAGCGCGAGGGCGACCGATTCGGTGAAGCCCATCCGCCCGAATCCGCCCGTCTCTTTGCTGTCGGTGAGCCCCAAACGGAGGCCGCGCGCGCAGAGGGACGAGCGCGCGTACCGAGCCGTTTCCAGCGTGAGCGAAGTAGCCACCAGCGGCCCCAGCCGCGGCCCGAGCCCGTTCTCGTCGACCCCCATCACGAGCATGCCCGCGATGTACCACGAGCGCCGCGAGGGGCACCACTGCGGCCGGCCTGGCCCGAGAGGCGAAATCACGGTAATATTATGGTGTCGTGGTACAGTCGGGAAATGCTGCCTCCAACGGCGAGAATCGCATGGATACGGAAACCCCCATCGCCCGCGTGGTGAGGGAGGCGATCGAGACGGTCGCGACTCCGGATGTGCGGGTTCAGATCCTGCACCGGGCGCTTCACATGGCGCGGGAGCACGAGATCCCGCAGGCGGGTGTGCCGCTCCATCGATTCATCGACAAGCACCTGCGTACCGCGATGGCGTTCTATCTCGGCAATGAAGCAACCGAGGCCGTCATGCAGAACCTCGAGAGGCTGGTTTCCTACGCCGAAAAGGCAAGCTCGACGCCTCCCGAGGACGGCGCGCGCCGCGATCCGACGCGAAAGCTCGGACGGGAGCGGCAGTACTCCGGCGTAAACCATCGAGCGCAGATCGACCCCGCAATGCTCGATACGTCGAAGTACCCGACCGTTCAGCCGACGGGATCGGCGTTGCCGATGGTGTTCGTCGCAACCCGGAATCGCAGCCGCTGTGCGGAAATTGCGAGGCAGATCGGCGAGACGGCCGCGGTTCAACAGATCGAGGACGTCGTCGCATTCTTGGACAATCTCAAGGCCACTGCCTCGCTCAGCCCGATGGTCGTAGTCGACTGCGTCGAGGCCTCCATCCAACCTTCGACGATTGCGACTCTCGCGCACGAGCTTCCCCGGGGCTCATCGGTCTTGATCTGGGGTGCGAACGAAGCCCATCGCGATCTCACCGACCTAGCGGGAGCTGGCCAAGGCTGGTTGCGCTGCGGTGCTGAGGCGACGCCGAGCGACGTGGCCGCCTTGATTCAAATGCTCCTCGGCCAGTAGCCAGCCAACCAATCGCGTGTCGTTTGCAGCCGTATGCGCCTCGACGTCGTCCTTCCGCGCCGCATCGTTCAGCCACGGCCAGTGCGGCGACTCCTCTCGGCAACCGAGACTCCCCTCGGCGCGACTGCATCCAACGCGAAGATGAAAGTGATCGTCGTGACGATCTCCGCGAGAAGGCTGGTGGAGGATCCAGGTCGCACGCATCACCGCCTGCGGCGAGCGTTCGTGACGCGCCGCATGGCGAAGCAAACGAGCTTTGAGCTCGTTCGAGCAAAAAAGCCACTTCACGCGGGCTTCCCGGTCCATGACCAAGCTACGAACGAGATGCCAGTTTCGCGCCTCGTCGAAGACCCGGACCCCCTGGTCTAGAGCCGCCAGCCCGAAGCGATCGAATCGCATCCAACCCTCGTTGCGGGCTGCGAGACCGCCGGCATCGCGCACGTAGAACAGGAGGTCGGCATCTCGGCCAGACCGGTGGCTTCGGTGGCGCGGATGGGTCCCGCCGCGGGGAGAAGACAGATCGCCGACTCGCAGCGGGTAGCCTCCCGGAAACGCGGTAGCCACCTCGCGGGCGGCTCGCTCGATCGCCCGCACGAGGGTCGTGGTCCCGTACCGAGTCCCCTCCCGGGGTCGAAGACGCCGATATCCCTCTCCAGCGTCTTCGAGCGCGACTGCGTCGCGAAGGTACCCGCGGTCCGATGTCCCTACGGAGATCGTCTGACCGGTCCGGAGCGGCTCCGTCGCGCACGCACAGATCCCGAAGATCGCGAGTGCAGTGAAAAGCCTAACCATTTCACCAGAATCATAGCGCACGGTTCCGCTTGACGTGCGAAAGTCGCCACGTAAGTTTCCGGATTGACCATGTCCGAGCAAAACGAAGGGTTCATGGACCGCTTGAGCGCTCACCTCGACCGGGGGTGGGAGCTGGTGACCCAGGGGGATTTGAGTGGCGCCATGGCGTCTGCCGAGCAGACGCTCGAGCTCGACGGGGATTCTCCGGACGCCCACAACCTCATTGGCTACATTCACGCCGCCAACGGCAACCTCGACATGGCGCTCGAGCACTACCGGCAGGCGATCGAGCTCGACGAGCACTATCTCGAGGCGATGCTCAACGCCGCCGAGCTTCTGATACACCCGCTCGGGAGCTTCGACGAAGCGATCCGGGTGCTCGATCAGGCGCTCGAGAGCTGTCAGACCGCCGACGACATCGCCGACGCATCAGTGCTCAAGGTCGACGCCTTGTTGCAGCAGGGGGACCGAGCCGCGGCGGCCGAGCTCCTGCTCGGGCTCCCCGAGGGGCCCTTTGAAAACCAGCAGCTCGACTTCCTGATCGGTAGGGCGCATTTCGAGCTCGATCAGCTGGAGCCAGCCACTCTGCTGCTCGAGCGCGCGGCCGCGAGGAGCGATGCGTCCCCGGACGTCATGTACTACTTGGGCCTTCTCCGCGATCGCCAGGGCCGGCACGCGGAGGCCTCGCTCGCGTTTTTGAACACGCGACACCTGGACGGGCAGATTCCGCGCGCTCCGTGGTCGTTGCCGCACAGCCGCTTCGAAAAGGTCGTCCAGGGAGCGCTCCGCCAGCTGCCCGAAGAGCTGGCGAAGCGGCTCGAAGGGAACCTGATCATGGTCACGGACTTGCCTGGGATCGAAATCGTCGCCGAGGGCGTGGATCCTCGCACGCCGCTTCTTCTGGACGAGATGGCGGCGCAGGGCGCGAAGGAAGAGCACCGGCGCCTCTTCGTTTACCAGCGCAACATCGAGCGACTGATTCGCCACCCGCTGGAGCTACAGCAAGACGTGCTCGAAATCCTTCAACGCGAGCTCGACGCGCACTTCAACCGGCCGAGCGAGCGTCCCTCTGGGATGAAGTTCTCGACGAACCACTGAGCGCTCAACCGAACACGCCTACAAGCTGACACGAGCGCGCCACGTACTGTCCGTCGGGGGCCCAGAGGGACGCCTCGAAGCTCGTGTATCCCTCGGACACGAACACCGTTCGGGCATCGAAACTCCACCATTGGTCGAGCCGCGCGTCGGGTCGTTCGGCACACATGTCGACGCTCCAGGTGATCGAGCTAGCCGGTGCGGGGCTGCGAAGCATCTGAAGCGCCGGAGCCGGCCACGCGTCGATCAGGGCGAGAATCCCGGATGCATCCGCGGGGTCGTCGTCATGGCGAAAGCGGCACCAACCCGTGATCCGCGAGTCGTCCGAACCGGACATGGGGAACTGCCCCTGTGCATAGCGGAACTCGATGCGCTGCGTGAAGCTCGGCGTCAGCCCTTCGAGGTAGGGCATCTCCGGGCAAGCGTCGGGTGCTGGAAGATCGGGGCGCGCGGGTCCCGGAACGTGAAGCGATGATTCGCGGGACAGTCCGAAGGTCGCGCTCGCGACGGCACGCTTCGTCCCGGCCTGTACGATCTCGGCGCTCACGAAGCTCGCAGAGCGTCCTTCTCGGATGCTCTCGGTGCTGCAGTCGACCCGGCCCGCCTCGACGGGACCGGCAAAGGTGACGGAGAAAGACCTCAAGGTTTTGTCCACGGGGACCTGCGCGCTCATCGCGCGAGCCATTCCCGCGCTGACGATGCCGCCGTAGATCGCGCGACCCTGACCCCAGACGGGATCGAGCTGGCCGCGAAAGCGACCTTTGCCAGCGGCTTCCCAGGAGGTGGCATCGGAAAAGGTCTGCTGATCGTGGACGCGCGTGACTTCAGCGGGGCCGCTCATACTCCTCTCCTAGGGGCAAACGCGCGAACGTCAGCGCGAAAGCGTGCAGGGTGCCCCGGCGACGCGCGCAGCTCAGGGTGCTCCGAAATCCGAGGCGCGGCCGCCGAGCGCGACCCAGATACGCTCCATATCTTCGGGAATCGGAGCTCGATGCCGCACGAACGCAGACCTCCACGGAAAACCGACCTGAGCGCAATGGAGCATGACCCGCCTCGCCGTGACGACGCTGCCGTCCGGAAGGCTCAGCCGCTTCTCGCCTCCGTATGCGTGGTCGCCGAAGAGGGGCGCACCGGCCTTTGCCGCGTGCACGCGAAGCTGGTGGGTACGGCCCGTCCTTGGCATCAGACTCAAGAGGACACCTCGAGGGGCTCGAGCCTGCACCTGATATCGAGTGAGGGCCTCGCGCGCGCCGCGGCCGGCGCCCGCAGTGCGCTTCTTGGCACTTCGCGGGTCGATCGAGATGGGCCAAGACCATTTTCCTTCCGCCGCATCGAGATGGCGAAGCGTGATGCCGAGATACCGCCGCTCGTATTCGCCCCGCCGGCGGGCCTCGAGCAGCTTCTGATTCGCCGCCTTGTTGAGCGCAAACGTCACGAGCCCAGTCACCGGAGAATCGAGCCGAGAGGTCGGATGCAGGAAGAGCCCGGAGACGCGCTGCTCTACCCAGCGCACGAGAGACGGCTCCGCCGAAGAAGGCGCCGTCGTAGGAAGCCCCGCCGGCTTAGACACCACCAAAAGATCCTCGTCACGATAGATGATCTCAGGCCCCACCACCGAGACGCTACCACAGGGGGACACGCTCCCCCCTCCCAACCCCGCTGATTCCAACCCCTTACGACCCACACCGCGAAAACCCGAATTCGCCCCGCATACGGGGCTCGGCCTAAACCCGTCGGCCGCCCACGAGCGCGAGCACCGCAATTGCCGCAGCGAGGAATGCGTAGAGGAGCTGAAGCGGCGGCTCCGAGATGTAGCCGATGATGCGAATCTGTACGGTGAGCCAAATCATGAGGGCGACGCCAACGACGAAGCCCACGCTCCATCCCCAGCGGCGATTGTGAAATACCCCGTAAGCCGCCGCGAGCGCCACGACACCGAGCCCCAGCGCAAGGATGACACCCGGCCAAAGGTAGTCAGCGAAGACCGAGCCTTCGAGCCACTCGGGCGCCAAGCCCACTTGGCGTCCCGATGGATCCACGATCAGCCGGACACCACCGAGGACCGCCGTGACGCCCTCGACCGCGAGGAGCACGCACAAGACGGGGCGGACGGTGGTCATGGTTGCCCCAGTCGACACATCGTCATCCTGCGGTTCCCCGTTCGCCGAGCACCTCGACCGTTCCGACGTCGCCGTCGACTCTCACGATGTCGCCGTCACGCAGGGAGCGCGTCGCGGCGGTCACGTTGACCACGGCGGGAACCGCGTACTCGCGCAAGATGATCGCGGCATGCGAAAGCGGGCCGCCGAGCTCGGTAACGACGCCGGACGCAGCCAGGAAGAGCGGTGCCCAACCCGTGTCGGCTGCGGCCACGACGAGGATCTCGCCCGGCGCGAACGCCGCCGCCTGCGCTGGATCGCGGAGGATTCGCACCCTGCCCTCGGCGATTCCGCGACTGGCTGCCAAGCCTTTGAGACGTTTCGCGGTCGCGGTGAAGCCCGAATCGTCAGGCGGGAAACCGACGAAGGTCGTCGGCGGGTCGGGCAGTGCACGGTTTCGCTCGTACTCCAAACGACGACGCTGTACGCGGATCGCAACGCGCTCGTCTTGGTCGTAGAGCACGCGGCGCACTTCGGTGAGCGTGAGGAACAAGGCCGCATCGGAGCCGGCCTCCGGCTCCCTGGCTTCGATGCGCCGCGACGTTTCGAGGGCTATGCGCCGAAACAAGCCGAGCACCTCGACCACGTGGTCTCTGAGGTGCTCCCGCATTCTCGTGAAGCGCCGGACCACTTCCAAGAGCTTGCGCACGGCAGGACGAAACGGAAGCGGCACACTGCGCTCGAGAGTCCGCTCGGCCTCCTCTCGGGCCTGCTGAAGCCGCCGGTCGCGCGCCTCGAGGTCGACCGTGCTCACCAAGTGCGAACGAAGCGCAGCGAACATCAACGTCGGATCTTCCGCCCAACGAGGAGCGGCGATTTCTGCTTCACGCACACCTCGGTGTCCGTAGTCGACGAGAAACCGACTGAGCGCATCGCGTGCGCGGCCGGCGGGCAGTCGCTCCACGCGAAGCTCGCCAAGAGGCGTGCTCCGAATGGCGTCCGCAACTTCCGGCTCCTGCCGAACGAGTTGCGCAATCTGCCGTAGGACGAAGCCCGGACGAGCGCTTGAAACGTCCTGCAGACCCGAAAGGAGATCGCGGTAGAGCTCCGCGCTCTGGTCGCGCGCGAACAAACGAAGGATCGTCAGCAAAGCGACCACCGCGCTAAGGAGATTCGCGTAGGCCGTCAACATGATTGACCCGGTATCGTCCAGCAGCTGCTCGACGTCGCCCAGCATCCGGTCGAGCCCGCTGGGCTCCAAGATCCTCGGATCGATGGAGCCGATTCGCATGCGCTCGTCGGCGAAATAGGTTTCGAACTCGTCGACCCGCGCACCGAGGCGGAAGTTCTCGCGGACATAGCGCGACACGGTCTGCGGCAGTCGCAGGAGAAATGCGGCCGAGCTACGCTCTGCGACGACCTCGTCGAGCTCGGCCGCGTATTGCCCACCCCCGAGCCGAACGAGAGTCGAGGGATGAATCCACGGGATCTGCGCGAGGATGGAGCTCAGCTCGGTGAGATTGAGATAAATGCGCCCGCGGAAGTCCCCGACGAGCTCGGCGTCGCGGGGCACGGTGCACCCGAGGGCGCCGAAGGCACGCCTAAACCCGAGGTCGCTGAACTGACTGAGAACCGACCACGTGAACGGGGTTGCGACGCCCGGCAGCGCCTCTCCGACGTTTGCATTGCTCCAAACGATCTTTCGGCGGTCCCAATGCCTGTCGCGTCGGGAGCTGCGGCGGTTGCGCATGCGCGGTACGACGATCGGCCGCGCCTGGAGCACGTATACCTGCTGATCGGCGATCGCCCACTCGACGTCACGCGCATCGCCGAAGTGGCTCTCGATCCGCCTCGCGAGGTCGGCGAGGTGAAGAAGCTGCTGCTCGTCCAAGGCAGGCTTGGCCCGCTGGTCGAGCGGAACCTCGACCTCTCGAACGCCTCCCGCGCGGTCGACGACCGTCTGGCGCGCTTTATCGCCGAGTATCTGGTCGCGAAGCTGCCCCGACGCCTTGTCGACCCGGTAGGTATCAGGCGTCACGCGACCTTCTACGATCGGTGAGCCCAGCCCATAGGCCGCGTTGATCACCGCTTCGCCCGAATCGCCGGTCAGGGGATTCACGGTGAAGAGAACGCCGGAGACCTCGGCGGGCACCATTGCCTGGATCACGACGCCTACCGACACAGGCAAGTCCTCTCCGAGCGTACGCAAGTAGGAAATGACGCGCGGGCGAAACAGACTCGACCAGCACACCTTGATCGCTTCGAGCACTTCGTCCTCGCGCGTCAGATTGAGCGCAGTCGCGTGCATGCCGGCGGCGGACGCGCCTTCTTGGTCCTCGTGTGTCGCCGACGAGCGAACAGCAAAGCTCGTCGCTCCTTCGCCACGCATTGCGAGAAGCGCATCGTGAACTGCGGTTACGACGTCTCGAGGCAACGTTGCCTCGCGAACCCGTTCGGAAATCGCGTGCAGCCGGGCGTCCGCGATGTGGGGCCTCCGAAGCAGGGCGCGCGGTCGGTCCGCAATATCGAGAACGCTCGAATAAAAGGAGTCGCCGACCCATCCCGGCATCGCATATGCAGCCGGCACTGGAAAGCCTGCGCGCGCGAGGGCGGCGAGGCTGCGCGCCTTTCCGCCGTATCCAGACGAGCGGCGCGGCACAACCGACTCGATTCGCTTCAACACCCGTGGCATCCCGACGGCATGGTTCTAGCGCAGCCGCGGAGGGGGTCCACAGGGGCGATGGACGTGGGAGGACCGCGGCGCTATGAACGCACCCGTGGTGGTGTTGGAAGACGATCATTTTCATGATCAATGCGGCGTGTTCGGTGTGTTCGATGCTGCGGAAGCTTCGAACCTAGCCTACCTCGGCTTGCATTCGTTGCAGCACCGCGGGCAGGAGGCGGCCGGAATCGTCTCCAGCAACGGCGAGCAGCTGTTCGTCCATCGCGGCATGGGTCTCGTACAGGATGTCTTCACGGCGACACAGCTGGAAAACCTCCCTGGGCGGAGCGCGATCGGCCACGTGCGCTACACGACGGCGGGCGGAAGCCACATCAAGAACGCTCAGCCGCTCGCGGTAGACTGCGCGCACGGGTCGATTGCCGTGGCGCACAACGGGAACCTGACCAATGGTCTTGCACTCCGTCACGAGCTCGAACGAGACGGGTCGATCTTTTCTTCGGACAGCGACACCGAGGTGCTGGTCCACCTCATCGCGCGCTCCAAAGCGGGAACCATGGTCGATAGCGTCGCCGACGCGCTTCATAGCGTCGAAGGGGCATACTCGCTGGTCTTCCTGTCACCAGAGGAGCTCGTCGCCGTTCGGGACCCGTACGGGTTTCGACCACTCTGTCTCGGCAAGCTAGACGGCGGATACGTCGTGGCGTCCGAGCCGCCTGCGTTCCAGCTCATCGGCGCCGAGTTCATTCGCGACATCGAGCCGGGTGAGATGGTCGTCATCAATTCGTCGGGCCTCCAGAGCCTCCGACCGTTTCGGATCGATCCGAAGCGGCGCTACATGTGCATCTTCGAGTACGTGTACTTCGCCCGCCCCGACGCCTCCTTCGACGGGATCAGCGTGTACGATGCCCGAAAGCGCATGGGACGCGCACTGGCTGAAGACCAGCCCGTGGAAGCGGACATCGTAGTGCCGGTGCCGGACAGCGGCGTTGCTGCAGCGCTCGGTTACGCAGAGGCCGCGGGCCTGCCCTTCGAGCTCGGACTGATTCGAAGCCACTACGTGGGCCGTACCTTCATCGAGCCGGCGCAGTCGATACGCCACTTTGGTGTCCGCTTGAAGCTTCACCCGGTCCAAAGCCTCCTCGAAGGCAAGCGCGTCATCGTGATCGACGACTCGATCGTTCGTGGCACGACGAGCCGAAAGATCGTGAAGATGATTCGCGACGCGGGGGCCAAGGAAGTGCACATGCGAATCAGCTCGCCCCCGACCAGCTGGCCGTGCTTCTACGGCATCGATACGCCGACCCGGGAAGAGCTCATCGCGGCCCACAACTCGGTCCAAGAGGTCAACGACTACGTGACCGCCGACAGCCTCGGCTACCTGTCGCTCGATGGGCTGAAGCGCGCGGTCGGCGGCGAAGAAGGATTCTGCAGCGCGTGCTTCAGCGGACGCTACCCGATCCCCGTCCGCGACAGCGGTGCCATGCGCCGTCAGCTGCCACTGGTTGGCGTCTAGCCCGCGTCTATGCCACGGGCTCAGTGCGCTCCGAACCAGTCCACGATCGCGGCGTTGACCTCGGCGGGGCGCTCGAGGTGCACGAAATGGCCTGCATCGGCCAAGGTCATCTGCTCGAAGAGAGCGCTGAAGTGAGCCTCCTGTCCCCGCGTGATTTCAGCCCCGATGCAGCCGTCGCGCTCGCCGTGGAGATACAGGGTGGGCACCACGAGGGGTCCAGCGCCGAGGAGCCGCCGGATCTCCGCAATCACGCGAGGCGATTTCAGCGAGCGGTAGTAACGAAGGGGCGCCGGCATGCTCGAGCGCAGGCAGACCTTGAGGTCGTCCAGGTGGTCGGCATCGGGCTCGAAACCTGGAGACCACTTGCGCCACAGCCGCTCGATGAACGCGAGGTCTCGCATCATGACCAAACGTTCCGACAGAAGCGGAAGCTGGAAGAGCCCCATGTAGGCGCTTCGACCGAGCTGTCGCGGGTATTCCTTCACGTTCTCTTCGACTGCGAGCACGTGGGGAACCGCCATGAGCGCGGCGCCTCGGAAGCGGTCCGGCCGTCGTGCGATCGCACACTGCGCCAACACGGAGCCCCAGTCGTGCCCGACGATTCGTACCGGCTCGGAAGGCGAGAGCTCGTCGATCAGCATCAGGATCCGATCCGCGAGCGCCGGTGCGTCGAAGGGGCCCTCGAGCGACGAAGGCGCGTAGCCGGGCAGCCACGGGCTCACGATGCGATATTCGGCGTCCCTGAGATCTTCGCTCAGTAGGGACCACGTGCGCGGTATGTCGGGAAAGCCGTGCAAACACAGCGCGAGCGGGGCGTTTTCGGCCTCGTTCGAGAGATACGAGATTCCGGTGCGTTCCGAGCGCAGGCGATGCATTGGCGGAAGCTTACGTGAAGAAGTCCGCGAGCGCCTCCGCCAATCGCGCGGCAAAGGGCTCTTGGACGATCAGATCCTGACGCGCCTCGATCTCCAGGGCGCACCAACCGAACTCCTTGGCGTGGCGAACGGGTGAGTACGCGAGGCCGCCCTTCCCCGACCAAGGCTCGTTCGCCAGGACGTGAAAGCCCGCGCGTTCGAGGTGGCGGATGAGCCAGTAGGCGGCCTCTTCGTCGTCGTCGAATAGAACGCCAAGCTCCAAGACGCGCGCATCGCCCTCGTAGTTGTCGGTGAAGCTGTGGATCGAAAAGACCGTATCGCCGCGGCTCCGCGCCACCATCGCACTGACGGCGGCATGATAGGGCTGGTAGAAACGCTCGATACGCTGCTGGCGCTCGGCCTCGAGAAGTGACTGGTTCAACTGAACCTGATGGCCGTCAGCGTTTTGCCGGAAGAGCGTGTCGGAATTGAGGGAGCGGTTGGGATCGATCAACAGACGGGAGAAACGAGAGAGCACCGCCGGCGCGTTCATCAGGCGAGCGACGCGGCGCGTGAAGGCGCCCGCGCCGATGTCGCTCGCCCAGTGGGTGTCGACGAGCCACCGGTCGGCCTCCGGCCACATCCAAGGATCGGGAAGTGCGTTCGAGGCGTGCTCGCAGGTGAACACGAGGCGTCCATCCAAGTCGCCTTCGATCTCTTCCGCTGCCTCCGACCAGTCCATCTTCGAATTGTGAGCACGCTCTCCAAAAGTGGAGCTACTTACCCACACTGAACGATTGGGCTGTATACTCCAAATCAAGCCGGTTGGGGGCGGCCAAAGGAAAGACCCGTGCCCAAGCCCGAGAACGACTTTGACCGCCCCGGAAAGCCGCGACGACGCCCTCGAACCGGACATTGTCGCGGACATTCTGGAGTTTTCGGAAGGCCACCGG
>JAHELW010000072.1 GCA_024643985.1 Myxococcales bacterium | reverse complement strand
GGATATAACTAAACCGAACCAGGCCCCCAATTCAGCAACCACCCTCAAGACACGCAGGGGCGCGAGCCCGAAGGGCGAAGCCCGGCGCGCATGCGCCGCCAAGCCGAAGCGCAGCGAAGGCGCGGAGGGAGGATTACGGGTGGGGGTGGGTGGGTGGTGTAACTAAACCAAACCAGGCCCCAAATACGGCAACCACCCCCCACCTCATGCGGGTTTTCGCGGTGTGGGTCGTAAGTGGTTGGAATCAGCGGGGTTGGGAGGGGGGAGAATGTCCCCTCTGCAAGGCCGGTGGGCGGTGGCTCGAGGCCAGTTTTTTTGACCCGCAAGGCCCAGTCACTCGACCCTTGCGCCGATGGGGGGAGCGAGTGAGCGCAGCGAGATTCGGGGGCAGCTCCTGGATGGGCGCTACCGGATTGGGCATGCGATTGGGAGAGGTGGCACCGGCATCGTCTTCGAGGCCGAGCGCCTCGCAACGCTCGAGCGGGTGGTCGTCAAGACGCTGCGTCCTGCGCACGCCGGGAATCCGGACCTGATCAGCCGGGTTCGGCGGGAGGTCGAGGTCGCAAGGCGGGTGTTTCACCCGGGCATCGTCCCCGTCATCGACCACGGGACGCTCTACGACGGCTCCCCCTACCTCGTGATGAAGCACATGCGCTCGGAGAGTCTCTCTTCGTATCTGCGCCGGTCCGGTCCGATCGGACCCATGCAAGTCGCGGTGATCGTCGCTCGCTTGGCCTCGGTTCTACACAGCGTTCATCGGCACGGCTACGTGCACAGGGACATCAAGCCCGAGCACATCCTCTTGAACCGCGGCGCCCTCGGCGAGCTCGACCTCCACCTCCTGGACTTTGGCGTATGCGCTGCGGATACGGCGCCGTCCGACGAGCGGGGCCGGGAGCGGGGCCGTGTGTATGGAACACCGAGCTATGCCTCGCCGGAGCAAGCAAGCGGCAACCCCTATGTCGATGGGCGCGCAGATCTGTTCGGCGTAGGCGTCACGATGTTCGAAGCGCTCACCGGGAAGCTGCCCTTCAAGGGGCGGGACGTCACCGCCGTGCTCAAGCGAATCATCGCCCACGACGCGCCAAGCATCCGGCTCTACGCGCCGCATCTCGACGAGCAGCTCGATGCCCTGGTCGCAAAGCTGCTGAGCCGCAATCCCGCACGACGCCACCCGTCCGCCCGCGCGGTGATGCGCGCCCTCGAGCCTTGGCTCGGCGAACGCGTGCGCACCGAAAGGATGCTGGCCGCGACGCTCGAGGTAGCGCCCGAGACGACCAGCATTCGGCCGACGGTGCAGCACGAAATGGTCGCGGCCTAGTCCTTGCGCAGACGGTCGATGAGACCCTCGACGTCCGCAGGCGCGGCCATTGCGTGATAGCCCTTGTCAACGAAGAGGACCGTGCCCGTGATGCCGCTTGCAAGCGGGCTGCATAGAAACGCCGCAGCGCTCCCGACTTCCTCGGCGCGGAGGGCGTCTCCGAGCGGCGCGTTGAGCGCGTAGTACTCGATCATCTTGTGAATGAAGCCGATGGCGGACGCGGCCCGTGACGCAAAGGGCCCCGCGGAGATCAGGTTGACGCGATGGCCCCATCGACGCCCGAGCTCGAGGGCCAGCATTCGCGCGTCGGTCTCGAGCGACGCTTTGGCGGACGCCATCCCCCCACCATAGTCCGCGACGACCCCCTGGCTCGCCAGGTACGTGAGGCCCAGGAACGCTCCGCCGTCGCGCATCAGCGGCTGCAGCCTCTGCGCAAGTGAGACGAACGAGTAGGCGCTGGCGCCGTGCGCAGCGAGATAGCCCCCGCGCGTCGTCTCCATGAGCGGCTTGGTGACCTCCGGTCCATTGGCGAGGCTGTGCACGACGATATCGAGGCAACCATCGCCGAAGTCGTCGCGAAGCCGATCGGCCATGCCCTGGATGCTGAAGTCTCCTCGATCCCGGTAGCGCTTTTGCTTGCGGACATCGTCGGGGGTGCCCTCGAGCGTGTCGTACTCGGCGTCGAGCGGGTAAATCCGTTCGAGCTCGAGCTTGCGCCCGTCGGACATCCGTAGCGACGCATCGAGCTTTCCGCGCCGCAGCAGCGTTTCGAATATCCCGAGCGCGGGCGGCCACGTGCCTATGCAGACCGATGCCCCCGCTTCAGCCAGCGCCTTTGCAATCGCAAAGCCGAAGCCGCCATCGTCGGCGACTCCAGCTACCAAAGCGCGCTTCCCCGAGAGATCGATCGACAGCATGCGCGGAACCTTATCCCCAGTCCCTTCAAACCGCTACACTCCGCGCCATGGAGAAGAAGGGGCAAGGGGTCGAGTACGTCGCGGTCGCCGACCACTACTTCACGCAGCGTGGCCTGCGGCGCTACGCGGGAGTGTGGTCGCTCTGGGCGCTCGGCGTCGGGGCCGTGATATCCGGAGACTTCTTCGGCTGGAACTTCGGTCTTGCCGCGGGTGGCTTCGGCGGCCTGCTCCTCGCCACCCTGATCATCACGGCCATGTATGCCGGTCTGTGCTTCAGCATCGCCGAAATGGCCGCGGCGCTTCCCCACACCGGCGGCGCCTATTCGTTTGCTCGTTCGGCGATGGGGCCCTGGGGCGCCTACGTGACGGGGCTCGCCGAGAACATGGAGTACATCCTGACGCCGGCCGTAATCGTCGTCGGCATCGGCGGTTATCTAGGCGCGATTTTCGGGACCCCGGCCGCCGTGGAGCCCGTCTGGTGGCTTGCCGCATACGCCGTTTTCGTGGGTCTGAACGTCGCAGGCGTGGAGACCACGTTTCGTTTCACGGTCCTGATCACGGTGCTCGCGCTCGGCGTGCTGCTGGTGTTCTGGATCGCGGCGTTGCCGCACTTCGACCTCGGTTGGGCGCTCAACGTCGAACCGGATCCGGGCCGAACGATCTGGCTTCCAAAGGGCCTGGCGGGCGTCGGGTCCGCGCTGCCGTTCGCGATTTGGTTCTTTCTCGCGATCGAGCAGCTCCCCCTCGCCGCCGAGGAAGCGCACACGCCCGCGAGGGATCTTCCCCGCGGTCTGCTGTACGGGCTGCTGACGCTCGTGGTGGCGGCCTTTCTCACGCTCTTTCTCAATGCGGGCATCGCGCCGGGATCGAAGGTTCTCGGCACCTCGGCCGAGCCGCTGTTCGAGGGCTTCAAGACCATCTTCGGCGCAGGCCTCGGAGCCAAGCTCCTCGCACTCGTTGCCGTCACCGGCCTCGTCGCGAGCTTTCACAGCATCATCTTCGCCTACGGACGCCAGATCTTCTCGCTCTCCCGCGCAGGCTACTTTCCCCGGTGGCTCTCGCGAACCCATCCGCGCCGCCAAACGCCGCACATCGCGCTCCTGGTCGGCGCCGTCCTCGGCTACGCCGTCGCGTACGGAATTCACGCGCTCGGCCCGGAGCACCCGGTCGGCGCGGTCCTCTTGAACATGGCGGTCTTCGGCGCCGTCATCGCGTACGCCCTTCAGATGCTTTCCTACATCCTCTTGCGCATTCGCTTGCCCGACATCGAGCGACCCTATCGGAGCCCGCTCGGGGTGCCCGGTGCCGTGCTTGCTCTGGTCATCGCTCTCGGGACGCTGATAGCGCTCTTCGTCACCGATCCCGTCTACCAGCGCGTCGTGATCGGAGCGGCCGTCTGGTATCTGCTCGGCCTCGTCTGGTTTGCCGTCTATGCGAGACGAAAGCTGGTGCTGGCCCCGGAGGAGTCGTTCGCGCTGTCGGCGCACGGTACGCGAGACGATTCGTAGCGAGCGTGGCAAGCTTGAGGCATGCGGGTCCTACTCTTCCGGCACGGAGATGCGGTAGACGCCGCCGAGGCCGCCTCCGATCACGATCGTTGGCTGACCGAGGCGGGCAGACGAACCGTGACGACCGTCGGCGAGATGCTGGGCCGGTTGGATCTCCACTACTCCCGCATCTACACGAGCCCACTCGTTCGAGCCGTGCAGACCGCCGAGATCCTCGCGCTGACGCGGCCGGGATTCGACGGTCCAGTTCGTGTCCATCGAGCCCTTTCGAGCAACGAGGGAACGACGGCGCAGGCGCTTCACCCGCTCGAGGACGCGTCCGATGAAGACGTCGTCGCGATGGTGACCCACATGCCGAAGATCGGTGTCTTGGCGGCACATCTCGGACGTCTCGCCCACGCGCCCGCGTTCGGCACGAGCGCCGCATGTCTCGTGCACCTGTCGCACGGTAAGGGGCGGCTCGAGTGGATGCTCGATCCCCAGACGCTCGAGCTTCGGCGTTTCTGACGTCCGCTCCGGCTAAAGCGTACAGACCTGATTGCGCCCGCGGTTCTTGGCCTCGTAGAGCGCACGATCGCCCTGCGAAAAGAGCTCCTCCGCGCTCTTCGCGTGATCGGGAAACGTGGCCACCCCGAGCGAGGCGGTCACCTTCAGGGCTCCGAGCTCGGTCTGAAGCTCGGTCCCGGCCAGCTCTTCGCGAACGCGCTCGGCGAGAAGCCGAGCCCCTCGTGCATCGGTTTCCTCGCAGAGCACGCAAAACTCTTCGCCTCCGAATCGCGCGACGAGATCGGTTTCGCGCTTCATGCGCTTCAGCACCCGACCGAGCTCCTGGAGCACGCGGTCCCCGGTCGCGTGACCGTAGGTGTCGTTGACCGTTTTGAAATGATCGAGGTCGGTCACGATTAGCGAGAGCTTCCGGCCGAAGCGCTGCGCGGCCATCAGTTTCTGGCCGAGCTGATCGAGAAAGGCGCGTTTGTTGAGGCAGCCCGTGAGGCCGTCAGTCGTCGCGAGCTCTTCGAGCTGACGAACGGCGCGTGCGTTTGCGAGCGACACCGCGACCTGGTTCGCCAGCGCTTGGAGCGTCTCGCGCACCGACGTGCCAAACGCGGAAGGCTGCTTGGCCGCGACGATCAGCGTGCCGATGGGCTCCTCGCGGACGACGAGCGGCAGAACGAGCAGGGACGCCATGCCCTTCAGCTTGGCCTTTTTGGTGAAGAGAACCTGCTGCTTCGAGTCGAACTCGCCTCGATAGGGAAGGTAGTGGCGGTTCTTGACCACCATGGCCGTGAGCGACGCGTTGTCCCGAAATCGAAGCCCCTGAAGCTCGAGGGCGCGCTCACCAATGGCGCGCTTGACGACGTGGCGGCGGCCTTCCGGTTGGTACTCCGTGATCGCCGCGAAATCGTGCGGTGCAATCTCGGCGGCTGCCGCCAGCCCCACCTCCATGACTGCGTCCTGGGTGAGCGCCGTGCTGAGCGACTGCGAGGCGCGGTAGAGAATCTCCTGCTCGCGCTTGGATCTCTCGAGGGCCATGAAGACCCGCTCGTTTTCGAAGGCACGCAGGATGTGAGGCGTGCTGCCGCGAAGAAGCGCTTCCTCACGAGGAGTGAACGGCCGGTCGTCCATGCGGTCCGCGCAGAGAACGGCTCGTACCTGACCGCGCTCGAGCACTGGGACCGCGATGAAGGATCGGACCGCGGCGGGTCCGCGGTAGTAGCAGATCCCGCGATAGCCAGCCCGAATCTGCGGCAGGTTGGTCGTGACCTGGCGTCTCACGGCCGCTCCCACCGCGCCCTCGCCCAGTAAAAAAGGGCCGTCGGCAAGGTCGTCACTTCGCGTCACGAGCTCGGCGATGCGAAGCTGGTCGGCCTCGTCCGCGGGCATCAGGAGGATGCAGGTGTGGAGGTCGAGCGTTTGATGGAGAAGCTGAAGAGCATGAAAGAGGGCCTGACGCACCTCTTGCACGCTCGTCTGATAGAGACGCTCCTCGTCGCGCACGCCCTGCGACGACGGCGCGACGAGCCGAAACAACCGCATGTCGTCGCGAGCTTTTTCCTGCTCCGCCGCGAGCGCCAGCTCCGACTTGCGGCGCACGCGTACGATCTCGACGCGCGTGAACGAGTGACTGAGCGCGCCAAAGCAGCCGATGAAAAACGCGTTCAAGCTGAGCGCGATCGGATCTCGGATGCCCTCGCCGAGAAAGGCGATGCCAAATCCTAGCAGTATCGCAAACGCGACCAGTGCGATGCTCGCCCACTGGAATGCGAACGACGCGACGAGCGCAACGGCGACGAGGGCGAGTGGATAGAGGTCGCTTTGGACTCCACCCCGAAGTTGAATGAGCGCAAAGACACCCACGAGCAGGAGCACGCCGAGCTCGAAGGACGAGCCCACGTCGGCGCCATGCCGATGCGCCGCTCTCGCACGCACGACCACGAGCGCGAGCCAACAGGCGAGCCAGGTGAGTTGACCCCAACCAAACGCACGGGTCTCCGGCAGAAAGAACCCAGCAAGCAGGAACGCGCTCAGAACGAGCGTCAGCGCGAGGACCCATGACGACCGCGCCGTGCGTCTGACGCGGAGCGCTGCCTGAACGAGGGCGGTCATCACCGCCGTGTTACGCCCGGTGCCATTCGTTCAGCAAGAAAAACGCGGGAATGTACGAGATGCGCCTACCTAAGGCCTGGGGAACTGAAAGACGAGCTCCTCGGCGCGGACCATTCCGAGCTCGTCGCGTGCGATTCGCTCGATGTATGTGGGATCGGTTCGTAGCGCCTCGATCTCACTCTTCAGCGTGGCGATCTCACGCACGAGCTGTTCGTTCGACTCGCGGAGGTCGCGAACCTCGCTCCGGAGATGCCGGTAGCGGGGCAGCCCCTGCTCGTCGAGCACCAAGGTCGGTACGGTCATGATGGCCATGACCATGAGCGAGAACGGAAGGAGCGCAGCGGTCGGTCGCACGGCTCGAGCCTGCCGCAACCTCCCGTCGACGCGCAATTTCTTGCACCTTCGGACGGGCTTGACAGCAGCTGGCCAGCTTTTACGTTCAGGTGGACGTGACGGTGACACTGGACGAGCGCCATCGGAAGATCCTCTTCGCGGTGGTGACCGAGTACATCGCCTCCGGGAACCCCGTCGGCTCGCGGCGGATCGCCACGCGCTACGCGATCAATCTTTCTCCTGCGACGATCCGGAACGTTCTCGCCGACCTCGAGGACTCCGAGCTGTTGCACCAACCGCACACCAGCGCCGGCCGCGTGCCGACCGACTTGGGGTTCCGGTGCTTCGTCGACGCGATGGCGACCGCGGGCGAGATTTCGGAAGCCCATCGTACCGCGCTCATCGAGCGCCTTCGCGACCTCGAGCCCGGAGCCGATGCCGTGCGTGAAACCGGGCAGCTCCTGAGCGGGCTCACCGGGACCGCAACGATCATCGCACAGCCGCCCGTGCTGGAAGCCGGCTTGGAGCAGCTCCGCTTCATGCCGCTCTCCGGAGGCCGAACGCTCGCCGTCCTCGTGACGCGCTCGGGCGCAGTCGAAAACCGCGTAGTCGTCACCGAGCTCGACATCGACGACCACGTGCTGGAGCGAGTCAACAACTACCTGGGCGAGCTGGTCCAAGGGCGCACGCTTCGGGAGGTTCGGGATCTTCTCGCCACCCGATTGGCCTCGGATCGGGGTCAGTACGAGCAGCTGCGTACACAGGCCCAAAAGATGGTCGAGGCGACGGTGCGAGGAGACCTGGAGCAAACCCAGGTGGTGATCGAAGGGCAAGGCGCGCTCTTCGACCGGCCGGAGTTCGGCGACGCAGAGAAGATCCGAGGGTATTTGAGCGCGTTCGAGGAAAAGCAGAAGCTGCTCGAGCTGCTGGAGCAGACGCTCATGGCCGACGGTGTGCGTGTGTTCATCGGATCGGACGCGGGGATCGACGAAATCCGGGACATCAGCGTCATCTCGAGCCCCTACCGGAAGGGCGGGTCGAGCGTGGGATCGTTCGGAATCGTCGGGCCGACGCGCATGGACTACAGGAAATACGTGCCTCTGGTGGGTTTTGCGGCCAACCTGTTGAGTGATGTTCTCGACGGACGGCTTCCAGGCAGGTCGAAGCGGTCTTGAGCACGACACGGACGGAGAGATGAGCGAGCACGAGGGGAACAAGCCCGAGAACGGGGCGGAGGGCGAAGAGGAAGAGGTGATCTTTCCGGAAGAGGCGCCTGACGCGCAGGACGTGGCTTCGGAGGAGCCGGACGAAGACGCCGAAGAAGAGCCCAGCGAGCTCGATCGGGCGCGCAGTGAGCGCGATCGCATGCGGGAGCAGCTCCTCCGAATCGCCGCCGACTTCGACAACTTTCGCAAACGCTCCCGCAAGGAGCTCGAAGTTGTGCGCCGGCGGACGGTCGAAGACACGCTGAGAGAGGTTCTTCCGATCGTGGACAACCTGGAGCGAGCGGCGGACGCGATGAGCGACGCGAAGGAAGTCTCGGCGGTGATCGATGGGGTGCACATGGTGCTCCGGGGCTTCGAGGACATCGCGGGTCGGCTCGGGCTGAAGCGGGTCCCCGCGATCGGGCAGCAGTTCGATCCGACCTGTCACGATGCGATGCAGCAGGAGGAAACCGCCGAGCATGCGCCCGGGACGATCGTGGCCGAGGTGGTGCCCGGCTACTACCTCGGCGACCGGCTTCTGCGTCCTGCAATGGTGGTGGTGGCGAGGCCCCCGACCCCCACGGATGATCAGGAGGAGCCCGCCGCCGAAGCGGACTCGCAGGAAGAGTAGCCCCAAGAGATGCGCTCCACCCCGCGCTCGCGCTATAAGGAAAGATAGGGTCGGATGGGGAAAATCATCGGGATCGATCTTGGGACCACGAACTCCTGTGTCGCATTCGTCGACAACGGCGAGCCGAAGGTCATCCCGAACGCCGAGGGAAGTAGGACCACCCCCTCGGTGGTCTCGTTTTCGAAGGACGGCGAGCGGCGCGTCGGAAGCGTCGCGAAGCGGCAGGGTGTCACGAACCCGCACAGCACGGTGTTTGCGATCAAGCGCTTGATGGGTCTCGACTTTGCCGCGGAGGCAGCCACCAAGCACGCGCGCGTGGTGCCCTACGAGGTCGTCGAAAGCGAGCGGGGCGACGCTTGGGTGCAGATCGGCGATGAGCAGTTCTCGCCTCCCGAGATTTCGGCGATGGTTCTCGAAAAGATGCGCGAGGTCGCGGAGTCGTTCCTAGGCGAAGACGTGCAGGAAGCCATCGTCACGGTCCCCGCGTACTTCAACGACGCGCAGCGATCCGCGACGATCGCCGCGGGCAAGATCGCCGGGCTCGAAGTGCGCCGAATCATCAACGAGCCGACGGCGGCTGCGCTCGCCTACGGTTTCGAAGAGCACGAGGGCAAGCGCGTGGCCGTTTACGATCTCGGCGGCGGCACGTTCGACATCTCGATTCTCGAGATCTCGGATGGCGTCTTCAGCGTGAAGTCGACGGCCGGCGACACGCACCTCGGTGGCGAGGACATCGACAATGCCCTCGTCGACGAGCTCGGCCGGCGCTTCGAGGAGCAGAGCGGCATCAATCTCCGCGAGGACCGCGTCGCGCTTCAAAGGCTCAAGGAGCAAGCGGAAAAGGCCAAGCACGAGCTCTCGTCGGCGCTCGAGACCGAGATCAATCTGCCTTTCATCGCGTCGGACGAGTCCGGGCCCAAGCACCTCGAAACGGCCATCAAGCGAAGCGATCTCGAGATCCTCGTCTCGGAAATCGTCGATCGAACCCTCGGTCCGTGCCAGCAGGCACTCGACGATGCCGGCGTGAAGCGCGAGGAGATCGACGAGATCCTCCTCGTGGGCGGTCAGACCCGCATGCCGATGGTCCGGTCCAAGGTCAGCGAATTCTTCGGAAAGGATCCCCACAAGGGCGTCAACCCAGACGAGGTCGTGGCGATGGGAGCGGCGCTCCAAGGCGCAGCTCTCACGGGCGAGGTCGAGGAGGTCCTGCTTCTCGACGTCACACCGCTCAGCCTCGGCGTGGAAACGGGAGGCGGTGTCTTTCACAGGTTGATTCCCCGGAACACGACCGTGCCGACCCGCGCCAAAGAGATCTTCACGACCAGCGTCGACAACCAGACCTTCGTTCCGATTCACGTGCTTCAAGGCGAGCGTGACATGGCGGAGAATAACAAGTCGCTCGCCAAGTTCGAGCTTGCGCCGATTCTTCCGGCCCCTCGTGGGGTCCCGGAGGTCGAGGTCACGTTCGACATCGATGCGGACGGCGTAGTCAACGTCAGCGCAAAGGATCTCGGCACCGGGCGCGAGCAGAACATTCGCGTCGTCGCCTCGAGTGGGCTCACCGAGCAGGAGATCGAGCGGATCATCGGCGAAGCCGACGCCTACAAGATGACGGACCAGAAGCGCAAGGAGCTGGCCGAGCTTCGAAACACGGCAGAGGCCCTCTTGTATACGAGTGAGCGCGCCGTCGCAGAGTGCCGGGAGCTCGTTGCCGAGGAGATCGTCGCTCAGGTCGAGGCAGACATTCAGTCGCTTCACGTCTGCATCGACGAGGGGGACGCGATCGCAATCAAGGACGCCCTCGAAACCCTCGAGCTCAGCGCGTACAAGATCGCCGAAGCAATGTACGGGAACGTCGACCTCGACACCGCGGTCGAGGGCGAAGCCCAAACCGACTCGTGAGCTCGGACATTCGACCCGGCGCAGCGGGCGCCGAGTGGCTTTCGCGCATGCGCTGGGGGGCGCTCACGATCGTCGCAGCCTCGATCGGGCTCGCCTCGCTGCTGAACGTGGAGCTGCCGGCCGCACCGATGTGGACCCTCGTCCTCGTCGGGGTTGCTTCGAACCTCTGGCTCGCATCACGCAAAGAGCAGGCCGGAGAGCTCGGGATCTTTTTCCTTCTCGACGTGCTGCTGTTGACCGGGCTCTTGTACTTCTCCGGCGGGCCGACGAACCCGTTCAGCGTCATCTACGTCGTGTACATCGCGATGTCGGCAGTGATGCTCACGCCGCGCTGGACCTGGGCCATCGCGGGCATGTCCGTGCTTTCTTTTGGGGCGCTCTTCGCGTTTCACGTGCCGAGCGAGCATCTAGGGCATGCGGGCCACGGGGGCGGCTTCCAGGCGCATCTGTACGGGATGTTCATCGCGCTGGTGCTCGCGGTCGCGCTGATCACGTACTTCGTCAGTCAGCTCTCCCTCGAGCTCCGGCGGCGGGAACGCGCGCTTGCCGAGGCCGAAGAGCGGACCCACCGCTGGGGCAAGCTCGCCTCGATCGCAACGCTCGCCGCAGGCGCCGCACACGAGCTTGGAACTCCGCTCGGCACGATTGCGGTCGCTGCGAACGAAATGGAGCGCCAGGCGCGCAGCCTGCCGGGCGGCGAAGGACTTCTCGAAGATGCGGCGCTCATTCGAGACGAGCTCGACCGATGTCGGCGCGTGCTCGATCGAATGGCCTCTGCGGGCGGGGAGCACATGGGCGAGCCTCTGACCTCGGTCCGGGTCGACGCGATGTTTGCCGAGGTGAGAAGCCGCCTCGACCCCGAGCAGGCCGAACGTTGGGAAACGCAGAGCGACGTCGAATCGATCGAAGCGCCGCAGGCCGCCTTGATTCAAATGGTAGAGAACATCGCGCGCAACGGCTTCGACGCCTGCCGAGAGGGGCGCGTGGCCCTCGAGGCCCGGCAGAGGCTCGGAGCCGTGGAGCTCTGCTTTTTCGACGAGGGCCACGGCATGGATGCCGAGGTCGTCAAGCGGGCAACCGACCCGTTCTTCACGACGAAAGAGCGCGATGACCGGATGGGTCTGGGGTTGTTCCTCGCCCGCGCGCTCGTAGACTCGCTCCGCGGTCAGCTGCTGATCGAATCGGCGACCGGTCGCGGGACCACGATTCGGGTCGTCTTCCCCCAGAGCGCATGAGCGAAACGGCCGACAAATCAGCACCGAAGCCGTCGATCCTGCTCGTCGACGACGACGAACGGCTCCGAACGCGGATCGCCCGCGCGTTCTCGGAGCGCGGCTACGAGGTCGAGCAAGCCGGAGACCATGACGAGGCGATCGCCGTCGCGTCGAAGGAAAGCACCGAGCTCGCGGTCGTCGATCTCCGAATGCCCGGAAAGTCCGGGTTGGAAGTGGTGCGCGAGCTTCATCGAATCGACCCGTCGACCCGGATCGTGGTGCTCACGGGCTACGGCAGCATCGCGACCGCGCTCGAGGCGGTTCGTCTCGGCGCGACGCACTACCTCACGAAACCGGCGGATGTCGACGAGATCATCGCGGCCCTCGACCGGGACCCGCACGAGCCGGCCGACTCTTCACTCGCCGACGGCGAGCTTCCGGAGACCCCGTCGCTCGCGCGGGTCGAGTGGGAGCACATTCAGCGCGTCCTGACCGACTGCGACGGCAACATCACCAAGGCCGCGGAAAGGTTGGGAATTCACCGGAGATCGCTCCAGCGCAAGCTCGCGAAGTTCCCGACGCGGCGGTAGCGTGCGCTGCGATTCCGCCCCTTTCGGCGAGGCCGCTCGCCGCGACGATTTGCCGCATACATCCGGGGCGTTTGCGGACCTACCCTCCGGGCCGTGCGAGCGGGTTGGATCATGGCGGCGGCCCTGGTGCCACTATGGGGTGCGGCGGAGGCCTCCGCGTGCGGGACGTGCTCCGTCGGCGACCCGACGCTGACCATCGTGGGCTTCGAGCAGCCGAAGGCCAACCGGGTCCGCACCTCCGCGGCGATCCGGCACCGCAACGACAGCATCGGAGAGGCGAACGTCGACGAGCTCACGCTCTCCGAACAGCGCATGGAGCTCGCGGCCGCCTACTCGCCGATCGACCGGTTCAGCGTGTTCCTCATGATGCCGGTGGTTCACCGGCTGATCACCGAGGTGAACCTCGCCGAGTCCAGCATCTGGGCGCCTGGCGACCTCGACCTTCGCGTGCGCGGTGTCATCTGGCGCGATCGGAAATTCGCGCCGAGACACTTGATCAGCCTCATTGGAGGCCTCGAGTTTCCAACGAGCACGATCGAGTACGACGAGAACGGCGTGCCGCTTCCGCTCGAGTTTCAAGCGGGCACCGGCTCTTGGGATCCGATTGCGGGGGCGTCGTACGGGATGTTCATGGACCCGTGGTCGCTCTTCGTGTCGTCGATCGCGATCTTTCCGACGACCGGCATCGCCGACACCCGGGCTAGCACGAGCTTTCGCCAGACCGCGATCGGTCAGTTTCAGCCTTGGAAGTTCCTCGCGTTCCAACTCGGGGCGGAGTTTCGAATCGATGGCCCGGGCTACATCGGCGACGTCCGCGATCCGGATACCGGAGGCCACATCACCTACGCGACACTCGGGCTGATCGGACTTCCGCACGAACGGGTCCTTCTGCATGCGACGGCCGCGGTTCCTCTGATCCAACGTCTCGACGGCACTCACCGCGAGGGTTTCGCGTTCACCGCAGGGCTGGTCTATGAGCTCTAGGCTGAGCGTGATCCTGGCCTCGGTCAGCCTGCTGACGCTTGCGCACTGCATGCGAGTGACCGACGGCATCGAGGTGGACGTGGCCTATCAGCCGGCAGCGACCCCGGCACAGATTCGGACCGATCTCGGCTATCGCGTGCACCTGGAGCGTGCGCTCCTCGTCTTGGGGGAGGTGGAGCTCATCCGGTGCGACAATCTTGTCATGGACCTATGGGATTTGTTCGGACCGAGGCGCGCGAGAGCCCACGTCCTCGACACGCCCACGAGCCTGGGAACACCGCTCGTTCTCGATCTGATGGAAAGTGCCGGAACGCCGGAGCTCGCCGGAACGATGAAGCCGCCACCCGGCCGCTACTGCGGGATCCGCGTCGTCGGAATGCCTGCCGACGCGGACGCTCTCGGTTTGGAGGGCGAAAACGCGGACATGATCGACCGGAGCGTCCTCGTCACGGGACGGGTGGTGCACCAAGCGACCGGCGCAGAGTCTCTGCTCTCTGCGGAGGTGTCGAACGCGGTCGACTGCGAGCTGGTGCTCGACCGGCCGCTCGTCTTCGACAGCCCCGTGCTCGAGACCGTGTCCATCGAGATCGACCAGACGAAGTGGTTCGATGGCATCGATTTTGCACTGCTTTCTTCGGAAGCGGTGCAGCGCAAACTAACCGAAAACATCAGGTCTTCATTGCAGGCCGTGCTTCCCTATGCGGAAGACGGGCTCTAGAGACCGCGGAGGACGATCGATGAAAAGACTGGGGTTCCTTGCGACCGCGCTGCTCGTGGCTGGCGCGGGATGTGGTGAAAGTAGCGGCGGCTCGCAGGACGTGACGATCGCCTTTTCTGCCGTAGTGGGAGATTCGCCTTTCGTGTGCGGAGAGACGTACGACAATCTCGGTTCCGATGGAACGAGCCTGGAGCTCGTGGACTTCCGGCTCTACGTTCAAGACGTGGAGCTGAAGAGCTCCGAGGGAGCTTGGGTGCCCGTCGCGCTCGACGACAACATGTTTCAGCTCGAGAACATCGCGCTTCTCGACTTCGAAGACGGCTGCGGTGAAGTCGGCAATGCCGATGTGAACGACGAAGTGGTTGGAACCGTTCCCGAAGGCCAATACGATGGCCTCCGTTTCAAAATGGGGCTCCCTCCCGACCTCAACCATCGCGACGCCTCGACTTCGCCCGGCCCTCTCGGGCTCACCGCTCTCTTCTGGAACTGGCGCGGCGGCTACAAGTTCCTTCGGATCGACTCGGGCAACATCATGAACAACCCTTCGGTCTGGCGGATGCACCTCGGCAGCACTGGCTGCGGCGAGCCCGAGGGCCTGACGATGCCGCCCGAGCAGGCCTGCACGAATCCGAATCGAGTCGAGGTCGAGCTCGACGCCTTCGATGTCGAGACGAACACGGTGGTCGCGGACTTCGCCGGGCTCGTGGCAGACGCGCCTCTCGGCACCAACGCGGAAGGCACGCCTGCCGGCTGCATGTCCCCGCCTGACGACTCGGACTGCGGTCCTCTCTTTCGAAACCTCGGCCTGCCCTTCGGGAGCGAGCCGGGCGGAGAGCAGTCGTTTTTCTCCGTCGACTGACGAACCCCCACCATGCGCATGCGAACGATCCCTTCTCTACTCGTCTTAGCCCTGCTCGGAGCCGGATGCGGCGAGGGTGATGCCTCGTCCGTCACCGAGCCGTGGGTTTGGGATCTACCCGCGAACGTGCTGCCGCCGCGCGTGCCGGAAGACAATCCCATGTCGGTCTCCAAGGTCGAGCTCGGGCGCTTCCTGTTTTACGACAAGCGGCTCTCCGCGAATCGGACCCAGAGCTGTGCGAGCTGCCACCAGCAGGATCTTGCGTTCACGGATGGTCTTGCGCAGGCGGAAGGGTCGACGGGGGAAATCCATCCGCGCAACTCGATGATGCTGGCAAACGCGGGATACGCCGCGTCGCTCACCTGGGCGAACGACGTGCTCGACAGG